>DATHZE010000025.1:0-10935 GCA_035458765.1 Longimicrobiales bacterium
CCAGGTACGCGGTCCGGGTCAGCTCGGCCAAGGTCACGCCCGGGCGGGAACGAACAGGACCGATTGCCCCGCATCGGCATCCAGAGCCAGGAGCGAGCCGGGCAACTCGAGTCCAGTGAGGTAGAGAAAGTCGTCGAGTTGGCGGAACGTCTCGCCGTGGGTGACGCCGTCGGCGGAGGGGACGAGGAAGACGCCGCCGCCGGCCCGGGCCAGAGCGGCCAAGAGGCTGCTCCGGCGGGCCTGGTATTCCTGGGCCACGAACGTGGGAGTGGCCCAGTCGGCGTATCGTTGCTCCGGCGTCTGGGCCTGGGCGGCTGCGGGGATCAGCGCCGCCAGGAGCGCGAGACGGGTCATCGGGGCCAGGAAGGACATGGCCGAAGGATAGGCGAGTCCGGGTCCCTCTGCTACGTTGCAGGAACGATTGCGACCCTCAGGACCGGAGGTCCCCACGGCTCTCAGGATGCTGGTCGAACTGGTCTACGACCCCGGGTGCCCGAACGTGGAGAAGGCGCGGGCGGTGCTGACGCGCGCCCTTCAGGAAGCCGACGTTCCGGCGGTGTGGACCGAGTGGGACACCGACGACCCGGAGTGCCCGGAGAACCGGAAGGCCTACGGGTCGCCCACCATTCTGGTAAACGGAGACGACGTGGCGCCGGGGCCCCACCAATGGGCCTCCAGGGAGCCCCCCTCGGGTCCGCGATGCAGGCTCTACCGGGAGGGGACCGAGATCCTGGGCGCGCCGCCGCTGTCCCGGGTTCGGGCGGCGATCCATGGAGCCATGGGTCCCGACGTGGTCTGACGGCGCATCGGCACCGTCCGTCCTCACACAGCCTGCGCGCCTCTCCACGACCGTGACCACTCCACGTGGCCGCGTGCCGCCAGCACCAGGAATACGGCGTACAGGAACGCGGTGAGGTATAGCCCCCGGCTCATGAAGAGCGTCACATAGGCCACGTCCAGGACGACCCAGAGTCCCCAGTTCTCCAGATATTTGCGGCTCATCATCCACTGGGCGCACAGGCTCCCCGCCGTGAGGGTGCTGTCCACGTAGGGGAGGGCCGCATCCGTGTAGCGGCTGAGCAGCGTGCCGAGCGTGAGGGCGAACGTGACCCCCAGCACCGGAAGCAGCACCCGCTCCGTGCGGGGTGTGCGCGACACCTTCAGGCGGGTATGCTGAGCGCCGCCGAAGAGCCAGTGGTACCACCCGTACGCCGAGATGCCCGCGTAGAAAAGCTGCAGCCCCATGTCTGCGTACAGCCTCTGCTCCCGGAAGATGAGGAAGTAGAGGAGCACGTTCACGATGGCCGTGGGCCAACTCCAGATCTTCTCCTTCACCGAGAGGTAGACGGAGACGATGCCGAAGAGGACGGCGATGGGTTCCAGGGCCGTCACGTAATGGGCTTACCCGCGTTCTTCACCCACTTGCCATACCAGGCCAGATAGCGCTCGTAGCGGTCCTTCTGGTAGGAAGGCACCGTGATGCCGTGGCTCTGCCCCGGGTAGACCACCAACTCCGTGGGGACGCCCCGTCTGCGCAGCACCTGGTAGAGCTGCTCGGAGTTCTGGATGGGGACGTTCCAGTCCGACTCGCCGCCCATGACCAGGGTGGGGGTCGTGACCTCGTGCAGCTTGTTGAAGGGGCTGATGCGCTCCCAGGTGTCTCGGTTCTTTCCCTCCCAGGGTAGCCCCAACTCCTGTTCCCATTCCCGCTGGTAGTGGTCGTGTCCGTAGTTGGCGACGTACAGCACTTCGGACGCGCCAGAGATGGCGCACTCGAAGCGGTCGGTCTGGGTGATGACGTAGTTGGTGAGGATGCCGCCGTACGACCATCCCCCCACCCCCATGCGCTCGGGGTCCGCCCACCCCTGGGCGACGACCCAGTCCACGCCGGCCATGACGTCCTGGAAGTCCTTGTTGCCCCAGTCCGCGAAGATCGCCTGGCTGAACGCCTGGCCGTATCCGGAGGAGCCGCGCGGATTGGTGTAGAGCACCACGTAGCCGTCGGCGGCGAACATGCGGGCTTCGAAGTTGAAGCTGTGGTCGAACTGGGATACGGGACCGCCGTGAATGCGCAGCAGGAGCGGATACCGCTGACCCTCGCGGTAGTCCGGCGGAAAGGCGACGAAGCCCTCGATCTCCGTGCCATCCGCGGAGGTGAAGTGGACGTTTCGGGTCTCGCCCAGGTCGACGTCCTCCAGCCACGCATCGTTGGCGTGGGAGATCCGGCGCGCCTCGCCGCCCGGTCCGGCGAGGGCGTAGATCTCCGTGGGCCGGTCAAGCGTGCCCATCTGATACGCGAAGGTGGCGCCGCCCCAATCGAAGGCGCCTGCCGACACCGGCCCCGCCACCCTGCGCTGGAGATCGGTGCCGTCGGGGCGGATGCGCACGATGTGGTTCTCGCCGGAGTCCTCCAGGCCGAACCAGATCCAGGCGCCGTCCGCGGAGAAACGGGGGCTGGCGGGGTTCCGGTCCAACGCCCGGGTCAGGAGGCGGGGCTCTCCACCCGTGGCCGGAATCACGGCCAGGTACGACGTGGCGTACCACATGGCATCCAGGTCGGTTGTGGTGACGTAGGCCAGGGTGCGACCGTCCGGGCTCCACGCCGGGGACGCGTCCGAGCCGGGTTGGCTCGTGATCCGCGTCGGCGCGTCGGTGGGCTCCGTGAGGTCCGCGGCGACCACCCAGATGTCCGTGTTGTCGTTGGTGTCGGGGTCCGGGGTGCGGTTCGACGCGAACGCGATCCTGGTGCCGTCCGGACTCCACTCCGCCTGGTCTTCGTCCCAACGACCCTTGGTCAACTGGCGCAGCGCCTTGGTAGTGACGTCAAAGACGTAGAGATGGGTGTGGCGGTCGCCGGTGAGGTAGCCCGACCCGTCCTGCTTGAACTCGAGGCGGTCGATGACCCAGGGATCTTCCGGTGCGTCGGCCTTCTCGTCCTCGTCCTTGTCCTTGTCTTCAGGGTCGCGGATGCTCAAGAGGAGCCGCGTGCCGTCGGGGCTCCATGCGTAGCTGCCCACGCCCTGCTCAACCTCGGTGAGGGGAAACGCCTCGCCGCCGCGGCGGTCGAGCACCCACACCTGGGTCTTGGCGCTGTCGCGGGACGCCAGGAAGGAAAAGTAGCGGCCGTCGGGGCTCCACGCCGGCGACGACGCAGACTTCTTGCCGGCGGTCAGCGGGATCGCGTCGCCACCCGCAGCCGGCGACATCCAGATGCGGGTGTAGCTCCGCTCGTCCTCGAGGGACGTGGTGGATACCGTGTAGGCGATCCAGTCGCCGTCGGGGCTCACCTTGGGGGCGCCCACGCGCCGGACATTGAAGAGGTCGTCGGGCGTGAGGGTGCGGTGGGCCTCCTGGGCGCCAACGGCCAGGGGAAGAACGAGCGTGAAGAGCGCAGAAAGGAGGGCGAATGGGGTGGGACGTCGCGGACGCATGACCGGGTGATCCTCGAGACGTATTGGGGAGGGTACAGCACCAACGTGTCGTCCCGGAGGGGCCCGGGCAACGGAGGCGAGCAACGCCCTGGGTGTTTCTGTGAGAATGAGGATGCACGGGGTGCAAAAAAGAAGCGGCGACCGGCAAGAGCCGGCCGCCGCTTCGAGTCCCGCCCGAGGCAGGAGGAACCACTCAGTTCTTGGGCAGCATCACGGTGTCGATGACGTGGATGACGCCATTGGAGGCCATGATGTCCACGGTCACGACCTTGGATCCGGCCACGTACACCGTGCCGTCACGGACCTCGATGCTGACCGGAATGCCGGCCACCGTCTGCGCTTCGGAGAGCGTCACGACCTGGTCCGACGTCACCTTCCCGGCGACCACGTGGTACGTGAGGATCTTGGTCAGAGCCTCCTTGTCCTTCAGGAGCGCCTCGACGGTTCCGGCGGGCAGCTTGGCGAAGGCCTCGTCGGTGGGGGCGAACACGGTGAACGGGCCCGCACCCTGCAGGGTGGACACCAGGCCTGCGGCCTCGAGGGCGGCGGCGAGCGTCTTGAAGCTACCGGCCTCCACGGCCACGGTGACGATGTCCTTCTCGTTCATCTGGGCAGAGGCGGCGGAAGGTGCCACCAGAATGGCCGCGGCAGCGGCAGCTAGCGTCAGGTTGCGTAACATTGGTTCGAACTCCTGGACCGGGGGTTTGTTCAGCGACTGTCTAGGAATATGCACAGAGGTCCACGGAATGTCAAGCATGTGTAGAACTATATACTTTGACACGGGTTCGACGCCTTGCTAATGTTGGCCATGCCAAACGCTACCGTCCCACGCCATCCCATCCGCGTCGTCGCCCAGCGCACCGGACTTACACCCGCCACGCTCCGCGCATGGGAGCGACGGTACCGGGTGGTCGAGCCCAGCCGCTCCGAGGGTGGCCAACGGCTCTACTCCGACGCCGACGTGGAGCGTCTCGTACGGCTCCGCCGCCTCGCCGATGCGGGGCGGTCCATCAGTGTCGTCGCGTCGATGGGGGACGAGGAGGCCGAGGCGCTCCTCCAGGAGGATCAAGCGCAGCGGGCCGGCGGGACGGCAGCCTCTGCACCGAGGGACTCGGTGGCCGGCCGCATGGTGGAGTCGGCGCTCAAGCTGGTGATGGAGCTGGACGGCGACGGGCTGGAGGCGCTCCTGCGCCGTTCGGCGGTGACGCTCGGCGCCTATCCCTTCCTGGAGGAAGTGGTGGGTGTGCTCCTGCACCGCGTCGGGACCGCGTGGACGAGGGAGGAACTCAGCCCGGCCCACGAGCACCTGTGCACCGGCGTCGTCGAACGGGTGCTGGGGTGGCTCGCCGACCCGGCGTCGGTGGAGCCAGGAAGTCCCCGGGTCGTGGTGGCGACGCTACCGGGCGAGCGGCATGGTCTCGGTGCGCGTTTGGTGGTGGCGGCCGCAGCGCTGGAAGGTTGGCATGCCACCCACCTCGGGGTGGATCTGCCCGCTGACGACATCGCCCGGGCGGCCCGGGCCCTGGCGGCTCGCGCGGTAGCGGTGAGCGTGGTCAACGCCGAAACCGCCAAGGCCGTGGAGAAAGGCCTCGCCGAACTGCACCGGGCACTCCCGGAGGGCACCGCCATTCTGGTCGGGGGCGCGGCAGCCGGTCGACTGGACCGGCGCGCTCTCCCCCCGGGAGCCGAGGTCGTGCAGGGGATGCAGGACCTGCACCAAGCGCTGGGACGCCTGCGTTAGTCCATTCCCGCCTGCACCTTCACATAGCGGGCAGCTTCCTCATGGGTCGCGAACCAGACGCCGCCCTTGGCCTTCATGTGGTCCAGGAGCATCTCCAGGGCCACGATGCGCGAGCGATGACCGCTGACGTGGGGGTGCAGGGTGAGCAGGAACATGGTGCCCTCCTCCCACGCCTTGTCGAACTCGTCCATCCACACCTGCGCCACATCCCGGGGCGGGCTGTAGGAGTTGCCCTGGGGGTTGAAGAGGGGCGCGTCATCGAGGATCCACTCGACGGGAAGCTCCACCAGGCCGGTGGCCTCACCGTTCTGCACGAGTTCGTAGGGCCGGTCGTCGGCCATGAGGGAGCTTTCATACAGGAAGCCCAGGTCCCGGACGATGGACAACGTGTTCGGGCTGAAGTTCCAGGACGGTGCGCGGTACCCCACCGGACGCCGGCCGGTGATCCCCGTGACCGTTTCCACGGCGGCCTCCAGGAGGCGGCGTTCGGTGGGTTCGTCCAAGGCGGAGTTCCGTTCGTGAATCCACCCGTGGACAGCGATCTCGTGCATCTCATCCGCCTGGATCCACTGAGCCTGCTCCGGCGCAAGCTTCAGGCTCCACGCCGGAAAGAAGAAGGTCGCCGGCACGTCCTCTTGCTCGAGGAGGCGCAGGATGCGGGGAAGTGCGACCCGGTGCCCGTATTCTCCTTGGGACAGGGGCCCCACGCTGACGGTGCCGTCGCGCAGCCCCTGGACGGTCTCGTTGTCCACGTCGAAGGAGAGGAGGACGGCGACCCTCGCCCCACCGGGCCACTCCGAAGGGTTCAGGTCGCGGCCGGCCCGCACCTGGCCCACGGCCGCGAGGACCTCCGTCTCGGTCCAATCCCAGGGCGGTGTGGCGTCGTCGGCTCGTTCGGTGGACGGCGCAGCGGGAGCACAGGCCGACACCAGGGCGAGGAGAGCAGGATAAGCGCGCTTCATGAGGGTCCTCCGGTGGGGTGAAGGAGACCAGACTACGGCACGGGGACGCCCAGTGCCAGGCGGCGCGTCATGGCAAGCTCGGACGACGGCCTACCGGCCCCCGCCCCTCCGTGTCCAGATCTGGAGGACGCCGCGGCCCCCCCGGGTTCCATAGAGCAGGGTGGCCTCGGTGGGGAGGAGGACCGCCATGCCCTCCACGGACTCTGGGTCCACGAAGAGCGCCTGCTCGCCCGTGATGGGCACGCCGTCGAGGACGACCAGAGCGCACGTGCCCTGGCCCGTCCCCGTGCGGCCGCGGACCAGGCTCACGCACAGTCCCACGTCGTCGCTGCCCGGGACGACGTTCTCGGGGCGGATGATCCTCATGCCGGCGATGCTCTGGTGCTCCAGGATGTTGCCCACGTCTGAGCGGATGGCCACCGCCTCGATGTCCCTTCTGGAGATCCAGCGGTTGCCGAGAGTCGCCGGGCGGACGCCGCTGAGCTTCAGGTCTTCGGACGCCCTGGTCTCGACGTCCACCTCCACCGCCAGTCCCTCCAGGCCGATGGGCGCAGGCGACATCATGAGATCCAGTTGGACCCGGTCGTCGCGGTCGGCGAAGGCCAAGAGCGGGGAGAGTGCCCGCTGGTAGCCGATCCGGGTGGCCTCGAGGTAGTACTCGCCCGCCTCGGGGGGCGCCAAGACGAAGCGCCCAAGGGAATCGGCCAGGGTCTCCACTTTCTTCCGGCCATCCCTGTCGAGTAGGCGCACGGCAGCGCCGGAAACCGGGCTCTCCCGGGCGTCGTCCAGGACCCGGCCCATCACCGTCTGAGCTTGGGCGGGCGCCGCAGCGCCCACCACGACCAGGAACCAAGCCGCCAAAGCCCCAAGCGGGACCGGGCGGGCTGCGGTGCCCGACCGCCGACCTCCGACCTCCCTCACAGAGCCGGCGCCCGCGACGGCAATGTCGCGAGAAGCACGCGGATCACGTTCCCGCCCATGATCTTCTTCACTTCCACATCCGAGAAGCCCTGGTCCAGAAGCGCCTGGGTGAGGTGGACCGTCTGAGAGGCGTCCACCATGGTGGCGACTGCCCCGTCCCAGTCCGAACCCAGGCCGACGTGGTCCGCGCCGGCTACGTCCACGGCGTAGCGCACGGCCCGCGCCCAATCCGCTGGCTTGGTGCCGCACACCGCTGTCTCCCACAGCCCGATGCCCACCACACCACCCGTCGCCGCGACGGCGGCCAGCCTGCCGTCATCGAGGTTGCGCCGGTTGTCGCAGGTCCCCCTCACGCCGGTATGGGACACCACCACCGGACGGGTGGTGCGGGACAGCACGTCATCGACGAGGGACGGGGATGCGTGTGCCAGGTCCATCAAGATGCCCAAGTCTTCCATCCGCCTCAGCACCTGGTCGCCGAAGTCGGTGAGGCCGCTCTTGCCCACACCGTGGGCCGAGCCGCCCACCTCGTTGTCGAAGAAGTGGGTCAGCCCGAACATGCGGAAACCCGCTTGGAAGAGGCGACCCACGTTAGCCAGGTCCCCTTCCAGGGCGTGGGTGCCCTCGAGCCCAAGGACCCCCGCCACGGTCTCCTCGTCGGAGTCGCGTCGGGCCAGGAAACCCTCCAGTTCCTCCCTGGACCGGACGAAGGCCAGGCGGCCGTGGCTGTCCGTGGCGAAGCGCTCGAGCTTGTCGGCCTGCAGGATGGCGCGTTCGGTCAGGCTCCTCCACGTGCGGGGCGGCCATCGCTCCAGGACCGACAGGAGCGTGATGTTGTCGGAGTCACCGGCATTGGTCTCGATGTTCATGCCCCTGGGCGTCTTGGTCACCACGGTGAAGAGCTGCACCGCCATGTGGCCCTCGATGAGGCGGGGCACGTCCACGTGTCCCCAGGACCCTCGCGCCAGAAGATCCCTGTCCCAGAGGAGGGCGTCGGCGTGGAGGTCTGCGCCAGCGAGCGTCTCCTGGATGCGCACGGCGTCGGCGCTCACGGGGCCCAGGGCGCCATCCAGGGTGCGGTTCATGGCTCCGCCCACGACCCGGGGCACCACGCCGAAGCCAACGAGGAGGAGCAGCAGGAGCGTCCCCACCAGCGTCCAGAGGACCTTCTTCCCGCGGGCCGTCATGACTCGGGAACCGACATGGAGCCTCGGCTCACGAACACCGCCGAGCCGCCGACGCGCACGGCGGACGTCGCGCCCGCGGCACGATCCGCCTCCACGTGGAGGATGGATGGACGCCCGATCTCGATGCCCTGCTCCACCGTCCACCGGAGCGACCCCGCCTCGCATCCATCGACCTTGGACAAGTAGCCTCCAAGAGCCGCCGCGGCCGAGCCGGTGGCCGGGTCCTCCGGGACCCCAGCCGCGGGGGCGAACATGCGGACGTGCACGTCCACCCCGTGGCCCTCGGCCTCGGGGCAGAGGAGGTAGACGTGGTCGGCCCAAAGCGGGGCGACCAGGCGTTGCCAGAGGGCCATGTCCAGGACCGCCCCGCGGATCGCGGACAGGGAGGCGATGGGCACCACGTAATAAGGAAGGCCGCACGAGACCATCTCCGGGCGTAGTTCCGGATGGATGTCCGATGGGTCGAGGCCCACCATGCGCGCCAGGTCGGCGGGGGGCACCGGGGAAGGGCGGTGTTCCGGAAGGAGTGCCGTGGTGAAGCGGGCGAAGACCGGTACGCCAGCCTCGAACCGAACGTCCACGGGAACGGGTCCCACGTTCTCGTCGAGGACCAGGGTCACGATCCCGTCGCCCGGCGCGTCGGGCAGGAGGGATGCCAGGTAGACGGCGGAGCCCACGGTGGGATGGCCGGCGAAGGGGACCTCGAGGCCCGGCGTGAAGATGCGCACCCGGGCCGCACCCTCGTCGGATTCGGGCGGCCCCAGGAAGACGGACTCGGAGAGGTTCATCTCCCGGGCGACGCGCTGCATGAGTTCGGTAGGCAGGTGCGACGCGTCGGGAAAGACGCCCAGGGGATTGCCGCCGAAGGTGTGATCCGTGAAGACGTCGAGGGTGGAGAAGGGGAGGTCCATGATGGTCAGGAGGCACCGGGAGCGGTCCCGTGGTCCTTGAGGTAGAGGTGGATCTGCCAGAGGGGGGAGTGGGCGTGGAGGATCTTTCGGAAGCCGTGTCGGCGGACGCGGGCCTCCACCGCCGCAGTGCCGTGGAGGAAGACGCTGAAGGGGCGGCGCCGGATGCGCTGGAGGAGGTTCAAGACCCGAACGCCCCACCGCATGAACACGTGCTCCCGGGGAAACACCAACCCGTACAGCGCCCGGGCCCGGGACGCCGACGCATCCACCAGGGCAGGCATGTCGTGGTAGCAGCACACCACTCGATCGAGGGTGACCATGTCCGATGCGTCGAGTTCAGGGGCCAGCGTCACCGCATCGCCCTCCACGTATCGCACGCGGTCGGCGTGGCCGAGGCGCACGGCCTCGTCCCTCGCCGCCGCCAAGTACGAGGGGGAAGCGTCCACGTGCGTGCCATGGGATGCCCCCGCGGCCATGAGGCCGTGTTGAACGGCGCCGACGCCACCACCGATATCCAGGAACGATCGCCCCTCCACGCCCTGCTCAAGGAGCGCGTCCAGAAGGATCCGCGTCGTACCGGAAGCGCCGCGTCGTCGGTACCGACGCAGTTCACGCCGGGCGAGGCGGTCGTCGAACTCCTGGACGATACCTTTACACTGGGCGCACGACACGGAGACCTCGGGGTAGTCGGAGGAGTGAACGACCGAAAGCTGGGTCCCGGATCCACCCAACGGCAAGCGGAACGAGGAGGCGAGGGGAACGGTGCGGACCATCGGCGTGATCTCCGACACTCACGGAAGCCTTCGTCCCGAAGCAGAGGACGCACTGAGGGGCAGCGACCTCATCCTCCATGCCGGGGACGTGGGCGACCCGGCCATTCTTGAAGCGCTGGAGAGGATCGCGCCGGTGTTCGCCGTGCATGGGAACACGGACTGGGGAGCGCTCAGGGCCGGGCTTCCCCGGAGCGTGGTGGTGGATCTGGGCGCTCCGGACGGCCGCATCGCGGAAGGGCCGGGCGCCCCGGCGCCCCGGGGACCCCTGGCGTACGTCCATCACGGCGATAGGGAGCTGGAGTTGGATCCCGAGGCGGCGGGCATCGCCGTCGTGGTGAGTGGGCATACCCACAAGCCCCTCACCGAGCGCTGGGGCCCGGTGCTCTATCTGAATCCAGGGAGCGCAGGCCCAAGGAGGTTCACCCTGCCGGTGACGGTGGCGAAGGTCACGGTGGCGGACGACGGCACCCTCTCCGGGGAGATCGTGGAGATCGTACGCTAGGCCACCGCCCCCGCAGCCGGCCCAGAGAAGCATCGGACCGCCCCGCCCGATCCGCGTACGTGGACCATGGCAACCCCACCACCAATGGACGGCGTCGCCCGGGCCGCGATCCTGGGTGCGGTCCGGAGGGTGATTCGGTCGCGGCAACTCAGCGTGCGGACGGAGGAGACGTACCTTCGCTGGGCGGAGCGCTTTCTGCGCTTCATGGACCCTGAGACTCCGGACGGGCTGTGCGCCGAGGCGGCGCGCCGCTTCATGGAACACCTCGCCGTGGAGCAGCGCCTGAGCGCGTCCACACAGAATCAAGCAGCTTCCGCCATCGCCTTTCTCCAACGCGAGGTGCTGAACTGTCCCGATGCAGGCGCGATGCCCAGGGCAAAGGGAAAGCAGCGCCGGCCCAGCGTACTTTCGCCGGCGGAGTGCAACCGGGTACTCCGCGAGTTGGGAGGGAGGAACCGGCTGGTTGCCGCCTTGCTGTACGGATCAGGCCTGAGACTCACCGAGTGT
>DATHZE010000026.1:0-3083 GCA_035458765.1 Longimicrobiales bacterium
GGGCGGCCTGAACATCATGATGGATCACGCCTTCCAGCCGGGCTACTATATGGAAGCCGCCGACGGATCCGTGTGGCGTCCGACCTTCACGGCGCAGCCGGGCCACTTCCAGCTCAAGCGGGACGGATCGGTCTACCGGGCCTCGACCGAGATGCTGGAAAACTACGCGAGCGACGACGGGACCCGGCACCTCAAGATCCGCACACGTTTCTGGTTCGACGTCGCGCCGGAGTGGGACGGGACCGGGCCCGCCCCCATCCTGTTCGATACCTACCGACTCAAGGTGCAGGCCTGTTTCGTGAACTGATCCCGGGAAGCGTCGCTCGCCGGCGTGACGGGATCCTCCCGGGGAGCGGTCGGTTCCAACGGGACCGGCCGCCCCTTCCGTGTCCGTCCGTCGCTTGCGGCCCACCCTCCGCCTGCGGATGTCGCCCCCCAGGTCAGCCCGGGCCTCGGCGCGCACCAGGTGGTTGGGGTCGTCGAGGAAAGCTGCGAGCCAGGAGATGACGTTGTCCCTGTTCAGGGACCCTCCCAGAGCGCCCTGATGGGAAGAGCATACAAGCTGTCTCCGAAGCTGACGCTGGCTTCTCCGTCGTACACGACCACGCCCGCGGCGAAGCGCTTGCCGGAAGCCTCCTTCAACCTCCTGAGGCCGCGAAAGTCGGACGACGAGACCGTCGCGGCGGCCTTCACCTCGACCCCGGCCACCTGGTGGGTGCCTCGCTCGATAACGATGTCCACCTCCGCCAGGTCCTTGTCCCTGAAGTGATGGAACCGGACGTCTGCGTCATGCCAGCTCGCCTGCCGCTTGAGTTCCTGGTAGACGAAGGTCTCGAGGACGCGGCCGAAGGTGGCTCGGTCCTCCCAGAGGCCTTCCGGATCGAGTCCCATGAGTGAGCAGGCGAGGCCCGTGTCCGTGAGATGGAGCTTGGGCGTCTTCACCAGGCGCTTCATGCGGTTGGTGTGCCAGGGAGCGAGTTCTTCCAGGAGGAAGACCTGGGACAGGAGCGTGACGTACTCACGAATCGTAGGGCGGCTTACCTGGAATGGACCCGCCAGGTCACTGACGTTGATGAGGCTCGCCGTCTGCGCCGCCGCCAGGCTCAGGAGTCGGGGAAGGACATCGAGCGAGCGAATGCGAGCCAGATCGCGTACGTCTCGCTGGACGAGCGTCTCCACGTAGTCGCGGTACCAGGCCGATCGGCGGCGGCCCGCATTTCGGGCCAGGGCGGGAGGGTACCCCCCCGCAGTGACACGCTCGGCCAGTTGGCGACCCATCCGTTCGTAGGTTCGGGTCTTGAACGAGCCGCGGAACAATGCGTCGAGGAAGTCGGGATCCCGGCCCCCGATCTCGCACTGGGCCAGTGGGTGGAGGCGCAGGATCTCCATGCGACCAGCCAACGAATCGGCGAGCTTCGGCAGGAGAAGCACATTCGCGGAGCCCGTAAGCAGGAAGCGCCCCGGGGTCCGATGACGGTCCACCACGGTCTTGAGGGCCATGAAGATGCCCGGGGCACGCTGCACTTCATCCAGGATCGTGCGGGCCGGCAACTCGTGGACGAACCCCACAGGGTCGGCGGTGGCCGCCGCCAGGGTCACGTCGTCGTCGAAGCTCAGGTATGTGTAGCCCGTGCGATCTCCAACCGCCTTCGCGAGGGTGGTCTTGCCGCACTGGCGAGGACCGTGGATGAGGACCACGGGCGTGTCCGCCAGGGCCTCCAGCAGTCGTGCCTCGGTGAACCGGGGGTAGGTGGCCGGCGATGTCATGCGGCTGATTGTAAGATTAGTGCGCGTCCAATTGCAAGTGTACGGTCGGCTGATTGCAGAATGGATTTCCGGCTGATTGAAGGAGGCTTCGCTGGGGCCACCATGCCGGAGCGTGGGTGGCTTCACGGAGTGGTGCCATGGCTGTATCCACGCCCACGTCGTCGCCGCGCGACCGGATCACGTCCTCGCCCAGCGACCGGCGCAGGAAGGACAGTGCCTGACTGAGCGCACCGCGCGCGTGGTCCTCGTCCTTGTCCGGCCAGAAGATCGCGACGAGATGATCCCGCCGGTGTAGGCCCCGGGGCCGGGCCAGGACGAGATAGGCGAGCACCGCCAGGCGCTTGGGCTGCCTCAGTACCGAGTGTGCCGCAGACCCCTCCGCGCTCGTGATATCCGTGGCGCCAAAGAGATCAAGACGGAGCACCTCACCTCCTTGCCGGCGTGACGCCTCGGGTCCACCGAGGCCGTCGCCCTGTCTCTTCTGCTTCGGGTCACTCCATCGGCATCGGCCCAGACAGGGGGCGCGGACCTACCTACGCTGCGGAATCCTCGTGTACGGGTTCGCCCGAGCCCGCTGTGACGACTGCGGCCATGAGCGCCTGATCGCCTTCTCCTGCAAGGGCCGCGGCATCTGCCCTTCATGCAACACCCGGCGCATGGCGGCGCTGGCCGCCCACCTTACCGACCACGTCCTGCCCCACCTGCCCGTACGCCAGTGGGTCCTTTCCCTCCCCAAGCGCCTGCGCCCCGCGCTCCACCACAACCCGGATGTCGCCGGCGCCGTCCTGCAGATCTTCCTCCGTGCGATCCGCACGACGCTCCGCTCCGCCAGTCCCGATGCGCCCCCAGACGCCCAGCTCGGCGCCGTCTCCTTCCTGCACCGCTTCGGGTCATCCCTCAACCCGCAGTTCTCCGAACTCCGCTTCGCGTCGTTCGGAGGTCTCGCGGACGACGTTCCTGATGCGCTGCGCGCCTCGGCCTCCGGGCCGCTCGGCTCCACTTCCACCTCGTCGTCCTCGACGGCGTCCTCGCGCAGCCCGCCCCAAGGTGACTTCCTGCTCGATCAGACCGCCGCCTTCGACCCTGCGGACCCTGAGCCCGCGCCCGACTTCAGCTTCGACCAGTCCCTGCCTCCCGGTCCGCCGGAGCTCGCCACCTTGCTTACCGCCACGCCGCTCCCTACCGTGCCTTTCGGCTCCTCAGGGCCGTTGGATTTCCTATCCCTATCGGGGGATGCGTGGCGAGCGGCTTCCCCACGGTGCCCCGCTTGGACGACAAACTCCACGTGGCCCATCACTCCTTCGCTGACCTCAGCC
>DATHZE010000027.1:0-5402 GCA_035458765.1 Longimicrobiales bacterium
GGCCACCACTGCGCCCAGCTGGTCATGAAACGCTACGGGGTCTCCGCCACGGCACGCGCGTCGTTCTACCTCTACAACACCACCGCCGACGTGGACCGGCTCGTGGACGGCCTGGCGATCGTGCGAGGGATCTTCGGCGTCTGAGCAGCGCCGAGGCGTGCGGTGCGCGACGCGTGCATTAGCGATCCCTCCGTACCTTTCCTTAGATTGACTCCATGGAAACGCCGCCCCTCAACTCCCTGTACCAGCAGCTCATTCTCGAGCACTACCGCAGCCCGAAGAACAAGGGCGAACTCCCGGACAAGACCGTGGAGATCCACATGCGGAACCCGAGCTGCGGTGACGAGATCCGTCTGCAGCTGAAGCTCGAGGACGGCCGTGTAGCGGATGTCAGCTTCGTAGGCTCCGGCTGCTCTATTTCCCAAGCCGCCGTGAGTATGATGACCGCCCTCATCAAGGGAAGGGCCGTGGACGAGGCGGACGAGGTGGCAGAGAAGTTCAAAGCCATGATGCACGGCGATGAGAGCATGGTGAAGGATCGTTCCATGGGGGACCTGCGGGCGCTGGCGGGCGTGAGCAAGTTTCCGGTGCGCGTGAAGTGCGCGCTTCTGGGCTTCGACGCCCTTCAGGAGGCGCTCAAGAAGACCGGAGAAGGAGAGGGACACTGATCAATCCAGAGATTCGTTCGGCTCACATGCCCGACACCCCGGCGGGACCCGTCACCATCTGGGTTTCGCCCAAAGGCGTGCGCCGTGTGGAGTTCGGCCCGCTTCCCAAGGACGCCCACTCCGATCCGCCCGAGTCTTGGCCCCCCACCCTGGCCAACGCCGTCGAGCAGTTGTCCGAGTACTTCGCTCGCAAGCGCACCGTGTTCGACGTTCCCCTTGATCTGGAAACCGCTACCGAGTTCCAGCGGGACGTGTATGCGCGTCTCCTCAACGTCAACCACGGCAGGATCACCACCTACGGTGAGCTGGCCGAGTCGGTGGACCGGGCCGAACTGGCCCGCGCCGTGGGCCAGGCCGTGGGCGCCAACCCCATCCCCATCTTCATCCCTTGCCACCGGGTCGTCGCTGCGGATAGCCGCCTGGGCGGCTTCAGCGGCGGTCTCCCCGCGAAGGCCGCCCTTCTGCGACTCGAGAACGTGGAGGTCGAAGGGGAGACCGAGGCGAGTCGCGTCCACCCGGAGATCCTCCGCCTGGACCTGTAGCGGGTCGCCGGGTGGGGTGGGGTGAAGCCCCCGGGGCTAGCCGGCCTTCCCGCGAACCTGGAACGTCGCCAGGGTGTAGTACGCCGCTGTCGGTCCCCAAACGCACTCAAATCCGAGTTGGTCCTGAAATGATGTCGATCCGCCCGTCTTCAAGTCTGCTTCCATTGGCCGCAGCTCTGGCCCTGGCCGCCTGCGCCGGAGAGGGGGCCCCCGCCGACGGGGATGCCGCCATGGCCATCGACTCCACCATCACGCCCATCGCCCGGGAGCCCCTCACCGAGGCGGACCTCATGGGCCTCGTGATGGCGGACCTCGCGGTGGAACTCCCCTGGACGCGGAACCGTGTGAGCCGCGACCCGGCCCCCTCCCAGGGTCCTGGCTGGCTGGAGTCGGTGGAGACCTCCAGCAGCGACGGGTTCGCCAGGGTGTCGTTCACGTTGTCCGAGGTCGCGTTCTACCCCGGATACCAAGTGGGCTTCGCGGAAGCGGGATCCGAAATCCCCTGCGGTGAGGAAACCAAGGCCCTGGACCTTCCGGGCGACCGTGCCGTGGTCATCCGCATGGCGCCGGCCAACGCCCATGACGCCAACGGGGTGCGCGTGCCGGTGCGCACGCGTTCCCTCTCCCCGGAGCGGTTCACCGAAGGCGGGCTGGTGTGCGACCTGAACGACAACGTCGTGTGGGCCGCCGGCCTGAACAGCGGCGATCAGGTCCGGGTGATGGAGTTCCGGAATCCCCGGCGCCTGGTGGTGGACGTCCGCTGAGGCGCCAGCCTTCGCCAAAGCGGTCGGGTCGTTCCCTCCAGGACCCAATCCGCTACCAGGGCCCCGGTCACGGGACCCAGGGTCAATCCCAGCATCCCGTGACCCGTCGCGGCCACGACGGACGGCACGCCAGGTAACGGTCCGACGATGGGCAGTCCGTCGGATGCGACAGGACGGAGACCACACCACTCCGAGAGGGGAACCCGCACCTCCAGGCCCGGAAGATAGTCTGCCGCGGCCCGTGTGAGCTGCTCGAGACGGGGCCTCCGCATCACGTGGTTCAGTCCCGAGAACTCCATGGTGCCCGCGAAGCGCACGAACCCATCCATGGGCGTGCAGAAGACCGACGTCTCGTTGAGTACGCCGGCGACGCGAAGCTTGGGCGCGCCACCATGACCCACCGAGAGATCGCGATGGTACCCCTTGCCTGGCTGGACCGGCAGCCGGGTGCCCAGGCGCCGTGCCAGCGCGAGGCTGAACGGACCTGTCGCCAACACCACCGCGTCGCATCCCAACATCTCCCCCGATGCCAATCGGACCCCGCGAGCCGCGCCCCCTTCCATCGTCACATCGACCACGCCCTCTCCCTCCCGGATCGTGGCGCCACGGGCCCGAGCCGCCCCGGCGACGCCCAGCACGAATTGGTGAGGGTTCAGCGTGCCCGCCTCGGGATAGAAGATCCCGCCCACGATGTCGGGCGCCAGGACGGGCTCCAATTCCCGGAGCGCCCTCCCGTCCAATACCTCGGGATGATATCCGTGCGCGGCGATCATGCTCGCCTCATGGCGAGCCTCGGACCATCCCCGCTCCGTGCGGCACGCATCGAAGTATCCGTCCTGCCGGTACCCGCACGTGATCCGTTCCTCCCCGACGATCTCCGCGAAGAGGCGCAGCGCTTCCTTGCCCAGGGGCGCCATGACTTCCATGCAGGACGCCACGTGCGCGTCGGTGCAATGACGGGCGAAGTCCGCGAGCCAGCGCCAAAGCGCCGGGTCCCAACGGGGCTTGATGTAGAGGGGGCTCGTGGGGTCGGCCATCTGCATCAGCGCGCGCCGAACGCGGCCGGGCCTGTTCAGGGGTGGATGCCCGGCGCTCACCGTTCCGGCGTTCCCCGACGATGCCCCCGCCCCCAGGCGATCGCGCTCGAGGAGCACCACATCGGCACCACGTCGGGCCAGTTCATAGGCCACGCACACCCCGATGACGCCACCACCCACGACGACGACGCGCCCCGGCCCGGCCACGGCAGCGCCTCTCAGCCCACCGAGGGATCCAACAGCACCTTGATGGACCTCGACTTCCGCCTGTTGGCCGCGGCCGAAAGGGCGTCCTGGTATTGCGCCAACGGGAAGACGTGGGTCACCATCCGGCTCACCGGCGCGCCGGTCTCCACGAGGAGGTCGTGGGTGATCTGGAAGGTATGGGCATGCCCACCCTGCCACGCCTCACGGCCGTACCCGACGAAGCCTTTCACGGCCAACTCCCTCGCCCACACGAAGGTCAGGTCCAGCTTCTTGATCTCCGCGGCACACCCGAGCATGACGATCCGGCCTCGGGGCGCGGCGAACCGCAGCGACTGCTGCAGCGTGACCTTGCTCCCCACGCAGTCGAAGATCAGGGGGAAGCCGCCTCCTGCGTAGACCTCGTCGCCGACGATGGGCATATATGCCTGGGCTCCGGTCTCGACCAGTGCCTGGCGGGCCTCGTCCCCGGGCGCCACAACCAGGCTCGCTCCAAAGGCCCGTGCGATGTCGGCTTCGTGACCTCGTTTGATCTGGGCCACCAGATCGCCCTCGAAGCCGGCCGCCCTCAGCGACCAGATGGTCCCCAGGGCGATGGGGCCGCTCCCCACCACGAGGATGGGACCCGATCCCCAGGGGCGCGTCTGCAGGACGGCGTGCATCCCCACCGCCACGGGCTCGATGAGCACCGCGGTGTTGTCGTCCATGGAATCGGCCACGGGAAAGAGCTGGCTTTCGTGGGCCACCATGCGCTCTCCCCATCCGCCGGGAAGATCGGCGTGATACCCGACCGTCGCGCCTCGGCCCAGGCGACGCCCCCCCACCAGAAGTTCGCCCTCCTCGCCCATGCGCTCGCATGTGCAGTGCAGGCCCTGGGTGCACGAGCGGCATCCACCACCGCCGGGAAAGCCACGCATGGTACACGAGATCATGGGATCAACGGCGACACGCTGTCCCACCTCCACCCTGCGGACGGCGCTACCCGCCTCGATCACCCTCGCCACGACCTCGTGTCCCAGGACCGCTGGGAACGACCCGAACGGCTCCATGGCCGGGCTCGCCGAATAGGTCAGGTTCCCGATATCGGTGCCGCATATCCCCGCCTTGAGCACCTGCAGTCGAACCCAGTCCTCCCCGGGCAACTGAACTTCGGGAGTCTCCTCGAGCCGGACGCCGCTGAGGCCACCGAAGACGACCGACTCCGTGATCCCGCCCAGGCCCTTGCCCAGGAGGTAGCCGGGAACGGTGACGTTGAAGGAGACGGCTCGCATGCGTGGCTGTCCCTTCAGTCCGTTGAACCGAACAGGCGATTGCCGGGCGCGGAAGGATCCTCGCTGCGATAGAACTGGTGGGCCATGTCCATGAGTTCATTCCGCGTCACCCTGCCGTCGCCGTCTTCATCGAGGTCCACGAAGACCTGGCGCGCCAGAGCCGACTTGAGGCCATATACGCCGTAGAAATTGCAGAACTCGTCGGCGCCCAGCACTCCATCCTCGTCCGTGTCGAAGACCTCGAAGAGTCGTTCCGTGACGGCGACGATCTCGGCCTGGTAGCGCACGTCGTCTGCCAGGACTCCCTCCCAGTACGCCAGCCACTCGTCCAGGTCCACGCGGCCATCCCGATCCTTGTCGGCGGAGATGGACAGCGCGCTCCATCGGAGGAGATACCCCTCTCTGAGTCCGGAATGGATCGACGACCTTTCGCCCACGCCGTGGAGTACCCGGACGTTCTCCACGACCCGCTCGAAGTCGGGGAGCGAAATGGCGCCGTCATCGTCCACGTCATAGACGCGGAAGTAGCGCGTCAGTTTCTGCTTCTGGAGATCGGAAAGCATGGGCCTTTGGGCTGCGGGAATCTCGTGGGCCGCGTCGCGGGACGGGGGAAGATAGCCCCTGGCGTGCGCCTCTGCCTCCCCCGGAATGCAGGGTGTCAGGGAAGGAGGTGCTTCGTGGTCCGGATGGCGGCGTACAGGCCAAGGCCGGTCCCGACGATGCTCACCATATAGGCCGTGAAGACCGATACCTGGGCTCCCATGGCCCAGCCGATCCAGCCTCCGATGGTCATGCCCATGAGATTGAGGATGCTCTTCATGAGGAACTCCTCCGTCGGGTCCTTCGGGTAGGTTCGGCCGTGAGCGGATCTTCGGGCCAGGCGTGCTTCGGGTACCGGGCGCGAAGATCCTTGCGG
>DATHZE010000028.1:0-42056 GCA_035458765.1 Longimicrobiales bacterium
CCTCGAGGACGTGCTCCTCCCCGAGGGCCGGCCCGGGCCGTAGCTCGCCTAGCGGATGGGGATCCGCGCCGAGAGCTGATGCGTCATGACCGTGGCGTCCTGGAGGGTCAGGGGCGCCTGGGGCGCCAGGATGAAATCGCCTGCTTCGGCCCTGGCGGCCAGGGCGTCGGCCGTGGGGAGGATGCCGGGCTGGCCCGTGCCGGTGGTGAGCCGACCGGCATACCGGAGCTCCACGTCGCCGACGCGGAAGGCGGCGCCCACTGACGGGCTCCACTCCATCCAGCTTTCGTCCTGGTCACGGAACGTGACGGCGACGTGGTCCCGCTGGTCGAGCTGGTAGTCGTAGGACCGGACCTCCACGCCCCCCTGGACCGTGGCGGAGCCCACGTCGTACGAGACGCCCGTGCGCAGGATCACGTTCGTGAAGAAGAAGTCGTTCTCGATGGTGCGGCCCCCCGACCGGATCAGCCCCCCGTCGGCGGTCTCCACGTCTTCGGCGGCCTCCTGCCACGTCTCGCTCCAGATGGGCTGGAGCTCCACGTCCAGGGCGAAGGCCAGGGGTCCCCGCGTGCGGGAGACGCCCAGCCCCAGGTCGTAGGCCCAGGTGGTCCCCGGATCCCGGGGGATGTTCTGGATCTCGTAGTTGGGGATCTTGGGATGGCTCTTCCGGTTCACGGTGACCGACGTGCCGAAGCGCCATCCCGGAGCGTTGAGGTCACGGTCGTAGGCGATCTGCCCTCCCACCGTTCGGGTCTTGTCTTCGTTGACCTCCACGCGGCGCACCGCCGTGGGGTTCCAGCCGAGGGAGTCCCAGACGATGTCGACGTAGGCCACGTCGTGGGTCATGGAGACCCGGTCGTGGAGCACCAGGAGGGACAGTCGCTCCCTGTCCCCGTCACGGTAGAGTCCTACTCTGACGTCCCCCAGCGTGCCCGACTGTTCCACGCTCTCGGCGTTCATGTACAGGAGGTCCACGCCGTCCAGAGCATCCAGCGAAGCTCCGGAGAAGCCCAGACCCATGGACCACGGCCCATCGCCGAGGCGGGCACCGACGAAACCGTGGGCATAGAGGTTGCGGGAGGACGCGTCGCGCAGGAGCCGCTGCCCGCCGGGCCAGGGCTGAGGCCGTATCCAGATCAGCTCGTTTCCGCCCGTGGCGTTCTCGATCTGCTGGAGGGCGACGGCGGCGCCGCCGAACCAACGACCGCCCTTGAAGAACCCCGCCACCGGAAAGGTGCGCCCGCTGCCGCCATCGCTGGAGATGCTGTAGAAGGTGGGCGCGCCCAGGAGCGCCGGCTCCGCGACGAAGACGCCTTGCGCCGGGTTGGACCACGGGTCGGCCAGAGAGTCGTCGACCGCCACGGTGACGCCCCCCATCCCCACCGTTGCCGAGGGGAGCATGAGGAACTGGTCCCCGGCGGCCACGGGAACCGTCTTGACCGGCACGAGTTGACCTTGGGCGGCGGCGGAGGGGGCAGCAGCAGCCAGACCAAGGAGAACGACGAATCGAACGAGCGCACGGGACATGGCCACCTCCGGGGATGATGGCGCCGAGGGGCGCCGGGTCTCATCCATGGAACGAGTGGCGGCGCCGCTCCGTGACCGTCAGAAGCGCCAGGCTATGCCGAGGACCGGGACCAGAGGACGTTCCGCCAGCGGAGTCAGGCCGTCGCCGCGCCAGGGCTGGAACGCGTAGAAGAGGGCGTCGCGCCGGTCCAGGGCGTTGAGGACGCGCAGGTAGGGCCGGACTTCCCAGCCATGGCCTCCCCAGGTCGGCCTGAACGTGGCGTGGACCTCCAGATCGACCCTCAGGAAGTCCCGGCCGAGGCCGCCGGGGAAAGGCGGCGTTTCTTCGATGACGTCCCCGCTGTTCTCCAGCGCGTTGCGGTCGGCTTGGTCCGTGGAGGGGGAGAGCGCATGGAAGGGCACGCTGGTGTAGGGCAGCCCCGCGCCATAGGCGACATTCACCTCGGCGCCCAACGTGGATCCCAGCGTCCCCGAGAGTCCGGCGGTGAGAAGCTGGCGGCCGGTGAACGTGGAAGACGACCCGCTCAGGTCGGTCCCCGACCAATACCACGACAAGCCGTATCCCAACCACGCCGTGGTCCGCTCGCCCCTGTGCTGGACGCGCAGGTCCACCCCGGAACTCCGGATGGTCTCGTCGGTGCCGGGCCTCAGTCCCTGGTACCCCTTCCAGAAGCCGGCGACGCCCAGTCGGACGTCCGCCCCCAGCGTCTGCTCCAAGGAGACGACGACGTGGTCGGCGGTCGCTACGGGAAGCAGCGTCATGGGGGCCCGATTTGCGCCCACCTGGTCGGTGAGCGATTCCTCCACCGCGCCGTCGTCGGCCCGGGCGTTCTGGTGGTACCGGCCCGTCGCCACGGTCACAAGGGCCTGGGGACCGACCTGCCACGTGAGGGCGGCGCGCGGCGCGAGGCGAGGGGCTCCATCCCCGGAGAACCGGTCGGCCCGCAGCCCGGCGCGGAGCGTGACTCCCGACGCCAGGGACCGCGAGACGTCGATATAGCCGCCCACCGTCGTCGAGTGGCTCGTGGCTTCCCGCGGAGGCGCTCCGCCGCCCATGGGATCCGTGGAGAAGGCGGCGTCGGTGCGCTCCCCTGAAAGCCCGAAGCGTACCATTCCCCAGGACACGGGATGGGCGGCCTCCATCGTCGAGCGGAATCTCCGGGTGTGGGCCGACGCCAGCAGCGGGTCGGGTTCGGGCTCGCCCTCGGGCGCGGAAGGCTGGAGTGGGAGCGTCGCGTCGTACCCGCTGGCCGCAGCGGTACCCTCCAGGAAGAACCCTCCCGCCTGCCCCACGTACGCGGCCGATGCCGCCCGGTTCGACCACCACGCTTCATCGGGGCCGGTGGAGAGGCCCAACGTGCCGGGCAGGTCCAGCACCACGGACTCACGGTTCCAGAAGCCCGTGGTCCGCACCAGATGCCCCGGCGCGGGCTCCAGCTCCAGGCCGACCAGCGCGTCGCGGTACCCATAGGGAGAGGCGCCCAGAGGGCTGTCCCCCAGCGGATGGAGGCTCCGGGCCGACGCCACAACGCCGCTGCGCTTGCCCAGGGGCGCGTCCAGGGCAGCCGACGCGGACAGGAGGTCGAGGGATCCCGAGGCATGAAGGCCATCGCGCCGGGGTCGCCGGGTGCGCAGGTCCAGGATGTACGTCAGGCCTCCATCGTAGCGCGCAGGGGCCCCTCCCACATGAAGGTCGGCCCTGCCGAGGACCGATGGCTCGAAGGATCGGAGGAGGCCGGCCACATGGAACGGCGTGTAGACGGGTGCCCCATCCAGCAGGACCAGCTTCAGGTCCGTCGTGGACCCCCGCATGAAGAGCACGTCGGTGGCCTGGGCCGGATCGTTGCCGCCGAACGCACGCACGGCTTCGGCGAGCCCGGCGTCCACCGCTCCGGAGCCGATCTCCAGGGCCGCCGCTTCCACCCGACCGGCCGTCTCCGCCTCGGCGGCGACGTTCCGGCGATCCGCGTCGGGCACCCGCACGTCGGTCGTGACGTCCACCGCCGGAAGTTCCACGGGTCGAGCCCGCAGCTCCAGGTCCACCAGGGCGTCACCATCGGCAGGCACCACCACATCCACCTCGAGGGGATCGTGGCCCGGGTGGGTCGCGCGTATCCGCAGCGCACCCGCCGGGAGGTCCGTCAGTCGGTAGTGCCCGGTGCTGTCGGCCATGAGCGTCCGATGGAGTCCCGGTCCCCACGCTTCGACGGCGGCGAAGGGGAGCGGGCGCACCTGGGCCTCGAAGCGCCCCAGGATCATGCCCGAAACCGAGCCGCCCGCCTGGGCCTGAAGCCCATCCGGGAAGCCGCCCAAGGTCACGAGGGCGATGAAAGCGTGGAGGCACCGGTAGCGCATGGAAACGGCGTCAGGGAATCCGGAACACGATCTCGGAGGTGCTCTGTCGGGTCACCGGACCCGGGACATCAAGGCCCGCGTCGGTGCTCCGTAGATAGATACGCCCTCCGACCTCCAGGGATACCGGAAGCACCCCCCTCGGGAGTTCGATGCGGACCGTTCCCGACGTCACCTGGGCCTCGAGACGTCCCTCCCCGGATGTGAAGCGACTGCCCGCCGGAGCGAAGATCGCCGCCTCGGCGCCAGGGACCCATTGGACGCGGATCACGGCGCCGGTCTCGGCGCCGCCGACGATGACCCGGAGTGGACCGCGGGGGACGGCGAGCCGTATCCCCGTGGCCTCCGCCTCCGCTGACGAGGGCGCCGAGGCCGGCGTGGGGGCCCGCTCCGTCCCCTGGCGTGGGGCTTCCGGCGCCAGGACCCTGGACGCCCAGTGCCGCACCGGAGATCCCGGCAACGCCGACAAGCCCGCCGCCGTGACCAGGAGGAGACCGGCGGCCCTGGAGAGGCTCCAGAAGGCGCGGCGTGGCGGGATGGTCAGAGGCACCACGTCGGCCGTGTGGGCCGCTCCGGCGGTCACCCGTGTCCTGATGAGGGCGCGAGCAACCTCCAGGTCCGTCGGTGCGTCCAGGGCTGCCAGGGCGCCGGACACCCTGTCGTGTCGGCCCCGGAGTTCGGCGAGACCTTTTCGGCAGTCGGCACACTCGACCAGGTGCTCGTGCTGGGACTCACCGTCCCGCACCGCCAGAAGCTGTCCTTCATCCAGATGCGTCATGTCGTCTCCAACCCACCTTCCAGGGCCTCCACGAAGCGACGCTCGGCCCGGGCCAGGAGCGTCCCGACCGAACTCGCTGCTACGTGTACCACGTCCGCGATCTCCTTGTAGCTGAATCCCTCGTACCGCAGCAACAGCATCTCCCGATCTCGATCCGCCAGCTTTTCCAGCGCCTTGCGGGCAAGCTCCCGCTCCGTCTTGCGTTGGAAGCTTCGCTCGGGGCCTTCGACTGGGCTCGGCGTCACGGGGTTCTCCTGGAGCAGCCGTCTGCGGTTCTCATCCACTCGGTACCGGTCACGGACGAGGTGCGTGGCCGTTTTGAAGAGCCACGCACGCACGGCGGGTGGCGGTCCCTGCACCTCGTTGGCGAACAGCCGCACCATGGCCTCCTGCGCGACGTCTTCGGCGGCGTCACGGTCGCCGGTGAGACGCTGGCAGTACCGCACCAAGGGCGGGTACGCATCATCGAACAGTCGGTCGAAGTCCACGCGGGCTCGTGGCTCGGGGTGAACAGGCGCGTCGTCTCGCTGGCGCGACTTCCGGAAGGTCCGTTATACCCGCGAGGCACGGCCGAGGTCTTGTCCGATGGAAGAACGAACGGGATGGCGGGGATGTGACGTCGCCGCCATCGGGAGGGCGGCCACGGGGCGAATGCCCGAGATGGTGGTGGGGTGGGGGCCCATCCCACAGATTGGCTCTCGTCACCCTTCCACGTTTCCCACTGGTCCATCCGGAATCACCATGACGAGATCTTCCTCCTGGGCTGTTGTCGCGCTGGCCGCGGCCCTCGTGTCGGTACTCGCTCCCCCTTCGGTTCGAGCGCAGGAGGCCCGACGCCGATGGGAGCGGATGTGCCAGATCCGTGCGGAGAAGTTCGACCTCGTGCTCCCCAAGGCCATGCACGACAACGATACGGACATGTGGATCGTGGTCATGCGGGAAGGACTCCTCGATCCGCTCTGGGAGGCGCTGGGCCGTGGGTACGTGGGTGATTGGGCCTACTACGTGTTCACGGATCGAGGCGAGCGCGTGGAGCGTGTCGCCTTCGGCGTGGAGGGGTACATGCTGGAGGAGTGCGGCGTCTACGACCGGTTCGGAAGCGCCGACGAATTGGCGAGGTTCGTCCGTGAGCGGGATCCCCGTCGGATCGGCGTGAACATGGCCGGCAGCATCGGGGGCGCTGACGGGCTATCCCACACGTCCTACCTGCACCTCAGGGAGGTGCTGGGTGATCCGTACGCCGACCGCCTGGTCTCGGCGGAGCGGCTGGTGTCGGACTTCCGCGCTACGCGGACCGCCACGGAGATCGCCGTCTTCGCCGAAGCCGGGGAGATGAGCAGGGAGATCGCCGAGCGAGCGTTCTCCAACGAGGTCGTCACGCCCGGCGTGACCACCCTGGAGGACGTCGCGTGGTGGATGTGGGACCAATTGCTGGCGCGGGGCCTCGATTCGTCATTCGACATGCCCTCCGTCTATGTCACCGGGCCCGAGGGGATCGTGGCGACCTCCACGGACAGGATCATCCAACGGGGCGACCTGCTCATGATCGACTGGGGTGTGGGGTACCTGGATTTCTACACCGACATGAAGCGCATCGCCTACGTGTTGAAGGAGGGGGAGAGCGGGGCTCCAGCCTCACTGCAGCACGCCTTCGACCAGGCGCTTAAGGTGCGTGACGTGATGAAGGCGTCCATCAAGCCGGCCCCGACGGCCCAGATCGCGCTGGACCGCACCCTGGCCGCCATCGAGGCTGCGGGGTTCGCTACGATCCCGTTCAACCAACCGACCGATGATCCGGAGGTGACGGATGTGGTCATCGGACCCCATTCCGTGGGCAACTGGGGCCACGGGCTCGGTCCGTCGCTGGCGTTCTTCAACCCGACGCGCCTGACCTACGAACTCCGGCCCGGGACGCTGATCTCGGTCGAGTTGTTCGCCTACACCGCCAACCCGGATTGGGGCGGCCGGAAGGTGCGCATCCCACTCGAGGACGACGCCGTGGTCACGGAGCGGGGGGTCGAGTGGCTCTATCCGGTGAACCGCAGGCTCCTCCTCATCAAGTGAGCAACGGCGTTCCCTCCAGCGCCCCGCTGGTCGAGCGGGTCCTGGCTGCATTGGAAGTGGGCTCGATCCCGGGGCGCCGGGAAACAGCCGTGTCGTACTGTCCCTCGAGGATGCGGGTGCGGGGCGCCCCGGTTCGTGTCCAGCGCAAGGTTCTCCGAGGCGCCGCGCGTGAGCTGTGAGCTGCGCCTGCTGCCGCTGTGCTCGAGGTCGTGCGCGAGCTCCTGGGCACGTCGATTCACGAAGCCCGCCAGGTGGCCTTCGAGTTGGTGGCCGGCCGGTCGGATGTCATGGCCGTTCTGGACGGCCCCAGCGTCGAGCGCCTGGGAGAGGGAAACGACAACTGGGCGTCGGTTGACTGTTTCGGCGTATAGATTGCGGGCCCTGCATGGCGGGCGGGAACGGTGTCCGACGAGCAGGTTCGGGCATGGGCGATGTCCGCGGACCGATGGTGGCGGCGAACGGCGCTGATCGCCACCGTGGCCCTGAACGTGAAGGCGCTGTCATGGGCGTTGCGGAGCCTGGTTGGGGTGGCTCCCCATCGAGTGCGAGGGTTTCTCGTGGCGCACGGAGACGATGTTCCCGCGCTGGTTCGTAGAGAGGTGGGACACAAGCTCGAGACGGGCCTGAAGCGCGGGAGGTAGGAGGCGTGGGCAAAATGTTCGGGGGCAGAGGCGACGAGCCGGATCAGCGCACCGTGTGGCGGGAGATGGCCACCCTCCTCGGGGGAGAATTGGCCGAAGGGAAGCGCCCGACCGCGGACAAGATCCTGGTGAGCCACGGCCCATGGCGTGTCACGACGGAGATCTACGTCCAGTCCAACGGGCAGACCTCGGTGACGTACACGCGGGTCCAGGCCCACTTCCTCGGCTGGCGGGGGCTCGAGGTGCTCGTCCGCCGGCGGAACGTCCTGGATCGTCTCTGGGAACGCTTGGGTTTCGGCAAGCGGCTCCCGTTGAGTCCGGCCCTCCTGGAGCGGTACGTGGTGAAGGGAAAGCCGGCCGGCAGGGTCCCGTCGCTCTTCGCAGGCCAGGAACTCTACGCGGCCATCCAGTCTGCGGAATCCCTCAGGCTCCAGGTGAAGCGGCCGAGCCGGAAGATGCGAAGACTCTACGGTGTCGATGCCGGCCTCGTGGACGTTCGCACATCGGGGATCGTGCGGGATCTGGGCAGATTGGCGGGTCTGATCCGGTCCACCACGGAGACCCTGGATGCCCTCCACCGAGTGGGTGAAGCCAGGGCCGAAGCGATCCCGGAGGCTTGAGGACGTCATGGATCCCACGTCGTTCGACGCGTTCACGTTCGATTGCTACGGCACCCTCATCGACTGGGAGCGGGGCCTGCTGGACGCCCTGGCCCCGGTCCTGGCTGCGCATGGCGTCGCCTCCCCTGGTGACGACACGCTCCTGGAGCGCTTCGCACGACGGGAGTCGGAGGTCCAGGCCGAACCGTACCGGCGCTACCGCGCGGTGTTGGAGGAGGTTCTGCGGCGCGTGGGGTCGGATCTCGGGTTCAGTCCAACCAGGGACCAACTCCTGGGATTCGGCGGATCGGTGGGGCGGTGGAGGCCCTTTCCGGATACGGTGGCGTCTTTGCAGGCGTTGAGTGTCCACTACCGCCTGGCAGTCGTGTCCAATGTGGACGACGACCTCTTCTCCGGGAGCGCAGCCCAGCTCGGAGTGGACTTCGCCGAAGTGGTCACCGCCCAGCAGGTTCGGAGCTACAAGCCGGCGCCGGACCACTTCCACGAGGTGCTCCGTCGCCTCGACCTCCCCCGGAAGAAGGTGCTCCACGTAGCCCAGAGCGTCTTCCACGACGTTGCGCCGGCCAAGGCCCTGGGCCTTCCGTGCGTGTGGGTGAACCGCAGGGCCGGAAGGGCAGGAGGAGGCGCGACGGCTCCGGCCCGGGCCACGCCGGATCTGGAAGTTCCGGACCTGGCTGCGCTGGTGGCGTGGACGCAGGCGTCGCCCTAGGGTCCTGTCGCTCGAACGACCTTCCAGGATTGCACCATGTTCATCGGACACTACGCGGTCGCCTTGGCGGCCAAACCCGCCGCCCGCCGGGCCCCGTTGTGGACGCTCGTGCTGGCGGTACAATGGCCCGACCTGCTGTGGCCCTTCCTGCTCCTGACCGGCGTCGAGCAGGTCCGCATCGACCCGGGCAACACCGCGTTCACCCCCCTGGACTTCGTCCACTATCCGGTCAGCCATAGCCTCTCCCTGGACCTCATGTGGGGGGTCGCACTGGGCGCTTTCTTCTTGTGGCGCCTCCGGGACGGCCGCGCCGCGGTGGTGCTCGGCGCATCGGTGGTGAGCCACTGGGTGCTCGACTGGATCAGCCACGGACCCGACATGCCCCTGTGGCCCGGTGGGCCGTTGGTGGGGCTTGGTCTGTGGAGGTCGGTGCCCGCCACAGTGACGGCCGAGGTTGTCTTGTTTGCGCTGGGGCTTTTCCTGTACCTGCGCGCCACCGAGGCCAAGGACAGGATCGGGCGGTGGGCGTTCTGGGCGTTGGTGGGCTTCCTGTGCCTCTCCTACGTGGGCAACCTCATGGGGCCGCCGCCGCCCTCGGTGACGGCGATGGCGTGGGTCACCCTGGCGCTGTGGCTCGTGGTGCCCTGGGCCGCCGCCATCGACCGGCACCGCCTCACTTCTCCCGACCCGTAACTGGCCCTCGAGGGGGCTCGATGGTATTGTGGCGGCCCCCCCCGCCCTGGATACCAGCCGCTGCGAGCCCTCGCCCGCAACGAGCGTCCCAAACCCATCGGAGGTTCCCCCATGCGTTCCAGGCTGCGGATCCCGGCTTCCGGATCTACGGGCCTCGCCAGCGTCGCGACGGCGTTGGCGCTCTCTCTCCTCACTCTCCCGCAGGCCGTCGAGGGTCAGCCCCGGCCTACCCGCCCGGACCTGCCGCGTCACTACGCCATCACCGGGGCCCGCGTCGTCACCGGCGCGGGGCAGACCATCACCGATGGCACCGTCGTCATGAACGACGGGATCATCACGGCCGTGGGTCGCAACGTCACCGTGCCGGCGGGGGCGTGGGTCATCGACGGGGCCGGGAAGACCGTCTACCCCGGCTTCATCGACGCCATGACCGACCTCGGTCATCCCTCGGCCCGTCCACCTCGCGGTGGTGGAGGGGGGAGCCCCTTCGGCCCGCAAGGTCCCATCGACGAGTCCACGTACTCGTGGGGCCCCGAGGATCGCCCGGGGACGCACACCTGGGTCTCGGCGGCCGAGAACATCAACGAGGGTGACCCCCGATTCGCGCAGTGGCGGAACGCGGGCTTCACGACGGTGGTGTCGATGCTGAACGACGGCCTCGTCACTGGACAGGCTGCGGTCCTGAACCTCGGCAGCTACGAACGAGCCAGGGGGATGGTGGTGGCCACCCCGGTGGCCATGAGGCTGAAGCTCCAGGACCGTTCCTACCAGGGGTATCCCCAGTCCCTCATGGGGAGTTTCGCGTATCTCAAGCAGTTGTACCTCGACGCCCAACACTACGATCGGGTGTGGGACGACTACGAGGCCGGCGCGAAGGGCAAGCCGCGGCCCGAGTGGGACGAAGCGCTGGAGCCGCTGCGGTGGCAACTCATGGAGCAATATCCTGTCCTCCTTCCCGCGAACGACCGGAAGGAGATCGAACGTGCCATCTCGACGGCCCACGTCATGGGCGTACCTCCGCTGGTGTACGGAGCCCAGGGCGCCTATGCGGCCGCCGATCTCCTTGCAGCCGCGGGCGTTCCTGCCCTGGTGAGCCTCAACTGGCCCACGGCGCCCCGTGACGGCGATCCGGAGGCCAGGCCGGCGCTGCGGACCCTGCGTCTCTGGGACCGTGCACCGACGACCCCCGCCGAGTTGCAGAAGGCCGGCGTTGCGTTCGCGTTCACGTCGGGCGGGTTGAGCGACGCGACGGAAATCCTGGCCAATGCCCGGAAGGCGGTGGCCCAGGGGCTCTCCAGGGAGGCCGCGGTGCAGGCCTTCACCATGGCTCCGGCCCGGATCATGGGCGTCGAGGATCGCCTCGGATCCCTCGAGGTGGGGAAGATCGCCAATGTGGTCGTGGCGTCGGGTGATCTCTTCGACCCCGGTACCAAGGTGGAGACCGTCTTCGTGGACGGAGACAAGTTCGAGGTGCCCCAGGATGAGGCTCCGGCGCGGCGCCGCAGGACCCAGCCCGGGGAAGACGCCGCCCACACGCCCGTCGCCATGGCGCAGGACCAGGGGCCGTTCCGCAGTGACGCGGTGACGCTCATCCGGAACGCCACCATCATGACCGCGTCCCATGGGACCATCGTGGGCGGCGACATCCTGGTGAGGGACGGCAAGATCGCCCAGGTTGGCACGGGCATCCAGGCGCCCCAGGGCGCTCATGTGGTGGACGGCACCGGCAAGTACGTCACGCCCGGCATCATCGACGCCCACTCCCACATCGCTGCCGACGCCATCAACGAGGGCGCGGTGAACGTGTCGTCCATGGTGGGAATCAAGGACGTGTTGGAGCCGAATGACCCCAACGTGTACTGGGCCCTCGCCGGCGGCGTGACCGCCATCAACATCCTCCACGGCTCCGCCAACCCCATCGGGGGCGGCAACGCGGTGGTGAAGCTGAAATGGGGCGGCGACGCCCAGGACATGATCATTGGCGACGCCCAGGAGGGGATCAAGTTCGCCCTGGGCGAAAACACCAAGCGCGACCGGAACCCGCCGCGCTACCCGGCCACCCGCATGGGCGTCCAGGACGTGGTGCGGCAGGCGTTCCTCGATGCCCAGGCCTACCAGCGTGGATGGGATGCATGGGAGGCCAGCGGTCACGTGGGGGTCGAGCCGCGGCGCGACCTGAAGCTCGAGTCACTGGCGCAGATCCTGAGAGGCGACCGGTGGGTCCATTCCCACTCCTACCGAGCCGACGAAATCCTCCAACTCATCCGATTGGCCGATGAATTCAACTTCACGGTCCGTACGTTCCAGCACGTGCTGGAGGGGTACAAGGTGGCCGATGAGATGGCGGCCCACGGGGCGGGGGCGTCCACGTTCTCCGACTGGTGGGCGTACAAGGTCGAGGCGTACGACGCAATTCCCTACAACGCGGCTCTCATGGAGGAGCGGGGCGTGCTCGTGACCATCAACTCGGATTCCGGCGAGGAGATGCGGCACCTGAACCAGGAGGCGGCCAAGGCCATGAAGTGGGGTGGTGTGGCGGAGGAGAACGCCCTTCGCATGATCACGCTCAACGCGGCCAAGCAGTTGGGCATCGACGGCCGGACCGGCTCCATCGACATGGGGAAGGACGCGGACCTGACCATCTTCGATGGGCCGCCGCTCAGCATGTTCGCCAAGGTTCTCCAGACCTATGTCGAGGGGGCATTGTACTTCGATCGGGATCTGGATCGTGAACGGCAGGCGGCGGTGGCGAGGGAAAAGGCCGCCCTCATGGAACGCTACGGAAGCGATCAGGGAGACGAGCGGGTCGCGTCGGACCCCGTCGCCCCTTCCCACCGCGAGGAGGAGGTACGATGAGCCGCGTCAGCAGAGTGGTGCGCAGCTGGGCGGCCGCGTTCGGCGCGGTCGCCGCCACCCTGGCCTTGGCCGATGTGGCGGTGGGCCAGACCTACGCCATCCAGGGGGGCACCATCCATACCCTGGCTGGAGATGCGTTCGTCGGGACGGTCGTCGTCCGTGACGGACGGATCCTGGAGGTCGGGCCCAACGTGCAGGCGCCTGCAGGCGCAGAGGTCGTGGACGCCACGGGCCGGCATGTCTATCCCGGCATGTTCGACGCGGTGAGCCAGCTCGGCCTCACCGAAATCGGTGCCGTGGACATGACCAACGACTCGGAGGAGCAGGGGGACTTCAAGCCCCACCTCCAGGCGGCCACGGCCATCCATCCGTCCACGGAGCACATTCCCGTGGCCCGGGCCAACGGGATCACCCACACCATGTCGGCGCCCGAGGGCGGCATCATCGCCGGACAGGCGTCGTTGGTAGGCCTCGACGGCTGGACCGTCGAAGAGATGGACATCGAGCCCGGCGCCGCCATGGTGGTCAACTACCCGAGCCTGTCCCCGCGTCGACGCTGGGGGGGATTCGGTTTCGGAGCCGAGCGCTCCTTCTCGGACATCGAGCAGCAGCACAGGGAGCAGGTCGCCCGGCTCGACGAGTGGATGGAGGCCGGTCGCATGCACGTCAAGTCGGCGGCGGCCGGCGAGGCAGGGCGCAATCTCCAGCTGGAGGCCATGGCCCACGTCATCGACCGGGAGATGCCGGTGCTGCTTTCGGCCAACGGCGAGCGGGACATCAAGAATGCCGTGGAGTGGGCCGAGCGACAGAACATCCGGTACGTCATCACCGGAGGCGGAGAGGGGTGGAAGATCGCCGACTGGCTGGCCGAGCGTGACGTCGAGGTGATCCTCGGGCCGTCCCAGGCCATGCCGGCCGGTCCCGACGAGGAGTACGACGAAGCCTACGCCAACGCGGGCAGGCTTTACGCGGCAGGCGTGAAGATCGCCTTCGCCACCTTCAGCTCGTCGGATTCGCGGACGCTGCCCTACGAGGCGGCCATGACGGTTCCCTTCGGACTTCCCCAGGAGGCAGCCCTCGAAGCCGTGATGAAGAACGGTGCCGAGATGTTGGGGCTGGGCGACCGTATGGGCACCATCGAGCCCGGGAAGATCGCCAACCTCATCGTCACGGACGGCAATCCCCTGGAGATCCAGACCCAGATCCTGGATCTGTTCATTCTCGGGCGCCAGGTGAGCACCGAGAACAAACACAAGTCGCTCTACGACAAGTACCGGGCACGCCCGAAGGATCGGGTGATCTCCTAGACAGGCGTGTCCGTCCCGACGCCGCGCCCCCTGGCCCTCGCGGGACGGGGGGCGCTCGCGTCCCGGGCGTGGATCGGTCACCGAGACCTCCATGGCGTCGGCGGAGCGCAGGAAGCTCATCGTGGCCGTGGCGGCGTCCGTGGAAGGCCGCGGTGGCGTGGAGCTGCGGAGGGTCTACGAGCCCTGCCGGAGGGATTAGATTCCGGGTGGCCCTCCCCTGATCGGAGGTGTGACCATGGCCCGAACGCCCGAGTCCGTCAGCGCGTTCCTCTCCGGTCGACGCCTTGCCGTGGCAGGCGTCTCCCGGGATTCCAGGCAGCCCGCGAACCACATCTATCGTCGGTTGCGTGACGTGGGGTATGAGGTGGCTGCCACCAACCCCGGAGCCAGGGAGGTCGAGGGTGATCCCTGCTATCCGGACCTGGCGTCGGTTCCCGGACGGCTGGATGGCGTGGTCATCGCCACACCGCCGAACGTCACCGAGGAGGTGGTGCGCGCCTGTGCCGAGCGCGGCGTCACGCGGGTGTGGATTCACCGCTCGTTCGGCCAGGGGAGCGTTTCCGACGAAGCGGTGACCTGGGCTCGGGCGCAGGGCATGGAGGTCATCGTGGGCGGATGCCCCATGATGTTCTGTGAGCCGGTGGACTTCGGCCATCGCTGCATGGCCTGGCTCCTGGGCCTCCGAGGGCGCATCGAGGGCTGACGCGAGCGATCCGGCCGGATGGGCCGGCGAATGTGGCCCCACGCGGACCTTGGGTTTAGACTTCCCCTGTCCCGCAACACAATCGCCCTCACCACGGCCTGTCGATGCGTTTCGCCTACATCGATTCCCAAGGAAACGAGGTCTCCATCCCCAGCGTCGATGCGCTGGCCCTGCGCATCGAGTTGGGCGCCATCGGACCGCACACGGAGCTCTACGACGCTCAGGCGGATCGGTGGGGACCGGCTCATACGCACGAGATCTTCCACACGCTCAGCCGGGCCCTGGGTGGAGAAGCGGGCTTCGTTCCGCCTCCTCCCGTGTCGGCGCAGTCGGACCGAGGGGAGCCCGAGGTGGAGTCGGCGCCGGAGCCGGTGGGGTCGGCCGAGGCCGAACCCCAGGACGAGCCGCCCTCCTTCGATCTCACCGGCTCCCTCGATCTGGTCGATGCCGACGGCCCTGTCGGGGCGCCCCGCGCCCCTGACGGGCCGTCCGGGGACGCTACCGTGCCGCCCGTCGACGCGTCCCTCGGGTTCGAACTGACGCTGACCGACGCGCCCGGAGTTGCTTCTCCTGAGCCTCGGGAGGATGGACTCGACCTGGGCGCGGCCATGGTGGAGCCGCCTCCCGTCGGCGACGGCGGTGCGGGAGAGGACGACAACGACGCCCTCGAGTTCGGAGACCTGGGAGACCTCGCTCTGGCCGGAAATCTGGCCGGCGACCAGCCCCTGCTCGCGGACGAGGTGCCTGCGCCGTCGCCCTTGGACGGAGGACTGGATCTCGAACGACCCCTGTCCGAGTTCACGACGGACAACGCGCGGTCGTGGATGGACGAGGACGCCCCCGTGGAAGACGACGGGACCATGGACTTCCGCCCGGGCAGCGGCCAAACGGGCGACGAGGGAGTCCCCTCCCGTTCGTGGACGGAGCCTTCACGGCGGCCCGACGGGACTGGTGACGCGGGCGGTCGGCGTGGGCGCCCCGAACCTCGCTCTCGCCCGTCGCCACCCCGTCGGAAGAGGAGTTTCCCCGCGGGGGCGGTTCTCGGCGTCGTGGGTCTGGCCGTGGTCGGGGGAGTAGCCTACTTCGCTTGGAGCACCTTCCTGGCCGGAGGAGACGCGGAAGAAGAGGTCGTGCCGGAAGTGGTGGCGCTTCCGCCGGTGACCATTCCGGACATCCCTGCGGAGGCGTTGCCCGTGATGAGGGAGTTGGGCGAGGCCGCCATGGTGGACATGATCGACGAGTTTCGGCGGATGCAGTCCGAGTTCCGCCTGCAGGCCGAGCCTCGGGAAGACTGGCTGGCGGGCAACTACCTGGCCAACGCGAGCCAGTTCCGCGACGTCCAGGAGTACTGGGAGGGTATCGAAGCCTACGTGCATCGCGTACGGGACGTGGATACCCAGGTCTTCCACGAACAGTACGTGGCGGAGCTGCAGCGTGCGGGAATCGGGGAAGAGCGCGCGACCATGCTGCTGGAGCGGGCGGACTCCGGATTCCTGTCCACTCGGGATGCCCGGTTCGAGGCGTACGCCCTCATGGACGACCTGGTCAGGGCGGCGCTGGACCTGCACAGGTTCCTGCTCCTGAACGAGCAGGAGATCTCCTTCGAGCCCGCTGCCGGCGGCGTCTCACGGGATCCGGTGCTGGAGGCCGTTCCCAGTAGCCCGGAGCTGAAGGACCAGATGTGGGACATGGTTGACCGCATCACAGGGGCACTGGACGCGCTGGGCACCTTGGATCGGGTGACCACGGAACGACTCACCGGCGCCCTCTTCGAACGGGTCCGCCAGGCGGGATTCCAGTAGCCCGGAGACCTCGCCGGCAGCACGACCACGAGGCGAGCCGGCTCCGTCCGACGGAGACGTCCACGGCCGTGGAGGCAACCCTTCGGCACTCCCGATCGTCCAAGGAGCAACGACGGTAGGTCCCTCCCCCCTCCGTCCTCCTTGGCACCCATGGCGTGAGGAGGTGTGGGATGAAGGCCGCACGGATGGTGACGGCTGTGGGACTTGCACTCGCGCTGGAAATCCCGTTGGGCGCCCAGGAGACGATGGGAGCGGGCGAGAGGATCAATCTCTTCTTCGACTGCCAAGGGATGGGGTGCTGGGACCTGGATTTCTTCCGGCGGGAGATCTCCTGGGTGAACTGGGTGCGGGACCGGGAGGACTCCGACGTCCACGTCCTCGTCACCAGCCAGACGAATGGGGGCGGGGGACAGCGATACACTCTGGCCTTCCTCGGCCGTGGTGAATTCCAGGGCGAAGACCAGAGCCTCCAACTCAACACTGCAGGAGACGCCACGGACGACGAGGTGCGGCGGGCCATGGCCGCACGCCTGCGTCTGGGTCTGGGGCGGTACGTCGCCGGCACGCCTCTGGCGGACCGCTTGGAGGTACGACCCGTTGCCCCCCTCGACACCGGGCCCGGGCCGCAGGGGCCGACTGCGACGGTGACGCAGGACCAAGAAGATCCGTGGGACTATTGGGTGTTCCGGCTGGGCCTCAACGGCTTCGTCAACGGGGAGTCATCCTACAAGTATTCCAACCTGAACAACTCCGTGAGCGCCAACCGCACCACCGACGCTTGGAAGATCTCGCTGTCGGGGCGGTACTCCAAGGTCACGCAGACCTACGAGTTCGACGATGGCACCGAGCGCTACAGCCGGGAGGATTGGAGCGCCAACGGGCTCGCGGTGAAGAGCATCACCGACCGGTTTTCCTTGGGGGCCAAGGTGGGAGTGGGGCGCTCGACGTACCTCAACGAGGATTTCCGTTGGAACGTGTCGCCGGGGGCCGAGTTCAACTTCTTTCCCTACTCCGAATCGAGTCGCCGCTCCTTCACCATCCAGGCGCTCATGAACGTGCGCCACTGGGACTATGCCGAGGAGACGATCTTCTTCGAGACCGAGGAGACCCGGGCGGCCGCCTCCCTCACGGCGTCGTTGGACCTGGTCCAGCCCTGGGGGAGGGTCTCCCTCAGCGCGGACCACGCGCGGTACCTCCACGACACCAGCAAATGGGCAGCCACCGTCGGGGGCTTCTTCGAGGTACGCGTGTTCAAGGGCTTCTCGGTGAACATGTCGGGCAACTACGGGTGGATCCGCGACCAACTCTACCTGCCCATCGCGGACTACTCGGAAGCGGAGATCCTGCTGCGGCAGCGAGCCCTGGCCACCAATTTCAACTACTTCACGTCGTTCGGAGTCTCCTACCGCTTCGGATCCATCTTCAACAACGTGGTGAACCCGCGGTTCGGTGGCAGCGGCGGCGGGCGCATGATCATCATGGGTTGATCGGGCCCTGGCGGCCCTCAGCGTCCGCCGCCCGACTCCTGGGCCGTCATGACCATCTGGCGCGCGCCCAGGTCGTAGGCGTCCCCGCGGACCATGTAGCGGAGGGGGATGAGAGCCAGGGGGTCGGTGAAGTCATAGATCGCGACCCGCCCCGTGCCGATGACGGAACCCACGTCCCCTGTGACGACCAGGGCTGTGCCCTCGTCCAACCCGATCCCCAGCAGTTCGGGGTGGTTGCGGAGTACGTCGATCAGGTCGTTTTCCCTCCCACGCGCCAGCAGGTGTTGATCCAAGGCGACCCCCCGGAGGAAGCCGAAGCCCTCCGCGCGCTCGTGGTCCACCACGACCTTGTTGGACGTCTCGCCGCCGCGGAGGAGGTAGGACGCCAGGACTGATGCGCCGGCCGAGTTCCCGCCGATCACCCCGCCGCGGACCAGGACCGCGGCCAGTTCGTCCAAGGTGCGGGTGCCGAGGTACACGTCCACGAGTCGGTACTGCCGACCGCCCGAGATCCAGACGCCGGTTGCCTCTTTGAGAGGAGCCGCGAATGCGTCCAGGTCGGCGACCCTGCGGTGCCGCGTGTGGAGTACTTCGATGTGACGGGCCCCCAGCTTCTGGAGAGCCTCCAGCGCGGTCCAGGCGTCGTGGGAGCCGTCCTCGGCGCCGGCCGTGGGAATCAGGACGACATGGGCCTTCTCGGGCCCGCCGGCCAGCGTCAGGAAGCGGGCGTAGATCTCCGTGCCCAGCTCCCCGCCCCCCGCTGCCAGGATCGCTCCGCGGCGTGGGCCCACGCAGGGGCGCTCACACGGCTGCGCCGAGAGTGCCCCGGGGGTGCCGGCCAGGGCCAGCGCCGCCAACAACAGGATCCGATGCCGTGTGCGTGCGTTCAAGCGCCTTCCGCGTGGAGGGTCAGTGCTGGAAGAAGGGGTTCTCTCCGGAATCGTGGTCGGTGACGTCGTGGACGGCGGTGAGCTCGGGAATGGCCTGGCGGAGCATTCGCTCCACTCCTTGCCGCAGCGTCATGCGTGACATGGCGCAGCCCTGACAGCCCCCGCTCATCTGGACGAAGATCTCGGTATCCTGCACTTCCACCAGCGAGATCATGCCGCCGTGGGCCGAAATGGCCGGGTTGACCTGGGTGTCCAAGACGCCGCGCACGCGATCCGCGATCTCACCCTCGGGGGCCCCCGAGGACGGAACGGGCGTCGGAGGCGTCGCCTGCGCCAACGTCTTCACTTCGAAGCCGCTCTCGTTGACGCGCTCGACGAAGTCCACCGTGGCTCCCTCCAACTGCCCCGAGTCCCCCAGCCTGATGACGACGGGGAAGCCCGGTCCCTCGATCTCCATCTCCCCGTCCTCGCGCTCGTCCATCGAGATGAGGGTGAGCTCGAAGCGGGGCGCCACGGGGCTCCCAGGCTGGGCAGAAATACGCAGTGCCTCGAGTTCGCCGCTGCTCTGGTCGAGAAAGGCGCGGACGACCTCGGTGGCACGATCTGTAAAGGTCAGCATTCACTACTCGTGGTTGGGTGACGGCCGCGTCTCTTCGGCCGAGGGTTCTCGAGGTCGTACCCTGAGGGCCACTCAGGGTTCTGCGGCAGCGACCGTTGATCGGTACCGGGGTGCCGGGTACCTTTCGCGCTTCTGGAGAAGAACGTCAAAACCCCGTGGAATGCAAGGGGATCAAGGATTCATGGCCACCGCAGACCTCATGGACAAGCTCGTGTCGCTCGCCAAGCGGCGCGGATACATCTTCCAGTCTTCCGAGATCTACGGGGGGACCGGCTCGGTGTGGGACTACGGTCCCCTGGGCGTGGAACTGAAGCGCAACGTGAAGGACCTCTGGTGGAGCTCCATGGTCCACCAACGGGACGACATCGAAGGGTTGGACGCCGCCATTCTGATGCACCCCAGGGTGTGGGAGGCGTCGGGGCACGTGGAGGGCTTCACCGATCCGTTGGTCGAGTGCTCCAACTGCCATCGACGGTTCCGTGCCGACCTGCCCGAGGTGGCCGACCGCCAATGCCCGACGTGTGGGACCCGGGAGGCGTTCGGGGCCTCGAGGTCGTTCAATCTGATGTTCAAGACCTTCATGGGCCCGGTCGAGGAAGCGGCGTCGACGGTGTACCTGCGCCCGGAGACGGCGCAGGGTTCCTACGTCAATTTCATCAACATCCAGCAGTCGGCCCGTCAGAAGATCCCCTTCGGCATCGCGCAGATCGGCAAGGCGTTCCGCAACGAGATCACGCCGGGGAACTTCATCTTCCGGACCCGCGAGTTCGAACAGATGGAGATGCAGTTCTTCGTCGAGCCAGGATCCGACGACGAGTGGTTCGAGCACTGGAAGGACGCGCGCATGGCATGGCACCTTTCCCTGGGCATCAGCGCCGACAAGCTCCGGTTCCATGAGCACGGTCCCGACGAATTGGCCCATTACGCGAAGAAGGCCTTCGACATCGAGTACGAGTATCCCTTCGGCTGGAAGGAGTTCGAGGGGATCCACAATCGCACCGACTTCGATCTGGGTCGTCATCAGGAGTATTCGGGCAAGCGCCTGGAATACATCGAACCCCAGTCCAACAAGCGCTTCCTCCCCTTCGTCATCGAGACGGCCGTCGGTGTTGACCGGACCATGCTGGTCTGCCTCGCCGACGCGTACCGCGAAGAGCAGGTGGAGGGCGAAGAGCGTGTCGTCCTGGCCCTGCATCCTCGACTGGCCCCCATCAAAGCGGCGGTGTTCCCGCTGGTGAAGAAGGATGGCCTTCCGGAAAGGGCGGCCAAGCTGCATGAAGCCCTCCGCAGGGATTCGCTGCCGTCGTTCTACGACGAGGCCGGCTCCATCGGACGCCGCTACCGCCGGCAGGACGAGGCCGGCACGCCCTGGTGCGTCACGGTGGACGGACAGAGCAACGAGGACGAGACCGTGACCATCCGGGACCGGGATACCCTGGAGCAGTCCCGCGTGGCCATGGACAAGGTGGTGGGGTGGATGCGGGAGCGATTGAACGGCTGAAGCGAAAGGCCCTCACTGGGAGCGAATCATGGGCATGGTCAAAGAGTTCAAGGAGTTCGCCGTCAAGGGCAACGTGGTCGACATGGCGGTCGGCATCATCATCGGCGGAGCGTTCGGCACCGTGGTGAAGAGCTTCGTCGACGACGTCATGATGCCCCCCTTGGGCCTGCTCGTGGGTGACATCGACTTCCAGAACATCATGGTCGTCATCAAGGAGGGCACGGTCGCGGGCCCCTACGAGACGCTGGCCGCCGCCAAGGAAGCCGGGGCGGTGACGCTGAACGTGGGCATGTTCATCAACGCGGCGGTGAGTTTCGCCATCGTGGCCTTCGCCGTGTTCGTCCTGGTGAAGTCCATCAACAAGTTGAAGCGGGCCGAGGAGACGCCGGCCCCCGCGGCGCCCACCACCAAGGACTGTCCGTTCTGCGCGTCCAGTATTCCGCTGGCGGCGAAGCGGTGCCCGCTCTGCACGTCCCAACTCGAGACGGCGTGACGCAGGGGAGTGCGCCTGTGGTGAAGGCCAGGGCGGCGCTTGCCGCCCTGGCCTTCATGCCATGGCCCTGGACAGGACCTTTCCTGGCGGCCCAGGAGATAAGCCTCCCGGACGTGGCCGCCGCCCACCGAGCGAGCCTCTTCGTTCGGGTGGAGAACGCGGTGCAGGAGGCGCTGCTCACCGACTCCGACGATGTCAGGAGCCGGCATCTCGCGGCCGCGGAGCAGGTGGCGCGGTATCTGGTGGAGTCCGACTCCACCGACGCCGACGCTTTCTACTGGTTGGCGGTGGCCCAGGGCATCAAGACCGAGCACAGCGGTCCCCTCCAGAAGCTGACCTCGGGCAAGGAGGTGTTCTTCACCACCGCTCACGTCCTGGCACTGGACTCGCTTCATGCCGGCGGGCATGAAATGATGGGGCGACTCAACGCTGCGGTGATGCGGCTCCCATGGCTGGTGAGGGCGTTGGCCCTTCGCATGGGCATGGGCGAGGTGCTGGGCGAGGCATCCTGGGAGCAGGCGGAGGTCCACTACCTCCGGGCCGCGGAGTTGGACTCTTCGGCCGTGGCGCCCAGGTTCGAGCTGGCGAAGCTCTACCTGGAGCGGGAGCGGCCGGCGGATGCCCTGCAGGCTCTCCGGGCCGTCGTGCGGATGTCCCCCGGGGACAGGCTGGACGACGGCATGGTTCGGGAGGCCGGAGCGCTCCTCGAGGGCCTGGAAGGGCGCGGCCCCACCGGGGAGTGGACGGGCTCCCGGTAGCACCCTCCCACACCCCCGCGTATACTTGCCCGCGGCCGGCCCCGGTGGGTCCCGACCGCCGCTCGTTTCCGCCTCCAGACGGAGTCTGCCCGTGTCGTCGTCCAAGTCCGAGGTCTTCAGCTCGAGATGGGGTATGCTTCTGGCCATGCTGGGCATGGCCGTAGGCACCGGCAACATCTGGCGATTTCCCCGAATCGCCGCCACCAACGGCGGCGGTTCCTTCCTGGTGGCGTGGGTGGTCTTCCTGATGGCGTGGTCGGTTCCGCTCATCATCCTGGAGTTCGCCATGGGCAAGGGGACGCGCCGCGGCCCCGTCGGCGCGTTCACGGAAACCCTGGGCAAGGGCTTCGCGTGGATGGGGGCGTGGGTCGCCTTCGTCGCCACCGCCATCATGTTCTACTACTCCGTGGTCATGGGGTGGACCATCCGTTTCTTCGTGGCGACCCTCACGGGCGAGATCCCCACGGCGGTGCCCGAGGCGTTCTGGGAGGGCTTCAATTCCACTCCTCAAGCTCTCGTGACGCACCTGGTGGCCATGAGCCTCGGCCTGTTCGTGGTGTCCAGAGGCGTGAAGGGCATCGAAAAAGCCGCGAAGATCCTCATCCCCAGCCTCATCCTCATGGTGGTGGTGTTGGCCCTGCGGGCGCTCATGCTTCCCGGCGCCACCCGGGGGTTGGCCTTCCTGTTCACGCCCCACCTGTCGGAACTCACGGACTACAACATCTGGCTGCAGGCCCTGACCCAGAACGCATGGGACACGGGGGCGGGCTGGGGGCTCATCACCACGTACGCCGTGTACATGCGCCGGCAGGAGGACACCGCACTCAACGCGTTCGTCATCGGCTTCGGCAACAACTCGATGTCGCTGCTGGCCGGGATCATGGTGCTTTGTACCGTGTTTTCGGTCATGCCCGACGCGGCCTCGCAGATCGTCGGTGCGGGCAACGAGGGACTGACGTTCATCTGGATCCCGCAGCTCTTCGCCCTGATTCCCGGTGGGCGCTTCTTCATGGCGCTGTTCTTCCTGGCGCTGGTGTTCGCGGCGTGGACCAGCCTGGTGTCCATGATCGAGCTCGCTTCCCGAGTCCTCATGGACCGGGGCGTGCCCCGTGGCCGCGCCATCGCCATCGTGGGCGTAGCCGGCATCCTCTTCGGCATCCCCTCGGCGCTGAACCTGGGCTTCTTCGCCAACCAGGACTGGGTTTGGGGCGTGGGTCTCGCGCTTTCCGGTTTCTTCTTCGCCTTCGCCGTGCTCAAGTATGGCGTGGCGAAGTGGCGGGAGACGTTCATCAACCATGCCGACTCGGATGTGCGCATCGGCGCTTGGTGGGACTGGGCAATCCGCCTCATCGCCCTGGAGGCAGTGGTTCTCATCGTGTGGTGGCTGTGGGCCGCTCAGGGAGGTGACTTCGCCGACACCTGGTCGTTGTTCCGCTCCTACAACGTGGGCTCCGTGTTGATTCAGTGGACTGCGGTGATGGCGGTGCTGTTCGCTGCCAACAAGTGGTTGGCCAGGCTCTCTGAAAAGGATGCGGCTCCCTGAAGTTCAAGGACTTCGAGAAAGCGGCCGAGGAGGCCTACGCAGAGATCCCCGAGGAGTACAAGGACGGGATCGATGGACTCGTCGTGAGCAGGGAGGCGCAGCCGCACCCCGACCTCCCGGACATATTCACGCTCGGGGAGTGCGTCACCGAGGACTACGCCACCGATTGGTCCGGTCCGGACACCACGCGGTCCGTGGTGGTCCTCTACTGGGGCTCGTTCCGGAGCCTCGCCGCCAAGGACTCCTCGTTCGACTGGGACGGAGAACTCTGGGAGACGCTCACCCACGAGTTGCGGCATCACCTGGAATCCCTGGCTCGGGAGGATGCCCTGGAAGGGGTGGACTACGCGCTCGACGAGACCTTCAAGCGCGACCAGGGCCTGGATTTCGACCCGTGGTACTTCCAGCAGGGAGAGCGGGTCGCGCCGGGCCTCTTCCAGGTGGAGCGCTCGTACTACGTGGAGCGCGCGTGGACAGCCTCGGAATTCGACGTCGCCGAGCACGTGACCTTCGACTGGGCGGGGAAGGCATACAGGATCGTCCGTCCCCAGGACCAGGGTGACGTGCACTTCGTGTGGGTTCGCGGCGTGGTGACCGAGCCCGCCACCCTGGAGTTGGTCCTGGTGCGCAAACGGAGTTGGTGGGAGGACGCCAAGCGACTGGTGGGCACCTACCGTCCCGTGGTCCTGGAATCGGAGGCCGAGGCCGAGGCGATATAATACCCCATGCCATTTCACGACGACTACGCGCGCCGGACCCCCTTCGAGTTGGCGTTCCCCGACCAGGAGGCCGCCGAGGGGCTGCTCACCGATGTCCGCGCGGAGGCGGAGAACCGCGGCGCCGACGTCGAGGACTGGGGGGCCTTCAACATGCTGGCTTCGGTGGCGGGCTTCCTCCAGCGCTTGCGCGAACCGGATGCGCCCCCCGAGGCGTTCATGGACTACGGGGCCCTGGCCTACCATGCGTACCATTTCCTGACGGCGGACGCGCCCGTCTTCCTCGTCACCACCCATGCGGTTCGGTATCTGGTGGATGGCGGTCCCGACACGGATCGGGTTGCGCCGCCGACCCGGGCCGGGTACGCGCAGCTCCCTCGGCACCTGTTCTGGATTCACGGGGCCGAAGAGGGCGAGCCGGCGGAGCCGGTGGACGGGTTCTTCTGGTTCCTGGGTAGCGATGGGGTGCTCCGGCTGCTCCTTGCCGTGGGGATGCGGGAAGGCCGTCCGGGCATCGGCGTCGTCCGCATGCCGGAAGTCCCGTTCGCAGACGCGCCGACGTGGCTCCGTGCCGACATCCGGGAGGAGGGCAGGGACTTCGCCACCACGCTGCCCGGGGGAGACATGGAAGGACTCTACTCCCTCACGGCGTCGGGGGAAGTGCTGAAGCTGGCAGCCCGCCTCTTCGCCTACATGAGCGAGGTGCCGGACGCGGTGGGGGAGGTCACGTCCGCGGGGGCGGCCGAGGTCGCCGATGGACAGCCGGCGCCGTCGGCGCTTCCATTCCGGAGGGTCACCCTGCATGGCTAGAGAATCCAAGGCCGCCCGCGGGGCCCGGGCCGCCGAAGTCTACGACCTCCTGGGGGAGGAGTACCCGGACGCCCATTGCGAGCTGGACTTCAAGGACCCCTTCCAACTCGGGGTGGCCACCATCCTCTCGGCCCAGACCACCGACCTGAGGGTCAACATGGTGACGCCGGGCCTGTTCAGGCGGTACCCCGACGCCGAGGCACTGGCGGCGGCGCGCCAGGAGGACGTGGAGGAGATCATCCGCTCCACGGGTTTCTTCCGGGCCAAGGCGGCGAACATCATCGGATTCGCGAGGACTCTCGTGGCGGAGCACGGGGGTGAGGTTCCCCGTACCATGGCGGAACTGCACGCGCTCCCCGGGGTGGGTCGCAAGACGGCGAACGTGATCCTGGGCAATGCCTTCGGCATCGACGAGGGCGTGGTGGTGGACACCCACGTGAAGCGGCTCTCCACCTTGCTGGGGTTCACCAAGTCGAATACCCCGGAGAAGATCGAGCAGGACCTCATGGCGCTCTTTCCCCCTCAGCGGTGGACGCTGCTCTCCCATCTGCTCATATGGCACGGGCGCCGGGTCTGCGATGCACGAAAGCCCCGCTGTGAGGCGTGCGCGCTGTCCCACCTGTGTCCGTCTTCCCGGGTATAGGCCGGTTCACGCCTTGCGCCCTGCGGCTCCGGGCGGGCAAGATCTTCGTCCCGCTCCCTGAAGTTCGAAACCCCGAGGATCCCATGCCCCATCGAGCCGACGCCGTCGCTCTCCTCCACGCCTGGGTGGATAACGAGGCCCTCCGCACGCATATGTATTCCGTCGAAAGCGCCGTGCGTCACTACGCGCGACTCCGAGGTGCCGACGAGGAACTTTGGGGCCTCGCTGGGCTGCTCCACGACCTGGACTGGGAAAAGCACCCCGACGACCATCCCAAGATCGCCGTGGCGCACCTCCGCGAGGCCGGATACCCGGAAGAGGTGCTCCAGGCCATCCTGGCCCACGCCCCGGAGCGCACCGGGGTCAGTCCCGAATCGGAGCTGGACAGGGTTCTCTTCGCCTGCGACGAACTCTCGGGCCTGGTCTTCGCGTGCTGTCTCGTGCGTCCCACGGGCATCGACGACCTCACCCCCAAGTCGGTGGTGAAGAAGCTCAAGGACAAGACCTTCGCTGCGGGTGTGAGCCGCGAGGACGTCACGCACGGGTTCGAGCTCATCGGCCTGGAGCGGAGCGAGCACATCCAGAACGTCATAGACGGGATGCGGTCCGCAGGCGCCGAGTTGCGGATTCGAGGAGTGGATCTCCAGAAGTGAAGCACGGATCTCGCTGAGCGCCGAGCAGGAACTCCCGTTCCGCCGGGCGGGTATCGGAGCCTGCTGATCCCCACTTCTAGGAGTCCCTGCTCCCGGCATGCGCTTCCGCATCCTCGCCGCCCTCTGCGCGGCAATGCTCTCCTCGTCCTTCGGGGCCTCGGCTCAGGACGTCGAGTTCCTGGGAGAGCGGTACGGCACGCGTCCGCCCGGTGGGTACTTCGAAACCCGGGCGGCGGACCCGGGCGCCTTCCAGTTCTCACGCGGGCGGACGCTCCGGCTGAGGCAGCAGTTCCAGCAGAGCCAGGGTCCTGCCGGCGGCCCGGGTATCCTCAGGATCCTGGGCCCTCGCCAGGGGCCCGTCGAAGGTACGTACGATTTCCCGGTGCTTCTCGGGCTGTTCAGCGATTCGCCCGAGGGGGTCGTCCCCTTTCCACGGGATGACGTCCAGATGCAGTACTTCGGCGCGGCGCCCGGCACCATCACGGCCTATTACGACGAGGTCTCGGGCGGGAAGGTGACGCTCCTGGGCGAGGTCCAGGACTGGACCCGGTCGGCGCTGACCCAGGCGCAGACCACGGGAGGCCAGAGCGGACTCACCTCGGGCACCGTTGGGCCCTTCATCGCCGATCTGCTGGAAAAGCTTCCCGAGCGGGACTGGGGCGTCTTCGACAACGACGGGCCGGACGGCATCCCCAATTCCGGCGACGACGACGGCTTCGTGGACGTCCTGGCCGTGCTCCACCCCACGACAGGGGCCGAGTGCAACTCTTCGGGCAAGGAGGACCGCATCTGGTCGCACCGTTGGTCCCTGCGTTCGGCCCGGCGGTATCCCGACAACAAGCCGTACGCGACGACCACGCCGGCGGCGAATGGCGGAGTCGTCAAGATCGACGACTACGTCATCCAGCCCGTGTATGCGTGCAACGGCGAAGGCCTCAACGAAATCGGGGTGTTCACCCACGAGCTCGGCCACGCCTTCGGCCTCCCGGACCTCTACGACACGTACGACGGCGACGGAAAGACGGCGGGAGCCGGGAACTGGGATCTCATGTCCTCGGGCGCGTACGGATGCAACGGCTCGTCGTTCTCCATGCCGTGCCACATGGGCGCCTGGAGCAAGGCCGTGTTGGGATGGGTGGAGGTGGTGGAGGTGCCCGATGGAGTCGACCTGGGCACGGTCACCCTCCCGCCGGTGGAAACGTCGCACCAGGTGTACAGGGTCAACGCCAGGGACGGCTCGGGGGAGTACTTCCTCCTCGAGAACCGGCAACCGCTGGGGTTCGACCTCCGCCTGTATGAAGCGGGCCTCCTGGTCTGGCAGATCTCTCCGTCCATCGTGTCCGCGCTCTGGCCCATCAACGGGGTCAACGGCTTCAAGCGCATGGGGGTCTGGCTGCGCCAGGCCGACGGCCTCAATCAATTGGGAATCGCGGGCGGCGGCCGGGGCGACCCCGGCGACCCGTTTCCCTACACGAAGGGTGCGGAGGAGAACCGAGTCTTCCACGCCTCGTCCAACCCCTCTTCCGTATCCGAGGACGGCACGCCCTCCGGGGTCACGCTGGTGGACATCCGCAGGGCCGGCGACGACGTGACGTTCCGCCTCCTCACCCGTGACAGCAAGGTGACGGTGCGTTCCGAGGGTGCCGAGGCCCCGGGAGGGCTCTTCACGCTGAACGGAGCCGCCGTGCCCGAGGCGGCCCCCGTCCTGGAGTCGCCTCCCTTCGTGCTGCATACGGTGGAGGCGTCGGCGGGGGAAAGCCTGGGCCCGGGCAAGCGCCGCCCGTTCCTCGGGTGGGAGGACGACGCCGCCGCTTCCCGGACCCGGGACATCGAAACGCCGCTGGAAGACACCGTCCTGGTGGCTCGATACGGAGGGACGCAGGTAGAGTTGGCGGTGGAAGTGGAGGGAGGCGTCAACGGCGTGGCCCCCGGCCGGTTCGTGACCCAACCGGCGGCGCCGGACCTCTGGTTCGCCGAGGGGACCACCCTCACGTTGGAAGCCGTGGCCACGCGGGGCTTTTCGTTCAGGTCGTGGTCCGGGGCGCTGGCGGGTCAACCCAATCCGGCGACCCTCACCTTGAATGGCCCCACGGCGGCGGGGGCGTCCTTCGACTTCACCTACGGGGTCCCGTCGGCCGCGGTCTCCCTTTCCGCCGCCACGGATCCACAGATCACGCTTCAGCCCGAGAACGGGACCTATCCCTACGATTGGACCGTCCTGAGCGGCACCCTTCCCAGCGGAATCGAATTGGACGCCGGGGGCAGCTTGAGGGGCGCGGCCATGGAGACCGGGGAGTTCACCGTCTCCGTGCGGGTGCGGGACGGCCTGGGTCTCACCGCCGAAGGCACCATCACGCTGGCGGTGACGGATCCCGTCCTGCCGGTGGAGCGGATCGCGTCTCGGTTCCTCCTCAAGGGTCCCCAGATGTCGGTGGCCCAGCTCCAGTACCTCGACCTGAAGGGCAACGCCGACGGTACCTACGACCTGGGTGACTTCAGGGCGTGGATCCTGGCCCACCCCGACCTTCCCCTCACCGCGGAGGTCCTGGCCCTGGTAGGACCGCGCACGGTGGTCGTTCCCCTGCTGCCGAACGATCCAGGGGAGGTGCGCCGGTGATGCGCGGGATCGCCCTGGCGGCGACGTTGGCCCTGATCCTGACGGCCTGCGATTCGACGCCCGACGGACCCGGGACGATCGATGCCGTCGTGGAGGCGCCGCAGCCCCTGGGCGCCGTGGTGTTGGAGTTCACGGGCGGCGGCGTGGAGGGCTTCGACGGGCAGGGTGACACGCAGGTGTACAGTGCCCTGGTGGCGCCGGTCGAGTCCAGGTACCGGGTGATCCTCGTCAGTCCCGGCGGAGGCCCGATGCGCTTCGGTATCCGGGTAGTGAACGTCAGGGAAGCCCAGCCCGCGGTCACGGCGGTGAGCGCCGTGAGCCCCACCAATCAGTTCGTGACACCGGCGGGCCTCCAGGTTCGGCTGCAGCGCTAGGGCGGCCCCGGGCCGGGGCGGGTGTCCCGGCTTGCTCGCCCACTCCTCATGCCCCACTTTTCTGCGGCTCATCGGCAGGAATGCCGTTGCAGCCCCCCCGATCCGTATCGACCCCCACCGAGGCCGCCGAAGAGGTGGTGAAGGGAGCCGCATGACCACATCAACCTGGGTTACCATGGTCTTGGTCATGGGATTCATATGGGGCGGTTTCGCCCTGGCGCTCCGCACCGCCATTCGCAAGGAGTCGGGGAAGCGTGCTGACGGCTAGTCCGCTCCCATCTCCGCGGCCCGTCACCTGCCTCTGACGTGCCTCGACGCGACGACCTCGAAAGCATTCTGATCCTGGGGTCCGGGCCCATCATCATCGGCCAGGCCTGCGAGTTCGACTATTCCGGCACCCAGGCGGTGCGGGCCCTCAAGGAAGAGGGATACCGCGTCATCCTGGTGAACTCGAATCCAGCCACCATCATGACCGATCCGGACATCGCGGATCGGACGTACATCGAGCCTCTTACGGCCGAATGGGTCGAAAAGGTGATCGAGCGTGAGAAGCCCGACGCGCTTCTCCCGACCATGGGGGGGCAGACGGCGCTGAACATCGCCATGGAACTCCACGAGAGCGGCGTGCTCGAGAGGCACGGGGTGGAGCTCATCGGCGCCAATGCCCGCTCCATCGAGATGGCCGAGGACCGGGAGCACTTCACGGCGGCCATGCAGCGCATCGGCCTGGAGGTTCCCCATGGAGGCTTTGCGGGCACCGTGGAAGAGGGCCTCGCCATCGTCGAGGACACGGGTTATCCCGCGATCATCAGGCCCTCGTACACTCTGGGCGGCACCGGTGGTGGAATCGCCTACAATCGTGAGGAATTCGAGATCGCGGTGAAGAAGGGGCTGGACGCTTCGCCCATCACCGAGGTCCTCGTCGACCGGTCCGTGATCGGATGGAAGGAGTACGAACTGGAGGTCGTTCGCGACGGCTCGGACAACGTGATCATCGTCTGCTCCATCGAGAACGTCGACCCCATGGGGGTCCACACCGGCGATTCCATCACCGTGGCGCCGGCCCAGACCCTCACCGATGTCGAATACCAGAAGATGCGGGACGCCTCCATCGCCATCATCCGTGAGATCGGCGTCGAGGCCGGAGGGTGCAACGTCCAATTCGCCGTGAATCCCGAGAACGGTGACATGCTGGTGGTGGAGATGAACCCCAGGGTGTCACGCTCGTCGGCGCTGGCGTCCAAGGCCACCGGCTTCCCCATCGCTCGGGTGGGGGCGAAGCTCGCCGTAGGTTATCACCTGCACGAGCTGCCCAACGACATCACCAAGACCACGCCGGCCTCGTTCGAGCCCGTGTTGGACTACGTCGTGGTGAAGATTCCGCGGTTCGCGTTCGAGAAATTCCCCGAGGTGGATGACACCCTGGGCGTCCAGATGAAGTCCGTCGGCGAGACCATGGCCATCGGACGCACGTTCCGCTCCGCGTGGCAGAAGGGTTTTCGGGGCCTGGAGACGGGCCGGTACGGCTGGGTCACCGGGGAGCGCCTCAAGGACGACGGGCTCAATTCGGACGACGCCGAGGCGCTTCTGGCCGCCATGCGCCGCCCCACACCCAATCGGCCGTTCCAAATCAAGCGGGCCATGGAGGCGGGCATCTCCGACGAGGAGATCTTCGACGCCACCAAGATCGACCCGTGGTTCCTGGACCAGTTCCGGCAGATCCTCGAGCACGAACAGGCCTACCGCGACGCCGCCGAGGTGACGCCGGAGTTCCTGCGCCGCATGAAGCGCGAAGGCTTCGGCGACCGTCAGCTCGCGGTGCTGCGCGGCGAGACCGAGGCGGCCGTCCGCAAGCGGCGTTGGGACCTGGACATCCACGCGACGTTCAACGTGGTGGACACGTGCGCCGGAGAATTCCCTGCAGCGACGCCGTACTTCTACTCGTCGTACGAAGACGAGTCGGAATCCGTACCCTCGGATCGCGACAAGGTCGTCATCCTGGGGAGCGGTCCCAACCGAATCGGCCAGGGCATCGAATTCGACTACTGCTGCGTCCAGGCCGTCATGGCGCTGCGCACAGCTGGATTCGAAGCCATCATGATCAACTCGAATCCCGAAACGGTCTCCACGGACTTCGACGTGAGCGACAAGCTGTACTTCGAGCCGCTCACGCTGGAAGACGTGTTGGAGATCCTGCACCTCGAAAAGCCCAAGGGGGTCATCGTCCAGCTCGGCGGTCAGACGCCCCTCAAGCTGGCCAAGGCCCTGGAGGCCGAAGGCGTCCCCGTGCTCGGCACGTCGGTGGACGCCATCGACCGGGCGGAGGATCGCGACCGGTTCGACGAGGTGTGCCGCAAGATCGGCGCGCACGTGCCCGAAAACGGGATCGCCACCAGCGAGGAGCAGGCGCTGGCCGTGGCCGCGCGCATCGGGTTCCCCGTGTTGGTGCGCCCCTCCTACGTTTTGGGGGGCAGGGGGATGCGCATCGTCTACGACGTGGAGCAGCTCCAGAGGTATTTCGAGGAGGCCGCCCGGGCCTCGGAAGACCATCCGGTCCTGGTGGACCGATTCCTGGAGGACGCGTTCGAGGCGGACGTGGACGCCCTCTGCGACGGGACCGACGTGGTCGTGGCCGGCATCATGCAGCACATCGAGGACGCCGGGGTGCACTCCGGCGACTCCGCCTGCGTGCTGCCGCCGTACCTGTTGAGCGGTGCCGTGCTGGACGAGATCCGTGAACTGACCAGGAAGTTCGCCCTGGAGTTGGGCGTGGTGGGCCTCATGAATGTCCAGTACGCCATCAAGGGGGGCCTGGTCTACGTCCTGGAGGTCAACCCCCGGGCGAGCCGCACCGTGCCCTTCGTGAGCAAAGCCACGGGGGTGCCTCTCGCGCGCCTGGCCGCGCGGATCATGGCCGGTGAGCGGCTGGCGGATCTGGGCGTCCCCGAGAACCCGCCGGTGGCGGGCGTGGCGGTGAAGGAAGCCGCATTTCCGTTCAATCGCTTCGACGTGGATGTCCTGCTGGGACCGGAGATGCGTTCCACGGGCGAAGTCATGGGGTTCGACGACTCCTTCGGCATGGCCTTCGCCAAGGCCCAGGTGTCGGCGGGAAACGTGCTTCCCCAGGAGCCGGGAAACCTCTTCGTCACCGTGAACGACGGGGACAAGGCGACCGTGACGCCGATCCTCCGGCGTTTCCACGATCTGGGTTTCAAGATCATGGCGACCAAGGGGACCCAGGAGTATCTCGCGCGGCTGGGGGTGCCGGCGGAGCGTGTCTTCAAGGTCAACGAAGGCCGGCCCAACATCGTGGACCACATCGTGAGCGGGAGCGTGAGCCTGCTCATCAACACGCCGATGGGCAAGGAGTCGCAGTTCGATGACTACGCCATGCGGCGTGCGGCCATCATGTACAAGACTCCCTACCTCACCACCATGTCTGCTACTTCGGCGGCTTGCGACGCCCTGATCGCGCTGAAGACCCGGACCCACTCGGTGCGGTCGCTCCAGGAGCGGATCGCGGCGTTGGCGCCGGTCCCCGCGACCGGCGACTGAGGGGAGGTCCCCGCGAATGCACGCGCCGACGGGCTTCTATCTCCATCCATCGTCGGCGCTTCACGACACCGGCTGGAACCACCCGGAGCACCAGGGGCGCCTGAGGGCGCTGGCTTCCACCGTGGGGAGGGACATGCTCACGCTGCACGGGCACGTGGAGCAACAGGAGGCGCCCGAAGCGACCGTCGACGACCTGCTCCGGGTGCACACCCGGGACCACGTGAAGTACGTCCGGGAGATATGCGACTCGGCGGACGTACAGCAGAAGGTTCTGCCCCTGTCGTCGGACACGATGGTGAGCCCGGAGTCGTGGGGGGCCGCCGTGGGAAGCGTGGGCGCTTCGATTGCGGCGGCGGAGGCCGTAGCCGATGGCCGGCTTGCGTCGGCGTTCGTGGCGACCCGCCCTCCGGGGCATCACGCGACGCCTCACCATGCCATGGGCTTCTGCCTCTTCAACAACGTCGCCATCACCGCGCGGCATCTGCAGGCCACCGGCCGCGCCGAGCGGGTGCTCATCGTGGATTGGGACGTGCATCACGGGAACGGCACGCAGGACACCTTCTACGCCGACCCAACGGTCTTCTACCTGTCCCTGCACCAATCGCCCCACTATCCGGGTACCGGGGACGCGGATCAGACGGGGCGGGACGCCGGCGTGGGCACGACGCTCAACGTCCCGCTGCCCGCGGGCACGTCCCGGGACTTCTATCGCGCCCGGTTCCGTGACGCGCTGTCCAGGTCGCTGGAGGTCTTTACGCCGGACTTCGTGCTGGTGTCTGCAGGCTTCGATGCGCTGAAGGGGGACCCCCTCGGCGGGCAACTGCTGGAGCCCGAGGATTTCCATGGGATGACCCTGGAGGTCATGGGGGCGGCCGCGTCCGTGTGCCGGGGGCGGGTGGTCGCGCTGCTCGAGGGTGGCTATGACCCCCCCCGGGTGGGACAGGCGGCCCTTCATACCGTGCGGGGGTTGGCGGGCCTCTAGGTGGGGTGCCTCCGTCGCGCCACGGCCACGTGTCGCCGGCCCGGCGGCGCTCCGGTTCGGACGCCTGCCGGCCTCGGAGGACTTCCTACGCCGGCTTCCCGCCAGCCCTCACCCGCCCCCACAGCCCCGGGTGCGTCCTCCACAGATAAAGTCCTCCCCCCAGGGCTGCGAGCGTGTTCACCGCCACGACGGACCAGAACGGGATGAGTGGAGCGACGTCCCGTGCGAACAGGGCCACCGCCGAGACGGTAGCCACGTAACCGGCCGCCATGACGAGAGCGACCGGTCTCCCTCGCCGCGGGCTCTCTTCCACCAGATCCACGAGCCAGGACACGAACAACCCGACCGCCATGGAAACGACCAGGTGGAGGCAGTTGTATGCGGCCATGGCTCCCACGTCCCGGGCGATGGGCAGCTGCAGGACGGCGGGGTCACGCACGCCCCGGAAGATCACCTTCCCGAGGAGGTTCAGCGTGAAGAGGAATCCCTGGCCCGCGAGTAGGTCGAACAGCGTGTAGAACAGCGCGACCGCCGTGAACCCGATCAAACCCACGACAATCCCTTCGCGAACCGTGCTTCGAGTCCGGGCCATGGCCAACTCCTGAGCGCCCGAGGGCGCGGGTCAGGTGGGACGACGGACCGGGGGCAGGGAGAGCTTGAACGTCGTCGGACCCCCGCCGGGTCCGACGTCATCGTGCAATCCGGACCAGGGGGCACGCAAGCATGCCGAGGGTTCCGCTACCCCTCGGTTCATCGGCTTCCGCCTCCCCGGTGCCGGATGATGGGCTCGGACCCAGGGGCCACCGGCGGCACCATGCCGCCGCCTCGCTGGCGCTGGAGCCCCCTGCGCACCTGCTCGACGGCGTCCTGGGCCGACTGGCCTTGCCGCATGAGGCGCCGCACCTGGGCGGGCATGTCCAGCATCTGCTGCTCCCGGGCTCGGCGTTGGAGCGCTTCGCGCACGAGGGACAGGGCGTAGTCGCCCCCGATGCCCGTTTCGACCAGGTCGGCCAGCACCAGGCACGCCATGGGGGAGCGATCCGCGCTCTGACCCAGCCCACGCAGCAGCTCGGCGCCCACCCCGCGCTGGAGGGCATCTGCGCCGGCCACCAGCAGGGGGCCCTGCGCGTCGGGGCCGAATGCGCCCCGGGCCTGGCGGAGCCGACCGGCATACGCGTCCACCGCGGGCACCAGGCGATCCGGTGCAACGCGTTTGGCGGCCCCTTCGAGGGCTTTGTTGTAGAGGATGTCTCCCGGGATGCCTTCCAGTTCCGCGGCCCGCACCGCGGCGTCGACCTGGGCGAACACGTCGGCCGGCAGGGTGCTCTGGGCACGCGCTCTGGGCGTGTCCTGAGCCGATACGGCGGTCACCGTCAGGGCAGCCGCCAGCAGAACCATGGGGATCGTGTTCATGCGCGTTCTCATGATGGTTCAACTCCTTGGGGGCCCCCGGGGCCCTCGACGACCAGCGTCGCGCTCCGGCGTCCCCATTCGTCGGGAACCGTGTCGGGCGCGTCGTCCGGAAGGTACCAGTCTCCATCCACCAGGAATCCGAAATGGTGGGTCCCCACGGGCACGTCCATCTCAACCGTCCAGTTCCTTCCCGCGGCTTTCATGGCCACGGGCTCCCACAGGGTGAAGTCACCCAGCACCTCCACGGACGAGGCGGTGCTGGGCGCCACCACGGTCAGGAGCACTCTGGCTTCATTCGGGGAGACTGCCACCACTTCGTACAGCGCCGGAGTCGCATCCGGAGCGGTGGGTCCCGCTCCGAGGAGCCGCCTTCCCAGCAGGAGCCCTCCGGCGGTCCGCCCTGGTTCGGCCAGAAGCAGGGGGTCCGGTTCGGGTTTCCCGCCCACGCCGCGGGCGGTCCACCCTCCCCATGGGATGTAGAACGCCAAGCCTCCGGTGGTCTCGTTTCCATCGGGGGTACGCCATGCGTCGGCCCGAACCTCCAAGGCCCCGAACTCCCCTGCCATGACCACGCGAACGCCGGCGGACCGGAACGTGCCCCCGGCGGATCGATGGACGCCTCCAGCCACCCCCGCGGCCAGCGCGTCTCCTCCGGCCAGCAGCTCCAGGGTGCTCCCGACCCGCCAGAGGTCGTCCGTGAGCACTTCGGTGATCGTAGCGCGGCGCCGCATCCGCTGAACCACCTCGGTAAGGATCACCTGCGATCGCCCAGCCCCACCCGTACCGGCCACGCGTGCGCGGAGCACGTCACCCTGGTATCGCAGGACGGCGGACGCCTCCGCGCCTCCGGCCTCGTACGAGAACGGATCGGCCACGTGGAAGCCGAAGGCCCGACCTTCCAGACCCGCGGCCCATGCCAGGGACAGGCGGTGCCAGGCGGCTCCGCCCACCTCGGCCGAGAAGAAGTCTCCACCCGTGCCGCCGTCCAGGGATCGGCCCAGGAGGAGCGAGGCGTACCCGCCGCTGCCCGCGAGGCCATAACGTGCGCCACGGATTCCAGCCACGAAGAAGCCTGCGGGGTCCCCGTCCACCCCCGTTGGGGGCAGGATCCGGGAGCCTCCGATCTCGACGGCGAGTTCCGACGTCTGGGCGGTCACCGGGGAGACCGACGTCAGAAGGAGCGCCAGGGAGAGAACGAGCGGAGCGGTGACCGAGGTGGGGGTCTTCATGTCTCTGGATCCGCCACGGCGAGCAGGGCGTTGCGGTTGCCGAAGCCGTCGTCGCTGTAATGCGAGGCTTGCGGGTCGGTGACCCACTGGAAGCCGTCGACGAGGAACATGTACGTATGCAGCCCCGGTCCCACGGGCACGCGCCCTGTCCAGACGCCGTCGCCGTCGGGGTCTTCCAGCGCATGGGAGGCCCTCCACGCGTCGAAATCGCCGCCAACCGCCACCGACTGGGCGCCCGGCGCGTCCAACCTGAACTGCACGTAGACCACGGCTGCCTCCGGGCCGTCCCCCATCGGGGGCGGTGCTTCGCCGCCCGGGCGGAGGATCAGGAGGGCTACGAGCGCAGCCGCCAGGCCGACCAGCGCGGGACTCAGCCGCACGGGTTGGGGTCGCAACAGCCACGCCCAGGCCTTGGACACGGGGCCTGGCTCGGGAAGGGCCTCGATTTCGGCCATGACCCGATCCTCCAGCCAATGCGGGGCGCTGCGAGCCTGGTCATCCGAGCGGAATGCCTCGAGGATGCGGTCCCAAGCCCGTGCCTGGGCCCGGGCCTCGGCGGGGAGGGCGTCGATCTCCAGGTCGCCGTCAAGGTATCTGCGGACATCGTCACTCATCCGAATTCCTCCAGTAGGCCCCTCAGGGCCTCCCGTGCCCTGTGGACCCGCATCTTCAATGCGGCTACCGACAGGTTCATCACCGCGGCGATCTCGTCGTAGGAGAGACCCTCCAGGTGTTTCATGACGAAAGCCTCCTTCTGCTCCGGCGTCAGCTGCTCCAGCGCCGCCCGCAACCGCCGCCGCACTTCGGCTTCGGCGGCATCGTCGCTGGGATCCGTACCCCGCGAGGGAAGTTCCGGGAGCGCCTGGAGGGGGACCTCGCGTCGGCGGGAGCCGCGAAGATGATCCCGGCACTGGTTCGCCAGGATCCGGAACAGCCACCCACCCACCTGGTCGGGGTTCCTGCACGACCCCAGCTTCCTGAAACCGTGAACGAAAGCCTGCTGAACCATATCCGCCGCGACGTCCTGGTTGCCCACCATGCGCAGGGCGTGGTGGTGGAGAACGTCGCCGTAACGGCGCACCAGGAGCCGGAAGGCATCCCGATCGCCGTCCAGGACGTCTCGGACGACCTGCGCGTCGGTACGCTGGACGGACCGTTGCATGCATTGAACATAGGTCGTTCCCGGAGACACGGTGAAGCCTCGACCCGGCACGCCGGCGTCGTGACCCCACGGAGAGGACCCGACGCCGGCGGACCGGTGATCAGCCCGCGATCCAGAAGCAGATCACGGACGCTCGCCACAGAGGGACCACGGGCCGGACCGAGCCGGACGCCAGGGCGTCGATGGCGTGGTCCATCATGGCGCGGGCCCGCTGCAGCAGGATCGTCTCACGTTCGCTCAACTCACCGGCTGCGGCTTCGGCGTAGAGGGACTCTGCCAACTCCAACATGGCGTACGTCTCTGCAACGGTGACCCCTCCGGGCAGCACCACGGCCTTCAAGGCCGCCCACTCAGCCAGGTCCGACAGGTGGATGGCCCGCCCCACCCAGCCGGCGTCCAGCGCCGCTTCGGCGGCCCGTTGGTATTCCACCGCCGCTTCCAGGTAACGGAGCTGCTCGTCGTCGGCGCCCTGTTCATCCAGGAGCCGGGTGGCCAGGGCCACCGCGCTGGCGCCGAGCGCCACGGAGATGTCGGCGTTGCCCAGACCGAAGCCGTGCTCGCCGTCGCGGCTGCGCTGGCGCACACGCTGTTCGGCCAGGACGCGGAGTTCCCCTGCGCCCAGGCTGTCGTGCTGGTGCAGACGGAGACGGGCCTGCTCCGCCAATCGGTTCAGTTCACCGAAGAGCCCCATCGGATCGTGATAGAAGCCGGGATCGTCCTCGATCCACCCCAACATGGCCTCGATTCGCTCGGCCGCGCCGACGGCGAAGCGACCGCCGACGGCGGACTGTCCGGCCCGCGCGACCAGACGCCGGGCTTCCCGTGCCCGGACCAAGGCACCGGTGGAGTCGTGGTTCTCCATGAGGCGCACGGCCTCCTGGAAGCGGAGACGGGCCTGGATGGCGTCGTTGGCGGCAGCGACTCCGGCCCCATGGCCGTAGCCCCTGCCGTGTCGGCCCATGGCCTCCACGGGCCCGTAGGCCACGGCCAGAGCGGCCTCGATGGCCCCGTCAAAGGAAAGCACGTCGAGGGCGATGGCGTCCTCCTCGGTCAGGAAGTCGTCGTCGGCGAAGGGGGCGGTGGGCTCGCCGCCCTGGCAGGCGGTGAGAAGCAGCAATCCAGCCAACGGCAGAGCCGTGAAGATGCGTGACGTGCTCATGATGGTCTCCAACGATGGGGTTGCACTGCGCTCGTTGACATCGTTCGAACACAAGACGGGCGAACGGGCGAAGAGGTAACGCTCCGGGCCGGGGGGAACCGTGCGGCTCCGTCTTCGATTAACTTTCCAGAAGTGGGATCCGATTCGATCCGGGGCCCCAAGCGCCTTGGGGCCAGAGGGCATAGACAATGATCCGCAGCGTCCTCGCGCCCGCACTGGCACTCGTGCTGGCGGCGTCTCCCGCCGCCGCCCAGAGGCCTCCCGCCTCTGGCGAGACCATGGCCGTCCATCCAGAGGCCCAATCCGCCATCGACCGCATCAAATCGCCGTATTGTCCCGGCCTGATGCTGGAGGTGTGCACCTCATCGGGGGGGGCCATGCTTCGGGACTCGGCGCAGAGCTGGGCGTTGCAGGGCCTGTCTTCCGATTCCATCGTGGAGCGTGTGATCGCGGAGTACGGAGAGGAGTACCGGGCCGAGCCGCGGAGCTCCGGGACGGGGTTGTGGGCTTGGATCCTGCCGCCAGGCGTCCTCGTCGTGGGCCTGGGAGGCGTCGGTCTCGTCCTGGCGCGCCGTCGGCGGGGGGAGCCCCTGCCCGCCACGGAGGGCGAGCCGGTGGGCCCCGAAGACGAAGCGCGCCTCCGGGCGGCGATCCGGGAGATGGAGGAGGAGGAGGAGCCGGTCTTCTAGAACGGCTGCCGCGTCCCTCGGCGTGAGCGTCCCTCGTTGCCCCCTGAGCCCCGACACCTACCTTTCCTGGCATGCCTCCGCGTTCCTCGGGAGCGGGTCCCGATCTGGCGCCTGCTCCTTCAATGCTGGACCTCATCCGGCTGAGCTCGTCTCTCCTCTTTCCACCGGGGGGCGTGGAGTTGTATCGCCAGATCGCTCTGCTCACGGACATGTCCGAGGGTGACGAGGTGCTGGACGTGGCGTGCGGCAGGGGCGTTTCCCTCGAGTACTTCGTGCGGAGGTACGGAGTGCATGGCGCGGGGGTGGAGGAAGACGGACGCCTGGTGGACGAGGCCGAGGCTCGGGCCCGCGATGAGGGCCTGTCGAGCACCCTCCAGTTCCAGGCCGGCCGCGCAGACGCGTTGCCCTACCGCGACGCGATCTTCGACGTGTCCGTGGGCGAGTTGGGTCTCGCGGCGAGCTGTGATCCCGCCGATGCGGTAAGAGAACTCGTGCGGGTCACGAAGCCCGGCGGCGCCGTGGTCCTGGTCCAGTTGGTCTGGAAGGCGCCGGTGGAGGAGGCCCAGCAGCGCATCCTGGCGGAACACCTGGGGGTGCGTCCCCTGATTCTCGTGGAGTGGCGGCGTCTCATGCGTGATGCCGGCGTCACCGATATCCACACCGAAGGATGGTCGGAAGACGAGACTTCATTCCGGCCCAGCGTCACCCGGCCCTTCCCGGATTTCGCCGAGATCTTTTCCCTGTGGGAAAAGGTCGCCATCCTCCGGCGTGCGTGGGCCCGATGGGGGTGGCGAGGGTTGCGCACCGTTCTCGAGCGGGAATGGACGGTGCACCGGCTGCTGTCTCGCGAGCGCATCCTCGGACTGGACATGCTCAAGGGCAGGAAGGCCGGGGGAGCCGAGGAGTCGACCTCCGGGCCGGAGTCGGAGTCGAAGCCGGTCCCCGGGTCTCCCCCGCCCGAGGCCGTCTCCGGAGACGCCGACGCCCGCCCGGACACCGCTGGACTTCCGCTGTTCGGGGGAGCGCGGCGGGAGCCATGACGACGACACGAGTCCCGAACCCAAGAGATGACGCGACGTGAACGAGTCGATTCTTTGCACCGAGAAGGGGATCCGACAGGTCCAGGAAGCGCTGCGCGAGCAGGATCTGGACGGCTGGCTCCTCTATGAGTTTCGAGGGGCGAACCCGGTCTCCAAGGCCATTCTGAACGTGGGCAAGACCACGCGCCGGGGATACTTCTTCATCCCCCGGGAAGGAGAGCCGGTGGCCTTGATCCACGCCATCGAGGGCTCCTCCTGGCGCCATTGGCCCTGGGAGAAGCGCACGTACTCCGGGTGGCGCCAGATGGAGTCGGAACTGGAGAAGCTCCTGCAGGGCGGGGGACGGCTCGCCATGGAGGTTTCGCCGGGTGCCGCCGTGCCCACTCTGGACTATGTGCCGGCAGGCCTGGCGGAGGTTCTCCTCCGCTCCGGCATCGAGGCTGCGTCCTCCGGGGATCTGGTCTCGCGCTTCAACGCGGTGTGGACCGAGGAGCAGTTGGCGGATCATCTGGACGCGTCCGAATTCCTGGTCACCGTGGCGCGTGACGCGTTCCAGAAAGCGGCTGATGCCATCCGGGCCGGTTCGCCGACCAACGAGGGCGCACTCACTGCCTGGATCAATGACCGGTTGGACGCCCACGGCCTCACGGCCAACCGGGCGTGCATCGTGGCGGTAGGGCGCACCGCGTCGGACCCCCACTACGAGCCGCCGGGCGACGGCGAGACCATCGACAGGGGGGATCTGCTCCTCATCGACCTCTGGGGCGGCAAGCCCGGGTCCGTTCCCGCGGACCAGACCTGGATGGGGATGATGGACTCCAAGGTGGACGCGCGCACCCAGGAGATCTGGGAGGCCGTCCGCGATGCCCGCGACGCGGCGGTGACATTCCTCCGAGAGCGCTTCGCCGCCGGTGAGCCCATCAAGGGTTTCGAGGTGGACGACGTGTCCCGTGGCGTCATCACCGATCGTGGGTATGGCGACTATTTCGTGCACCGGACGGGGCACTCCATCGACACCATCCTGCACGGAAGCGGGCCCAATCTGGACAATCTGGAAACACGGGACGACCGACTGCTCATTCCCGGGGTGGGGTTCTCCGTGGAGCCGGGGATCTACCTCCTGGGTGACATCGGGATCCGCAGCGAGATCAACGTCTACTGGAGCGCCGAGGGCCCGGTGGTGACCCCAGGCGAGATACAGCGGGAGATCTTCCTCCTCTTCGCCGATTGAACGCATCCAAGGGAGAGAGAGCCAGGGTAGAGGTCGCGTTACCGCTCCCCATCTACGGGACGTTCACGTATCGCGTCGACGGCCCCCTTCCGGCCGTGGGGGCTCGGGTCCTCGTACCCTTCCGCAGAGAGGAACGCATCGGCTGGGTCGTGGGGCCCGGTGCGCCCGGCGAGATTCGTGGCCTCAAGTCCGTGCTGGACGTCCTGGACGACGCGCCGACGGTACCTGCCGACATCCTCGAGCTGTGCCGGTGGATGGCGGATTACTACGTGGCTCCTCTCGGGATCGCGCTGAGGGCGGCGTTGCCCTCGGTTCTCTCCGACGTTTCGCGTGACTACGTCACCCTGGTTGGCGCGATCCCTCCGGAGTTGAGGCCCCGGGAGCGACGGCTCGTGGAAGGGCTGGCCCAACGGGCGGGAGCCCAGCGCGTGAAGACCCTG
>DATHZE010000029.1:0-5261 GCA_035458765.1 Longimicrobiales bacterium
TCCAGGGACTCGGTGGTGAGGGTCTCGGCCGTGAGGTCCCCGGCCCCCTCCCGCCCGGTGCTCTGGAGGAGCGAGCGCACCGTGCCCACCGCCAGGTCGTCCACCAGGCGGAGCACGTCCTCGGCCTTCCCCTCGGACTGCCCCTGGGCCACCTCCTTCCGGGTGTCCAGATCGTACACGTTGGTCACCAGCCGCACGTTGTCGCCGATCCCCACCACGCTCCCCACGACAGCGTACCGGGCGCCGGTGGCCCCGGCGGCGCGAAGCGCGGCATCCAGGTCCGGGGCGGTCGCATCGCCGACGCTCTCCTTCCAGCGGGCCATGACCGTGCGGGGATCGATGGTCCGGAAACCGCCGACGCCGTCCAGGTTGTTGGACAGGAGGTCCACCATGCCCTCGCGCCAGATATCCAGGTCCTGGCCCCGGACGTCGAAGGGGACCACGGCAATGCCCGTGGCGGCCACGTCGGCGCCGACCTCGGTGGGACCCAGGCCCAGGGAGCGTCCCGTGAAACCCACGTACAGCCCCGTGCCGCCGAAGAGCAACGAAAGCGCCACCACGCCCCCCAGGATGGCCCGTCCCCACGTCAGGTGAGGAAGCTTGCCGGCCTTGAGGGACGCCAGCGCCTCGGCAGGCGCCACCTGCCAATCGGTGGGGATCTCGCCCGCCTCTTCCTTGGCGGTGGTGGACGGTAGGGACTGCACCCACGCCGTCGCCAGCACCACCACCAGACCGATGCCCAGGAGGACCACGGCCACCGGGCCGACCCACTGGGGCAGCGACAGGAGACCGATGAGCGTGTCCACAAGCTGGAGGACGACCCACGTCGCGCCGAGATAGACCAGGAGGACCTGGAAGACCCGAGCCTGTTTGATGCGCTCGAAGAGTGTGGGTGCGGTCATAGCTTCACAGATGCCTTGAGTGGACTTCAGCCGCCGAGGCGGGCCAACGCGGCCTTGGCCTCCACGATTTCAGGCAGATCTTGGTCACCCGCCCGGGTGATGGTCAAAAAGCTCCGGTACAGGCGGAGCGCATCTTCCTTCTCGCCCCGCTCCTCATGGATCTTGGCCAGGGCGAACATCGCCTCCACGCGGCTGTACGTGCCCAGGTTCCCTTCGAAGTACCGCACGGCTTCAGTGACATTGCCCTGCCGGAGTTCGACCTGGGCCAGGGGAAGCCGCGAGAGGAGGCCCGGGTTGTCGGCGCGCTGGGCGATGGGGGCGAGGAGGCGCCGGGCCTCGGCGTCCTGCCCTCTGGCGGCGGCCAACGTCCCCTCCACGAGATCCGCGTAGCGCGTCTGTGAGGCCGCAGCGCCTCCCTCCACCTCCGCAGCCCTGCGCCGGAGGATCCGCAACGACTCGGCGGCGCCGGAGAGGTCCCCGCTCCGGGCCAGGCCCCACCCCATGAACATCTGGCACTGGGTATCCACCACGGGCTGTTCGCACGATTGGGGGCCGATGGTCCGACGGTGGATCATCTTCTCCCTGCTTTCGGGCCAAGTCCCCACGGCGAATCCCATGGCCAGGCCCTTGATCCCAACGGTCAGGTCCAGGGTATCGAAGAGTCGGTCCGCGCGCGCCAACGCCCCTTCAGCCATGAGGCTGTATACGATCCACTGGTGGTCGGCGCCGGCGCGGTTCCGGTTGGCCCACTGCATCTCCCGCAGGCGGTCGTACCGGTCCACTTTGTTGGTGTACCCGAGGCGCACCCGGTTGACCGTCCCGATGTCCAGGGTCAACGATCCCTCGATGGCCGCGGCCGCCTCGACCGAGTCTCCCAGGAGAAGAGGGATGGCCAGCGACGTCTCGGTGACGTTGCGCGTATCCGCGGTGGACTCCCGGTATCGGGCAAGGCGTTCCTCGGCCTGGGCTCGGTCCCCGCGTACCACGGCAAACTCCAGGGGGTGGACCTGATAAGGGCTGAAGCCCGGGTCCAAGGCCACGGCCCGCTCATAGGCGTCCTCGGCTTGGCTCAGGCTGCCGAGCCCCACGTCCAACCCCACGTGGTAGATGAACTCGCCCAACTGGTACCAGAGGTCGGGATCGTCTGGGTACCGCTGCACCGCGTCGCGGATGGTAGGATAGAACGAAACGTCCCCGTCCCCCGCGGCGCGGGCTCCCTGCACGATGAGACGATCCCGGGCCGGAAGCCGATCCTGAAGGGCGATCGCGTGGTCCAGTGCACGGTCGTGGGCCACGCTCCCGATGTCCTCCAGCCAACCCGAGGCGTCGGCCAGGCGGGCCCACGCCAGGGCGAAGGTGGAGTCCTGTTCCACGGCCCGCTCGTACGACGCCGACGCCGCAGCGAAGTCGGCATGCCGGAAGGCAGCCTCCCCCTCGAGGTAGGCCCGCAGCGCCGGAAGGGACGTCGTGGTGACCGCGCCCAGGCGAACACCCTGCACCAACTCCTGCCCCGATGCCGCGATGAGGTCGCGAGCCAGGGCCACCGACAGGGCGCCGGTGAGCTCCAGGACCCGGTCGGTAGGACCCTCCTGGACGCCCGACGTCACCTTCTGGCCGGTGTCCAGGTCGTAGATGTCGGCGCTGACGCGGATGCCAGCGGGATTGCCCACCAGGGTACCCACCACGCCGTACCTCGCGCCGGTCTGTCCCGCAGCCTCAAGGGAAGTCCGCAGGTCCGGAGCCTCATCGCCCGGAACCCGCTCCCGCCAACGGGCCATGACCGTGCGGGAGTCGATGGTCCGGAAGCCCCCGACACCGTCCAGGTTCGTGGCCAGGAGGTCCACCATTCCTTCGCGCCAAAGCTCCAGCTCCGCACCGCCGGTCACGGCGAAGGGCACCACCGCGATGCCCGCCGCAGCCACGTCGGCGCCGACCTCGGTGGGGCCCAGACCCAGGGTGCGACCCGTGAAGCCCACGTACAGGCCGGTTCCGCCGAACAGCAGCGACAGGGCCACCACGCCGCCCATGATGGCTCGGCCCCACGTCAGGTGCGGCAGCTTGCCCGCCTTGAGGCTCGCCAGCGCCTCGGCCGGCGCCACCTGCCAGTCGGTGGGGATCTCGCCCGCCTCTTCCCTGGCGGTGGTGCTGGGCAACGACTGAACCCAGGCCGTGGCCAGGATGATGACCAGGCCGATCACCAGGAGCAGGACGGCCAGCGCGGATACCCACTGTGGAAGACCCACCGCTCCCTGCAGCACGTCGGCCAACTGCAGGACCACCCAGGACGCGCCCAGGTAGACCAGGAGCACCTGGACGATGCGGGCCTGCTTCAGGCGCTCGAAGAGTGTGGGTGCGGTCATGGCGTCAGCCCCCCAGGCGGGCGAGGGCCTCACGGGCTTCCATGACCTCCGGCAGGTCCTGATCGCCTACCCGGGTGATGGTGAGGAAGCTGCGGTAGAGGCGGAGGGCCTCTTCCGTCTCTCCCCGACTATCGTGGATGCGGGCCAGTGCCAGCGTCACCTGGCCACGGTTATACGAACCGAGGGCTCCCTCGTAGTACCGGATGGCCTCGGCGAGGTTGCCTGCGCTTCGCTCCAGGTCTCCCATGTTGACCCTGGCCATGTTGGCCTCGTTCCCGGTCCCGCGGGTCAGGGGGACGAGAAGCTTCCGCGCCTCTGCCGTCTGGCCCCGGACCAGCGCCAAGGTGCCGTCCACCAAGGTCAGGCGTCGCGCCATGACGTCCGCCTGATCCTGACCGACCTCCCCTGCCCGCCGACGGAGGACGCGGGCCGACTCGGCTGCGCCGCTCAGGTCTCCGCTGCGCGCCAGGCCCCAGGCCATGAACATCTGGCACGCGGTGCTCACCTCGGGCTCCTCGCAGGTGGATGCCTTGGCCAGGGACATGTGCGGGAGGTCCGAAGCCGTGGACCACAGCCCCAGGGTGAACCCCACCGCGATCCCCTTCACCGCAACCGCGACGTCGAGAGAATCGAGGAGCCGGTCCGACCGACGCAGCGCTCCCTCGGTGATGAGGCTGTAAAGAATCCCCGCGTCGCTGGCGCCTGCCCGGTTGCGGTTGACCCACATGAGCTCCCTGAGTCGGTCGTACCGGTCCACCGTGTTGGTGTACCTCAACCTGACCTTCTGCAAGGTACCCAGGTCGATCAGGCGCGCCGTCTCGAGCACGGCCGCGAACTCCGCCGAATCACCCAGGATCAGGGGAATGGCAAGGGACAGCTCGTCGATCCGGCGCTCGTCGTTGGTGGCCTCCACGTAGAAGGCCAAGCGAGCCTCCGCGTCGGCGCGGTCACCGCGTTCGATGGCGAATTCCACGAGGTGCACCTGATAGGGGGCGAAGCCTGGATCCAGGGCGATGGCTCGCTCGAAGGCATCGGCTGCCTGCTCCACCGTGGCCAGCCCCACGGGCATGGCCACGTGATAAATGTAGTCGCCGAAGTTGTACCAGATGTCCGCGTCGTCCGGGTACCGGAGTGCCGCTTCACGGAGGGTCCCGTAGAAGGACGGATCGCTGTGATACGCCGCCTGCCCCGCCTGGACGAGGATGCGCTCGCGCGGGGGAAGGCGGTCCATGAGCGCCACGGCCCTATCGGAGGTCCGTGCCGCAGTCTGGCTGCTGATGTCCTCCAGCCACCCGTAGGCATCGGAGAGGCTGAACCAGGCGAGGGCGAAGAGGGAGTCCTGCTCCACGGCCCGCTCGAACGCCGCCGTGGCGGTGGCGAAGTCCGCGTGGCGGAACGCCGCCTGGCCCTCGATATAGGAGCGGAGCGCCGGCAGCGACGTAGTGGTGAGGGCGCCCAGGCGCATGCTCTGGACGACCTCCTGCCCCGATGCCGCCAGAAGGTCCCGGGCCAGCGCCACCGAGAGCTCCCCGGTGAGCTCCAGCACCTGGTCCGCGGCCCCCTCCTGAACGACCTGGGTGACCTTCTCTCCGGTGTCCAGGTCGTAGAGGTCGACGCCGATGCGTATGCCTGCGGGGCTCCCCACCAGGTTGCCCACCAGCCCGTACCGGGCGCCGGTCTCGGCGGCCACCTCCAGTGCGGTGCGCAGTTCCGGCGCGTCGTCACCGGGGACCTTGTCCCTCCACCGGGCCATGACCGTGCGGGCATCGATGGTGCGGAAGCCGGCCACCCCGTCCAGGTTGGCGGACAGGACGTCCACCATGCCCTCGCGCCACAGATCCAGGTCGGCGCCGCCGGTCACGCTGAACGGCACCACGGCGATGCCCTCCGCGGCCTCCCCGGCGCCCAGGTCGGCGGGCCCGAAGCCCGGCGCCCGCGTCCCGGTCACCAGGACATACGCGCCCGCGCCACCGAACAGCAGCGAAAGCGCCATCACGCC
>DATHZE010000030.1:0-4592 GCA_035458765.1 Longimicrobiales bacterium
GCCAATGGCGGTGTCGATGAGGAGGACGGAGACGGAGTCAACATCCGCTCGGGGATGGGCTTCTTCAGGCGCGCCATTCTGGACCAGCACTTCCTGGCCCGCGGGCGCATCGGTCGGCTCCTGGTGTCCGTTCTGGCCACCGATTCGCTGCCCCTGGGATTGGGCATCGACGAGAACACCGCCCTGGTGGTTGACGGCGACACCGCCTGGGTGGCAGGCGCGTCGGGCGTGGTGGTGGTAGACGGCCGGGAGGCCCGGCGCACGGGTTCCATTCGCGGATCGGGAATCCGTGTCACCCTGGCGGGTCGGGGAGACGTCCTGGATCTGCGCACGTTCGCGGTACGGCATGGGGCGGGGAAGGTCGCCGTGCCCGTTTCGCCGGAGGCCACGTTCCAGGCTCCGGAGGATCCCTTCGCACGGTGGGCCTTTCTCCATCTGCTGGTCGGCCTGTCCTCCACGTCCCGGCGTCAGGCCCTGCTGTCCACGTCGGGGGCGGTTCTGGGGGTGACCGAGGGAGATGGTTTTACCGCGGTGATGAGCGGACCCGAAGGGGGCGTCGAGGGCACGCCATCGGGCTTCTCGGCGGGGCCGTTCGTCCTGGACCTCCTGGCCCCGGGCGCCTGACCTCAGTGCGGTGGTGGGAGGCGCCGGCTCGCGCGGGCGTCCTTCAGTCCCCGGCTATGGGGGCCGCGAAGCCCACCAGGGTCCCACACGGCGCCATGACGAAGATCTCGTCCATGCCGTAGAAAGTCTGGCGGCGAGGAACCACGATGTCGGCGCCGTCCAGGGCCGCCACGACTGCGTTCAGGTCCGGCACCTCGATGAAGAGCGTGGTGGTGCTTCCCGCCAGCCGCCCGGGGAGCCCCGGGTGGCCGGCCGCTTCTCCGGCAGGGCCCAGGTCCTCCTCCAGGCTCGCCCGGCTCTGATACATGAGCTCGACGTTTCCCTTGTTGAGCATGGCGAAGCCCATGACGTCCCCGTGGGGCACGGTGGCGGTGATCTCGAAACCCAATCGCTCGGTCCAGAAAGGCAGACAGGGCTCGATGGCGTCCACGGTAACGAGGGGGGTGACCTTGTTCACGAGGACCTCCTGAGGTGCGTGATGGGTGCCGGTCAGGGCCGCTGCCAACGGGACGAGGATAACGGAGAGGACGGGGTGTCGCACGATGGCTCCTTGGGGTTCAGCCGAAGTTCTTGATTCCCGGAGGGCTCTGGCGGAGGGCAGTCAGGTAGCGAAAGGGCGTGGGGCCGGCGCGCCCCGGGTCTGTCCAATACTCCATCGTTCCCGGGAGCGATGCATGGAGTTCCGTGCCGTCGTCGAGGCTCTTCTCCCGTACGACCGATCTTGCCATTCCCGAGCGGCGGACGGGAGCTCCGGGCACCCGGAGGGGAGTGATCTCTTCGGCGATGACGTTGAGGCTGGCCCCGTCTTTCTGGAGTCGCCCGCGCACCGCGAGGAAGGGCTCCAGGCGCACGGCGTTCTTGTCACGTTCGTAGATTTCCGGCTTCACGATCACGTTGATGGCGCCAGCTTCATCTTCCATCAAGACAAAGACATAGCCTTTTGCAGTTCCAGGTCTTTGTCGGGCGGTCACCAGCCCCGCCACACGCACCGTCGCGTGCTGGTTGAGGTCGTGGAGCCGGCTCGAATCGACGGTTCCCGAAGGAAGTTGGCCCTTGAGAAGTGAGAGAGGGTGGAGGGCTGCCGAGAAGTGGAGCATGCGGTATTCGGCCACCATGCGGTCCGTGGTATCCAGGTCCGGGAAGGCGAGCCCGGCATAGGGATCCTCCAGGGCCAACTGGGTCTGGGCGTGGTCGTCCCGTCCTCCAGAGCGTTCGCCGTCGGTTTCGGGGCCCAGCCAGAGTCCGGCCTGCCACAGGAGTTCACGCCGGGTGAGTCCGAAGTCCTCGAAGCCTCCCACCCAGACGAGGTTCTCCACGGCGGGACGCTTCAGGGCCGCAGGTGTGCGCCGCAGGAAGTCGGCCAGGGAAAGGAAGGGCCCCCGCCGTTCCCGCTCGTCCACGACCCGCTCGGCGATCTCCGATCCCCATCCCCGGACGAAGCCCAGTCCGATCCGGAGGTCTCCTTCCTCGGCGGTGCAGGGAACACCACTCCGGTTCACGTTGGGCAGGAGGGTCCGGATTCCGTTGCGCCGGGCGTCCCGTCCCAGGGCATCCAGGGAGTAGAAGCCCATGGGTTGGTTGTTGAAGAGGGCGACGTAGTACTCCAGCGGGTAGTAGTGGCGCAGCCACGCCGATTGGTACGCCAGAAGCCCGAAGGCCGCAGCGTGCGACTTGGGAAAACCGAACTCGCTGAACGCCGTGACCTGCTGGAACACCTCCCGGGCCGTGGTCTCGTCGACGCCGTTGGCCAGGGCCCCGGACAGGAACTCCTCCCAGTGGGCCCTCATGGCCTCCTTGGAGCGTTTCCGGCTCATGGCCCGACGCAGCGACTCCGCCTGGCCGTCGGAGAATCCTGCCAGTGCCTGGCACACCGTGAGGACCTGGTCCTGGTAGATGATGACGCCCAGGGTCTCGGCGAGCGGTCCCTCCAGGCGGGGGTGGGGGTAGGGGATCTGGTATCCGGGGTTCTCCCGGAGCATCTCCCTGCGGCGCACGTAGGGGTTCACCGCACCGCCCACGATGGGTCCCGGGCGAACGATGGCCACCTGGATGGCCAGCTCCTCCAGGTTCCGTGGGCGGGTGCGGCGGATCATCTGGATTTGCGCCCGACTCTCCACCTGGAAGAGCCCCACGTTGTCCCCGGAGCAGATGCGGTCGTAGACCTCCGCGTCCTGGAAGTCGATGCGGGAGAGGTCCGGGGTGTGGTCGTGGCGCACGGCGATGAGGTCCGCCGCCTCTTCCACCAGAGAGAGCATTCCCAGGGCCAGGAAGTCGATCTTGATGAAGCCCGCGTCCTCGCACGAGTCCTTGTCCCACTGGCACAGCACCCGACCCTCCCACGCGGCGGGCTCCAGAGGAACGATCTCCACCAAGGGGCGGCTGGAGATGATCATGCCGCCCACGTGCTGGGATATGTGGCGGGGAAGACCCGAGACGTCCTCGGCCAGCTCGCCCAGCATCTTCCAGAGGGGTGCGTCGGCCCGCTCCTTGAACTCCGGCAGCGACGCGATCTCGTCGGCCAGCCCCGACGCTGACCGGTGCTCGGACAGCTTGGCCAGCTTCTCCAACTCGCCCATGGGAAGGTCCAGGGCTTTTCCGATCTCCCGCACTGCCGAGCGGAGTCGGTACGTGGGGAAAGTACATACCAGCCCGGTGTGCTCGCGGCCGTACTTCTCGTAGACCCGGAGGATGAGCTGCTCCCGGATGTCCCGGGGGAAGTCGAGGTCGATGTCCGGCACGCTGCGGAGCGCCTCGTTGAGGAAGCGGCCCAGGAAGAGGTTGCTCTTCACCGGGTCCACATGGGAAAGGCCGATGAGGTAGCAGATGATGGAGGACACCGACGAGCCTCGCCCCCGTCCGGGAGGAAGCCCGGCCTGAGCCCGGGGAGAACCGGCGCGCACGTCCCGGGCCACCTCCTTGGCCAGGTCCATGATGTCGCGGTAGACCAGGAAGAAGCCCGCCAGGCCGTGGAGGTCCACCAGCTTGAGTTCGGTATGCAGGCGGTCTTTGGCGTTCCGCTCCTCCGCGCTGCTCGCCTTGTACTTCCGGGAGATTTCAGCGAGGCAGATGGCGGCCAGGGTCTCGAGGGCGCCTCCGTGGGCCGATCCCTCGAAGTCGGGGAACTCGTAGCCCAGGTCTTCGGTGAGGTCGAAGGCGGCACACCGCTCGGCGATGAGCACCGAGTTCGTCATGGCTTCGGGGCGGGTCCGGAACCGGTGGCGCATCTCCCAAGGCTCGGGTAGTTGGAAGAGCCGGTTGGCCCGACGCACGCCGTGGGCTCCGTCCAACGTCGCGCGGTTCCGGATGGAGACCAGCACGTCCTGGAGGCGAGCGCGCTCGGGACGGTGGTAGTGGACGTTGCCGGTAGCCACCACGCCGAGCCCCATGCGGCCTGCCAGGCGAGCCAGGGTCCGGTTGCGCTGGGCGTCGCCTTTCACGGCGTTGTCCTGAAGCTCCACGAAGACGCTTCCAGGCCCGAACGCCTGGATGAGCTGCCGGGTGAAGGCCTCGCCGTCGGTCACCGAGGACTGGAGGGCAGCCCACACCGGACTCCGACGGCACCCCGTGAGGAGGATGATCCCCGCCGACCGCGCCAGGAGGGAGGCCAGGGGGAGGCGGGGATCCTCCCGGGGGGACGTCATGTGGGCCTCGGTGAGGAGGCGGGAGAGGTTGGCGTACCCCCGGGGCGTCTCGGCCAGGAGGGTGACGTGGTGCCCGCCTTCCGGCTCCGGCCGGCCGGGGAAGCAGTCCCGGAGCGTCACCTCGGCGCCGGTGATGGGCTGGACGCCCGAGCGGCGGGCCGCGTGGGCGAACTCCATGGAGCCGTACAGGCCGTTGTGGTCGGTGAGGGCCAGGGCAGGGTAGCCCAGCTCGGCGGCCCTCAGGACGAGCTCCTCCGGGTGGGATGCGCCGTCCAGGAACGAGAAGCCCGAATGGCAGTGGAGCTCGACGTAGGGGATCTTCACGGG
>DATHZE010000031.1:0-12395 GCA_035458765.1 Longimicrobiales bacterium
GGCGGAACCGCAAGGGTTCCGCCGGCCCCGCCTCAGCCCACGGCCTTCAGGCCGCGCTCGAAATCGTCACGGAGATCTGCGAAATCCTCCAGGCCGACACTGATCCTCACGAACCCTTCGGCGATGCCCTGAGCCGTGCGCTCCTCGCGGGTGAGGGAAGCATGGGACGTGTAGCGGGGCTGTGACACCAGAGTCTCCACGCCACCGAGGCTGGGCGCCACCATGGCGAGTTCGAGGGCCTTCATGAAGCGATCCGCCCCGTCGCCTCCCCCGTTCACGACGATGCTCAGCATGCCGCCGAATCCGCCGAGGAGTTCCTTGGCCAACGCGTGATCGGGGTGGCTCTGCAACCCCGGGTAGAGCACGCGGGCGACCTCGGAGCGGGTTTCGAACCACTGGGCGAGAGCGGCGGCGTTCTCATTGTGCCGTCGAACGCGCACGTCCAGGCTCCGGATTCCCCGGTCGAGAAGCCACGCCGCGTGCGCGTCGAGGGCGGGTCCGTACAGCCTCGACACACGGACGATCTCGTGTATCACCTCCGCGGAACCGGCCACCACACCCGCGATGAGGTCCGAATGCCCTCCCAGGTACTTGGTGGCGCTGTGGATCACCACATCCACACCCAAGTCGGCGGCGCGGAGATTCACCGGAGAGGCGAACGTGGCGTCCATCACGACCTTGATCCCCCGTGCATGCGCGAGGGCGACGATGGGCCGCGGGTCCACGATGCGCAGCGTGGGGTTGGTGGGCGTCTCGAGCATGACGACCCGGGTTTCAGGGCGGAACGCCTCCTCCCATCCTCCTGACTCCGGATCGACGAACGTGGTCGCCACGCCTCGACGGGGAAGCTCATCCCGGAGCAGCGAATACGTAGCCCCGTAGAGGTAGGACGACGCCACCACGTGATCCCCCAGCTCCGTGAGGGCGAGGAGCGTCATCGCCGTGGCGCCCATCCCGCTGGCAAGCGCCGCACCTGCATCCGTGCCCTCCAACGACGCGATCTTCCGCCCGAGAGCTTCCTGGTTCGGGTTGTTTCCGTACCGGCTGTAGAGAAGCTCGCCGTCGGAAGGCTGCCCCCACACGAAGGTGGCGCTCTGAACGATGGGCGGGACCACGGGGTCTCCGGCCTTCCGTTCGCGCGCGCCGCCATGGATGCCCAGGGTGGCCGCACCCGGACGGCGAGGTTCCCGCGAATCTGCCATGGAAGTTCCTCCTGGTGGACCGGCGTCCACTACATCAAATGGGCAACGAGACGGCTCAGTGCGTGATACCGACCGGAAATGGGGCTCTGGAACGCGAGCCTCCGCTGCACGAGTCGGTCCAGCGCATCGCGATGAACCGCCATGGGCAGCACGGTCTCGAGCTCTTCGCGGGAAAAGAGCCCCAGTTCCTCCAACGTGGTCCAGGCAGCGGCCTCCTCCGCAGAGCGTGCGCCCAAAAGCTCGAAACGGCCCTCCCCCGTCTCCGCCACCGTGGCCAGTCCCTGGCGCTGCAGCACCACTTCGATCTGATCCCGATGGGGCTCATGCACCCCACGGAAGACGAAGAACGCCTCGACGTGCCCCTCCCCGGCGTAGTGCTGCAGGAGCTTCGCGACCACCTCGTCGGCGCAGGAGAAATCGAGTACGGTGACCTCGGAGAGATCGATGAGGGAAAGGGACCGATCCCCGACGTCCGCCAGCTGGCTCTCGATCGCCATGCGCACCGCGCGACCGGTGGGCCGGGTCACCAGGTGGGAATAGAGGGACGCCACCGTGCGTTGAACCAGGTGGCCGACGTCGATGGCGATGGGGTCCAGGGGGAGATCCGTCATCCCTTGCTCCCCTCGCGCGCGGGAAGAACGATGCTGATCTGAGCACCGGGAAACGGGCGCATGCCCTCCACCAGGGGTGGCGTGTCGTCCCACTCGGGCACCTGCCCGATGCGCGCCGATCCACTCCGGATGGTAATGGCCCCGTTCCAGCGCTGCACCTGCCGCCGGATCTGTTGGATGCCCTGACCTCTTCCCGAGTCCGGAAACCGGGTAAGGCCGTGGAGGAAAGCCGCCTCCAGTGCAGTCGAGTCACTCCACCGGTCGCCGTACCGGGCGGCGTGCTCGTCGGAGAGGGAGCCCCGGAAGCCACGCCCAAGGTCCATGACCGAGATCACCACGACCCAGCGCCCGAGGCGGCGAGCCCAGTTGTAGGCCTGCGCGGCCACCCATCCCGGCGCCTCCGCGTGCTCGATGATGTTCTGGCACACCTCGGACAGAATGACGGAGAACTGCACCACCGCGGTACCAGGGTATCCGAGCTTGGAGGCCAGGATGGCCCCTGCCCTGCCCTGCACCCTGTCCACGACCTCGTGGACGTCCGCGTTGGCCCGGATCGGGGTGATCTCCAGCAACACGTCGGAGGGACCGGCACCCCGCCGCGGCGCCTTGTCCTCGAACTCGAAAACGCCTTGGGCCTCCTTGAAGAACCCCATTCGGCTCAAGTACCCCAGGACGTCGGGACTCTCGGGCAACTCCAAGCGGGGCAGCACACCCTGCCGCTTGGCGTCGGCCGTGCCCGCCACCAGGAGTGCCACCATTCCGTTTGGATCCACCCATCGCATGTGGCGCGCGTCGAAAAGCGTCCGACCTTCTCCCGGCGCAGGCATGCGGTCCAGGAGTTCGTCCACCGTTTGCTGATCCAGGGAACCGGGTACGGATATGACCTGCACGTCTGCTCCTCTAGCTTCCTTGTACGTGGGAAAGTCGACCCGCCAGGTGTCGGAACAGCCCGCGCGCTCCCCGGTGCCCCACATTGAGGGACGCGAGGCGGTTCGCCTCCCCCATGGCCTTCTCCAGGTCATCCCCGGCGAGCAGGCGCGCGAAGAAGGTAGCACCCCAGACGTCTCCGCACCCGGTGGGGTCTCCGGCCACGGGGTGTCCCTCCCGCCAGACCCGACCGGAGCGCGCCGCAGGGGCCAGCCGGACCGTCCGGGCGGCACGCCATCGCAGCGGTTCCGGGTCGAAGTCGGATGCGGCCACATACGCTGCGCCCTTCGCGCCCAGGGTCACCGCGATGAGCTTGAGTTCGGTCCCCAGGGCCTCCGCGGCAAGCTGCCAAGGGTCCCCGGCTTCCCGGCCGAGCAGTTCGAACTCGTCTTCGTTCATCTGGACGCCGTCGAAGCACCGCATCCAATCACCCCAGCCCTGCAAGGTGCGGGGGACGCGCACGCCGTGCCGGTCGATCCCCAGGAAGAGGGAGTGCAGGTCTGCGTAGACCGGGCCGGGATACCCGGTGCGGAGCGCCCGGGCCGTGGGCAGTTCCATCTCCATGCCCGAGATGAAGTTCACATAGAGCGCATCACACATCTCAGCCGGAAGGGCCAGTTCCGGCCAGGTCCACGCCGGCACCCCGCCGGAAAGTCGTTCGGTGCGGCGGGCGTCGCTGGTGTATCGAAGCTCGACCCGGTTGTTGCTCTCGGGAACCACCATCACCGCCGAGACGTCCAAACCCGGAATCTCTCGGAGAAAGCGGAACGCTTCCTCGGCAAGGTCCCGGCCGACCTTGAGGACGGGAAGGATGGTCCAACCGTCCGGCAACGCCGCGCGCAGGGCGGAGAGCGCGTAGGCGATCCCACCCCACTCCTCGACGGGCACCTCCCGTCCATCTCGGTCCAGGATTCGATCCCATACCAGCGTCCCTACGACGCCCAGGACCCTGCGGGGCACCTCAGCCCTCCCCGAGACTCTTCAGAAAGAGGCCGGCTGCACCGATGACGCCGGCGGTCTCCGGGAGGGCCCCAGGCACGATCTGGCACACCTGCTCCGCGGAGCGGAACGCACGCCGCCGTACTTCGGACCGGAGCGGTGTGAAGAGGTAGTCCCCGGCACGGGTCACGCCGCCTACGATGACGATCATCTCGGGATTGAAGATGTTCACGATGTTGGCCAATCCCGCCCCCAGGATCTTGGCCGTCTCCAGCATGACCTCTCCGGCGTACGCGTCCCCATCCAGGATTCCCTCGTAGACGGTAGCCGCCGTGATCAGTGCCAGGTCTCCCTGCACCAATCCAGTGAGGACGGACTGTGCCCCGGCCTCGAGACCTTCCCTGGCCCGGGCCGCGATGTTGGGCCCGGACGCGTAAGCCTCGAGGCAGCCGTAGTTGCCGCATTTGCAGCGACGACCGTGGAAGTCGATGGTCATGTGGCCCAGTTCCCCCGCGGACGCCGACGCTCCATGGATGAGCTGTCCATCCAACACGACGCCGCCTCCGATCCCCGTGCCCAGCGTCACGCCCACGAGGCTGCTCACGTTCCTGCCGGCCCCGAGCCAGTACTCACCCCACGTGGCGCAATTGGCGTCGTTGTCGAGGAGCGCCGGCATCGCCAGCGACTCCGAGAGACGATCGCGGAGGGGGAAGTCCTTCCAGCCGAGGTTGAAGGCGTCGAGCACGACGCCCTCCGCAAGGTCGAGGGGCCCCGGGCTGCCGATCCCTACGCCGAGCACCTCGTCACCCGCGTCCTCCCTTCCCTCACGGATGGCCTCGCGGACCATCCTGGCGAGCTCGACCACCACGGCGTCGGGGTCACCGAGACTCGCCGTGGCCCGCGTGCGCAGGGCCGTGGGGTGCCCGCCCTCCTCGGGAACCAGGCCCACGACGACATTGGTTCCGCCGATGTCCACGCCCACGGCCCACCGGCGGCTCACGCCGGACCCTCCGCCGGCATGGCCTCGACGACCGCCAGCACCTGGTCCACCTCGATGAGTCGCATACACTCCTCGTGCGCCTGAGAGAGAAGAGTGCCCGCTCCGGACCTCGGGCACGAGTTCTTGAAGCAAGGCTTGCAGGGCAACGCGCGGCCGGTAACCCGGGCATGCCGAGGTCCGGGGGGTCCGACCTCCTTCGGATCGGATGGGCCCCACAGGGTAACAGTGGGCACGCCCAGGGCACCCGCAAGGTGCATGGGGCCGGTATCGTTGGTCACGACCACCCTGCACAGCGACAGGATCGCCGCCAAGCCGACGAGATCCGTCTCCCCACCGAGGTCCAGCGCCCCTGGCGCTCCACCGGCGACGGCTGCAGTCAGGTGACGTTCTCCCCTGCCCCCGAGGACCACCACACCCATGCGGCGCTCCAGAAGCACGCTCGCGACCCGGGAAAACTGCTCGACGGGCCACCTGCGCGCGCTGGCGTTGGAACCGGGGAAGAGTCCCACGAGGCCCCGCCCCGCCCCGATCCGGTTGGACCACGCCTCCTGGACACGTCGGGCGGGATGGAGCCTCCGGAATGCCGGCTCAACGGCCGGGTCCTGTCCCAGAAGCAGGCGATACTGGTTGATGCGGTGGTGCCCCCGAAGAGCCTGCCTGGGCAAGCGTTGACTCAGCATCCAGGCCCGTCCATCGGTTGCCGTCCCCCTCAACGACGAGACCCCTCCCCACCGAAAGAGCCACGCCGCGCTGAACGAGGGGGTGAGGAGCAGACCGTCTCGGTACCCGCCCTCCCGGAGCGCACCCACGGCCCGACGCCATCCCGCGAAGCCCGGCTCCAGACGCAGGATCCGACCGGGCAGTTCCGCCATCTCCAGGATGGGGGCCAGCCACCCGCGCACCATCACGTCGGCGCCCGCGGCGGCCAGAGCCGGAAGGGCCATGACGACGTCCCCGAGGTGGTTCGGCGCCCGGACTACCCGCCGGCGCCCCGCGGCGTCGGCGGGGGCGGGACTCATTCGCCGCTCAGATTCAGGACGGCGAGGAAGGCCTCTTGGGGAATCTCCACGGATCCCACCTGCTTCATCCGCTTCTTCCCCTCCTTCTGCTTCTCCAGAAGTTTCCGCTTTCGGGTGATGTCCCCGCCATAGCACTTGGCGGTGACGTTCTTCCGCAGCGCCTTGACGTTGGTCCTGGCGACGACGTTGTTCCCGATGGCGGCCTGCAGAGCCACGTCGTACTGCTGGCGGGGAATCAACTCCTTGAGCTTCCGAACCAGATCCCGCCCGTACTCTTCAGCCTTGCCCCGGTGGATGATGACGCTGAAGGCGTCCACGGGATCACCGTTCACCAGGATGTCCAGCCGAATCAGGTCGCCGGGCCGGTACTCCAGGAACTCGTAGTCGAGCGCAGCATATCCGCGGGTGCCGCTCTTCAGGCGATCGTAGAAATCCAGGACGATTTCGGACAGGGGCAGTTCGAAGTTGATCTCCACCCGTTGTGGGTCGAGGTACTGCATGCCCTTGAACACCCCCCGTCGCTCGTGGCAGAGCTTCTGGACGCTTCCGATATACTCGGCGGGACAAACGATGTGGGCCTTCACGATGGGCTCGGCGACGGTGGCGACCCGACCGGGATCGGGAAGGGCCGTCGGGCTTTCCACGTGCAGGCCCTCGCCGTTCGTCAGCGTCACGTGGTATTCGACGGTGGGCACCGTGGTGATGAGGTCCACGCCGAATTCCCGCTCCAGGCGCTCCTGGATGATCTCCATGTGGAGGAGCCCCAGGAAGCCGCAGCGGAACCCGAAACCGAGGGCAACCGACGTCTCCGGATCGTAGTGAAGGCTCGCGTCGTTCAGGCGGAGCTTCTCGAGAGCATCCCGAAGGTCTTCGTAGTCGTCCGAAGACGTGGGATAGAGACCGGCGAACACCATGGGACGTGCCTCCTGGTACCCAGGCAGCAAGGTCGCCGCGGGGTTGTCGGCATCCAGGATCGTGTCACCGACCCGTGTGTCTCCCACCTCCTTGATCGCGGCCACAACGTAGCCGACCTCTCCCGGGGTGAGTTCAGGCTGGGGGCTCCGCCCGAGGCGAAGATACCCGACCTCGGTCACCTCGTATTTCCGGTCCACGTTTCCGAACGTGACCCGCATGCCGGCCCTGAGGACGCCGTCCATCACGCGCACCGACGGCACCGCACCCAGATACTTGTCGTAGTAGGAGTCGAAGATCAGGGCCCGCAGCGGAGCGTTCCGGTCCCCCTTGGGTGCCGGGACGCGTTCGACGATTGCCTCGAGGATCTCGTTGATGCCGATCCCCTCCTTGGCGCTGGCGATGAGCACCGAGTCGGGATCGACGCCCAGGAGATCAGCCACCTCTTCACGGCGGCGCTCCGGCTCCGCGCCCGGCAGATCCACCTTGTTCAGAACAGGGATGATCTCGAGGCCGGCGTCCAGGGCCAGAAAGAGGTTGGACAGGGTCTGCGCCTGGACCCCCTGCGTGGCGTCCACGACGAGGAGCGCTCCCTCGCACGCAGCCAGCGACCGGGAGACCTCGTAGGTGAAGTCCACATGCCCGGGCGTGTCGATGAGGTTCAGTTCGTATTCCTGGCCATCGGAGGCCCTGTACCCCATCCGGACCGCATGAAGCTTGATGGTGATGCCACGCTCCCGCTCCAACTCGTTGTCGTCCAGAACCTGCTGGCGCATCTGTCGCTTGTCGAGCGTGGCGGTGCGCTCGAGGAGTCGGTCGGCCAGGGTCGACTTGCCGTGGTCGATATGGGCGACGATGCAGAAATTGCGGATGTGGTCGAGGAGCACGGGCGTTCGGGCGTTCCGGGGGGAGGCATGGCGTTGCCCCAGAGGCCAATGAGCCTTTGGGAATAGACCAAGAAAGTTAACGGTCTGTTTGAGAGGGCCGAAGACCTGGCCCGGGGCCGCTTTCTCGTTGCCACGCGCGCCGTTCGTTTCTAACGTGAGTCCACCACGGAGATCGCGCCCTGGACCCTGCGAGCCCGGACGCGGCCTCTCCCGCCACCTCTGCCGAGCCCCTCTGACATGATGGCCTCTCGATCCGGACTGATCCTCCTCGGTGTGGCTGCGCTGGTGGGGTGTGACCTGCCTACCGACGCCCCCATGGTGGAGCAACGGTGGATCGTTCCCCTGGACAACACCGGCATCCAGGCAGAGGAGTTCCTTCCCGATGGCGTGCTCATGGGCGGAGGAGTGTTCGCGGTCGCCGTCGATTCGTTCAAGGCACAGGGAACCCTGGGTGAGCTTTGCACGGCGTGCGTGGACGGCCCGGGGCCAGCACCCGCGTTTCGTGGAACGTTCTCCGATTCGAGACGGCTGCCCACGGACGTCGTGGGAGCTGTCCTGGAAACCGGGTCGGTGACGGTGAGCGTCGAGAACGGGTTCTCCTTCGATCCTCTCGCGGGAGGTGGTTCCGTCGTCCTCACCATCATGGACGGTCCCGGTGGCAAGGTGCTGGGCCAGGAGACCGTGTCCTCCGCGATGCCGCCCGGGTCCACCGTCACGCGCGGGATCACCCTGGCGGGAGGGTCGATGGCGCCGACGCTCCTGGCATCGGCCGAGGTGATCTCCCCGGGGGGACAGGCCACAACCATCGACACCGCCGAGAAGCTCACGCTGAGCGTAGGCGCCGTCGTCATCCAGGCGGCCTTCGTCACGGTGAAGGCCGCCGGGCGCTCCGTGGAACTGGACCCGGCCGATCTGAACGTGTCCAACATCGACGCCACCGTGCTGGAACACATCCAGTCCGGGAGCCTGGAGCTGGACATCTTGAATCCCTTTGCGGTGGCGCTGACCATGGATCTGGTCATCGAGTACCCCGGTGGCACGCTCACCAGGCGCGTGGATATCGAACGCGCGGCGGTCTCAACCATTTCCCTGTCCTACACGGGCGAGGAATTCAGATCATTCCTCGGCAAGGAGGAGGTGAGCTTGACGGGGATCGGGACGGTGTCGGCTGCCGCGCAACCCGTGCTCCTCCGCACGGACAAGCGACTCGACATGGCCGTAACCATGGACCTCACCCTCGTCACCGGCTAGGGAGACACCATGCACACGAAGAGCCGAAGGTTCAGGCTGATCGCATCGGTGGCTCTCGGGAGCCTCCTGCCCTCGGCATCCGTCACGGCGCAGCTCGCCAACGCCAGTGCCGCGACGCTGGGTCTGGCGGGCAACGCCACGGCCATCGCGCGCGGGTTCGGCGCCATCTCCGTGAACCCTGCCGGCCTGGGCATGCCCGGGGCCGGCTTCTCCCTGGCCGTTGCGCCCTTTTCGGTGAGGCAGGGGCTGGGTCCGGTCACCCTGTCTGACCTCAAGGACGTCCAAGGGACGCTGGTTCCCAACGCCACGAAGGAGGACTGGCTGGCCCGTGTGGCGGCTCGGGGATCCCAGACAGGTCAGGTCGGGGTCGAGGTTTCCGAGTTCGCGCTCTCCATGGGGCACCTGGGCTTCCAACTGTCCACGGTCGCCGGCGCCTCGATGAACCTGACCCCCGACATGGTCGAGGCCATGCTGTTCGGCAATGCCGGGCGAAACGGGGCCCCGGTCGACCTGTCCCTGGTCGGCTCCAACCTGCGTGCCTTCGGCGTGACCACCGCCGGGCTCAGCTACGGCCGACCCGTGTCGTCTGCTCTCGGGGAAATGGCCCTGGGCGTGACCCTGAAGTATTCCGTGGGGCACGTGGTCGCTGCGGGTCGGGATGAGGGCGGGAGTACCCAGAGCGACCCCGTCCGCGTGGACCTGGCCTTCCCACTGGTCACCTTCGACCAGGACGGGGGCGGGTTCAACAATGGATCGGGGATCGGGGCTGACCTGGGCTTCCAGATGAAGGCAGGCCGAGTCTCGCTCGGCGCGGCCATCCTCAACGCCTTCAACACTTTCGGGTGGAACGAGGAGAAACTGGTTTACCGTCCGGGTACGACCATCCTCGAGGAGGGGAGGACCGCGACGGACTTCGAGAAGCAACCCCTCGCCTCGGCACCGGCGGAGGTGAGACAAACCCTGGAGGACATGCGGTTCGATCCCACGATCTCCGTGGGGGCGGCCTACGACATCGACGAGGACTTCACCGTATCGGCGGACGTTCGGAATCGGTTCGGGGACGGGATGAGCCTGACCCCCAAACTCCACGCCGGCGTGGGGGCGGAGTACCGTGGGCTCAGCGCCCTGGACCTCCGTGGCGGCGCGGCCATGATCTCCGGAGGCGTCCAGGTCAGCGGTGGTGCCTCCCTGATCCTGGGCCGTGTGAATCTGTCCTTCGCCGGGGCCGTCCAGCGTGGCGACATGGAGGACGCCACCATCGCCCAGTTCTCGCTCTCTTGGGGAGGGCGCTGAACTACCGCCCCCGGGCAGCAACGACAAGCCGGTTCAGGTCAGACCGCCGCCGCCTCCCGGCTTCCGCCTGGGCGGAGGCGTCGATGGCTTCCGCCCGCCCGAAGGTTTGGCCTGAGGCCGAGCCGCGGGCTTGCCCGTGCTGGGACGGGCCTGAGGCCGAGCCTGGGGCGCCTGGGTGGACGGCCGCGGAGAAAGGTTCGCAGGAGGCCGACCTCCGGAACTGGGTCGTGACGGCATCACCGATCGGGTACCTCCCGAGGACGGACGGGAGACGCCCGTTCCACCGGAGGGGGGCTTCACGGTGGCCCCACCAGGGCGCGCCCGAGTCGCCGGTGCCGAGGGTCTCCGCTGGAGCACGGGCCGGTCCGGGCCGGTCTTCGGCGTCGGAGGAGCCGCCTGGCCCCGAGTCGGAGCCGCCCGGGGGGCGGCCTGACCCGACGGAGTCCGCGTGCCCGTCTCCGGCGCTTGGACCCGGCTCCCCTGGCTGGGGTCGGCACGCCGAGGCGTCACGGTGGGTCGACTCCCCTCCCCCGGTGCAGGCGAGGAGGCGCCCCGCCTCAGCGTCTCGGTAGGGGTGACTGCCCGCCGAGGCGGCACCCATTCCCCCGTGGGGGGCGCGCTCGTTCCCGCCGGTTCCAGGTATTGCGCCGGCCTGCGAAGCGGAGGCTGGCGCGTCCGCGTCAGGGGAGACCAGGGTTCGCCGGCGGCCCGCTCCTTGAACTCGTACCGTCCCACCCCGGGGCGGGGCTGTGCGAACACCACCCTGGTCCCGCGATAGCGGTAGGCAGGATAGAAGTACGGGTCGTCCCAGATCACTACACGGAAGGAGGTGCAGGCGTAGGTATACGGGTTCCACGCGGCGTAGCTCCGGTACCCGTGACAGTCGTAGCAGAGGAAGCGCGGATATTCGTGCAACGCACCGACGTCGTACGCGATGAAGTCCACCGCGTAGGGGATCCTCTCCCAATCCGGAATCAGGCGCGCCACGTAGTCGTCGATGGCCAGGTACGGATCCTGATAGACGGTTCTCCCCACGGTGGTGAGGTTCCACCCACGTTCGTAGGGATCGTAGCCGAAGGCCCCGAAATCGAAGGGCTCCGGCGACGCGACCAGGAAGAAGTACCCCTTCCCCGGGTACTCGTCCACGAACCAGTAGGAGGACTGCGGAAAGAGCAGGCGATAATCCCGGCCGGCCCTGGCGAAGTGCTCATCCTCCGGCGCCCGCGGGTGGAGCAGCTGGAGGTTCCCGTCGGAGTTGATGTGGAAGATCGCAACGTATGCATCAGCCGCCGTCCGGTAGTACACCCGTACCCGATCCCCTCGCTGAAGAAGGGGGTCATTCCCCCGGTCCAGCCAGATGCGCGCCTCCGGAAGGTCTTCCGGGGCATAGTCCTGGGCGGACACACCTCCGGCGCCCAGCGCGAGGAGTGCCAGCGTTCCGAGCCAATGCCGCGTGTTCATCATGATCCCCGAGAGTACGACGGTTCCACGTTCCAGGGGGCAGGACGCGTGCCACGACGATTCTTGACGTGTTCTCACCGATTGCCGCCTCCATCTGTCACCGACAGTGGACACAATGGGGACGCATGAGGACACACCGTTGAGCCGGCGCCCCCCCACCCCTAGCTTCCGTGGCCCGCCATGATCCAGGAACCGCGCAATACCTCGGGGGCCTCCCGGCCCGACCTCCTCGACCCGTCGACGCTCGCGCAGCTCGGGGGGATGGAGTTGATCGCCCGCGAAGTCGTGGAGGGGTTCCTGATGGGTCTGCACCGATCCCCACATCGAGGCTTCTCCGCCGAGTTCGCAGAGCTTCGCGCGTATCAGTCCGGCGACGACCTTCGGTACATCGACTGGCGGATGTACGGCCGCTCGGACCGCTTCTACGTCAAGCAGTTCGAAGAGGAGACGAACCTCCGGGCGCACATCCTCCTCGACGTGAGCGACTCCATGGGCTGGAGTTCGGATCCGGCCGTCCTTCCCACCAAGCTCTGGTATGCCAAGCACCTGGCAGCGTCACTGGCGTTGATCCTGCTGCGCCAGGGTGACTCGGTGGGCCTTGCCGCGTTCCACGACACGGTTGTGGAGCGCGTGCACACGCGGGGGGGTCGGCGCCAGTGGAACGAACTCGTCCGTCGGCTGCGCCCACTGCAGGCGGGAGGTGGCACGTCGGCGGAGAGCGCCCTGCGGGATGTCGCGGTGAGGCTCCGCAGACGCGGGCTGGTGATTCTGCTCTCCGACCTCCTGGTCGCGCCGGGGCAGACCCGGACCGCTCTTCAGTTCCTGCGGCACCAGGGACACGAGGTGCTGGTCTTTCACCTCGTGGACCCCGGGGAACGGGAGCTCCCCGCAGC
>DATHZE010000032.1:0-2311 GCA_035458765.1 Longimicrobiales bacterium
GGACGGTGGGGTGCTTCGTGAACTTCGGCGCCGACGTCATGGAGTCCGGCGTGATCCAGCGGGGCAACCGGGGCGCCGTGGTGGTGGGGGAGCTGAACGGAGCCATGACCTCGCGCGCTCGGGAGGTGCACACGCTCCTGAGCCTCTTCGAGCGCGACGCCGTCCTGACGGACAACATCTGGGGCTATCTGTGGGGCAAGCTGGCGTACGGGAGCCTGCTCTTCGCCACCGCCCTGGCCGAGGCGTCCATCGCCGACGTGCTGGCCTCGAAGGCACACCGCCCCGTGCTCGTCGAGCTGGGCCGGGAGGTGATGCGGGTGGCGGCGGCCCAGGGCATCCGTCCCGAAGGCTTCGACGGTTTCAACCCTCGTGCCTTCGGCGCCACCGCCCTGGCAGCGGATGCCCACGACAGCCTGGACCGGCTGGTGGCGTTCAACCGTGCGTCGGCCAAGACCCACAGCGGCGTCTGGCGCGACCTGGCAGTGCGGAAGCGGAAGACCGAGGTGGACGCCCAGATCGCGCCCATCGCGGAGCTGGGAGACGAGGTGGGCGTGGACACGCCGTTGGTTCGCCGCCTGGTGGAGCTGATCCACGACGTGGAGGAAGGGCGGAGAGACCAGGGCTGGCAGACGCTGGACGCGCTGGGGGGGTGAAGCCGGGGCGACCGGCCTGGTAGCGGTATCGGCACGGAAGGGAGTGTATTCGGCCGTCCCGGCGGAAGTACACCGGCCGGTGCTCCTGCCTCGCGCACCGATTCCGCACAATACGGAGCGCAGCCGAAGGCGCGGATCCCCTGCCCGCTCACCGTTCAGTCCCCGGGGTGACATCCAGCGGGCTACGGATGCGCTGGATCTGCCGCGTGGAGACGTGGGTGTAGATCTCGGTCGTGCGCACGCTGGTGTGGCCAAGGAGCTCCTGGATGATGCGGACGTCGGTTCCGCTCTCGAGGAGGTGGGTCGCGAAGGAATGCCGGAGGACGTGGGGCGTCAGGGGCTTGGTTATGCCCGCCCGCTCGCGGGCCCTGGCCGTGACCTTCTGCACCGTTCGGGCGGTCAGGGGGCGGCCCGGCCGGGCGCCGGGAAAGAGCCAACGGCCCGGGGGCGCGCCGTCGAGGTACGCATCGACCAGCGCCAGGGCGGTCTCGGAGAGGAGCGTGTGGCGGTCCTTGCGGCCCTTCCCGCCGCGGACCTGGAGGAGGCCGCGCTCGCGGTCCAGGTCCTCGGGGCGGAGCCGCACGACCTCACTGACCCGGAGCCCGGCGGAGTAGGCGACGGCGAGGATCGCCACGTGTTTGGGGTTGCGCACCGCGGCGAGGAATCGGTGGAACTCCTGCTGGCTGAGCACCGTGGGGAGGCGGAGCTCCCTGCGCGGGCGCACGAGGTGCAGGTCCTCGATCTGCCGCCCGAGTGCGATGGAACAGAACAGCTTGAGAGCGCTCACCAACTGGTTGTGGTAGGAGCGGGATACACCGTCAGCGCCCAGCCGTCGCAGGAGGTATGCCCGCAGCGCACCGGCCAGGTCTTCGGGATCGTAGGAATTCGTCAGGAACCGGCGCGCGTGCCCGAGATACGCCTTTCTGGTCCGGGCTCCGTAGCCCCTCAGGCGCATCTCGTCTTCGAAGAGCGCGATGAGGCGTGGGCGGGAATCGCCCTGGGCGGTCTTCTTCCCGAACGCCGTCCTGACGGCGTCTCGGGCGGCCGGTGTGTCCGGAACGCGCCAAACGGACGCCTTGGCGTCCCAGCGCCGACCGGGCAGGGAACGGACCTTCGAGATCAGGTGGGGCAGGCGCGGGACCCGCACCAGGATCTCGCCGTCCGCGAGCGTCACGCGGACGAGGTCATCCCGGGATCGCGGGCCAGCGTGCGGGCGGTCGTCCATGGTCCAGGATGGCGCGCCGCGCCGGGCGGGGGCATGGCGCGCCGGGACGGGCTTCTTGATGGCGGTCCGGTCACTTCCGAAGCATATTGGCAGCGGTCAGGGCACCCTTCCCTCCCGGTGCGACCTGGCCGTGGCCCTCCCGGCTGGCCGATCAACCCTCCTGCGCCATCCCGTCGCAGCCGGCTCGGAAGGGCGCCGCGCAGCGACCAGCTCGAAGAAGGACCTGTACGGAAGTCACCCGAGAGGCATCGGGAGCGGCATGGGGTGGGATCGGCAGACCATGTAATGGGAGGCGGATCGGAAGCCGGGAAGACCTCAACCAGACCCACAACAAGCGTATTACCCGCCATACATCGCACACACCCGGGATCTTTTCTTCTTATCCGAAAGACGCAGATCCCCCGAAGCTTGCGGGATTAGCGAACAGGTCGGA
>DATHZE010000033.1:0-13030 GCA_035458765.1 Longimicrobiales bacterium
GGCGCTTCGAGGAGGGACTGGAGGCGCGGCGGGCCTTCGATCGGGACTTCCCGGACGAACCCTCGGCGCTTCCCGGTCTGGCGGGAAACCTGGCGTTCATGGGCCACCGGCAGGAGTCCGAGGCGCTGGATTCCCTGTGGCTTCCCCTGGTGCCGAGGCCCCTGGACCCTTCCTGGGCCATCACCTTCGCCTGGCGGGGGGACACGGTCCGCGCCCGCGCCATCCTGGACACGGCCCTGGTGGCCCTGGAGGAGGGTCGGAAGTTGTCTCCACAAGGGTTCGCATACGCGTACCTCGGCTTGGGCCAGTACGACGAGGCCCTCGACTGGCTGGAGCGTGCCGCCGACGAGAGTCATTACTGGTTGCTCCGTGACCCGGCCTTCGACCCGCTGGTTCCCGATCCACGCTTCCAGGCGCTGTGGAAGCGCGTGGGCCTGAAGGGGGAGCCCAAGGCGGGGAGGCAGCCGGCCCGGCCCGCCGGTTGATCCAATCCCCTCCGGCCGGGTATCCTTGGCACCATGTCCGGCTCCGACGATACCCCTCTCATGCAGCAGTGGCGGGAAGCCAAATCCCGCCATCGTGATGCGTTGCTGTTCTTCCGGGTGGGGGACTTCTACGAACTGTTCCACTCCGACGCCGAGGAAGGCGCGCGACTCCTGGGCCTGACCCTGACGTCGCGCAACAACGGCGCGGCGGCACGGGTGCCTCTCGCAGGGATTCCGGCCAAGGCTCTGGACGACTACCTGGCCCGCCTCGTGCGCCTGGGCCGCCGGGTCGCCATCTGTGACCAGGTGGAGGACCCGGCCCTGGCCAAGGGGATCGTGAAGCGCGAGGTCACCGAGGTGATCACCCCGGGCACGGTGCTGGCCGAGGGTCTGCTCTCGGAGCGCCGCAACAACTTCCTGGTGGCCGTGGTCCCCGAGGGCAGGGAGGGTGCCGACGCGTTCGGCTTGGCGGTGCTGGACGTCTCCACCGGCGACCTCACCGCGCGAAAGGTGCCTGCTGCCGAACTCACCGCCGAACTGGGTCGCCTCGAGGCGTCGGAGCTTCTGCTCCCCCGGGCGCTCGAGACGTCCCGCCTCCTGGTTCGGGAGGCCGGAGGGCCCGCCTTCACCTTCCGCGACGACTGGATGTTCGAGGGCGACGTTTGCAGCGACGAGCTGCTGCGGGCGTATGCCGTCCAGTCGCTGGAGGGGTTCGGCTTCCAGAGCGGGGACGTCTCCCTGGTGCGCGCGGCGGGGGCGCTGGTCCAGTACCTGGGGGAGATCCGCCCCGCGGGCGTGGGACATCTCAAGCCGGTGAAGATCCTCCGCCCGGGACACGTCATGCTCCTGGACGAGATGACCCGCCGGAACCTGGAGCTGGTGGAACCTCTCCGGGCCGGGGAGGAGGGCGGGACGCTCCTGGCGGTCATGGACGAGACCGTGACTGCCATGGGGGCTCGGCTCCTGCGGCGGTGGATCCTGGAACCCCTGGTGATCCCCGAGGACATCTGGATCCGCCTGGACGCCGTGACGGAACTGCACGGCTCGCCGAAGCTCCGTGCAGGCGTGCGCGACGCCCTCGGGGGCATCAGCGACCTGGAGCGGTTGGCGGGGAAGGTGGGGACCGGGCGCGTGGCGCCCCGGGACCTTCTGGGGCTGCGGCGCTCCCTGGAGCGGCTCCCGGCCATCCGCGACGCGGGCGGTGAAGCCTCTTCCGCCCTTCTGCGGTCCCTGACCTCCGACATGGATTGCCTGGAGGACCTGCGCGACCTCCTCGGCCGGGCCATCGCCGACGATCCCCCGGCCACCCTCCAGGAGGGGGGCGTCATCAGGACGGGATGGTCCACCGAGCTGGACGATCTCCGTGAGGTCCGGGACGGGGCCGTGGACTTCATCGCCGGTCTTCAGACCCGCGAGCGGGAGCGCACCGGCATCTCGTCGCTGAAAGTGGGCTTCAACAAGGTCTTCGGGTACTACCTGGAGGTGACCAAGTCGAACCTGGACAAGGTGCCCGACGACTTCATCCGCAAGCAGACCCTGGCCAACGGCGAGCGGTATTTCACGCCCGAGCTCAAGGCGTGGGAGGAGAAGGTCTTCGGCGCCGAGGACCGCATCGGCCAGTTGGAGGGGGAACTCTTCGGCCGGATCCGGGCCCAGGTGGCCTCCGAGGTGACCCGGCTCCAGGACGCCGGGTCCCGCGTGGCCGCCGTGGACGTGCTGACGACCTTCGCCCAGGTGGCGGAGCGCCTGGGGTACGTGCGGCCCGAGGTACACACCGGTTTCGACCTGGAGGTCCGGGCGGGGCGTCATCCCGTGGTGGAGACCATGATGCCGAGGGAGGAGTTCATTCCAAACGACCTGGTCCTGGATGAAAACGGATGGATCGTCGTGCTCACCGGGCCGAACATGGCGGGAAAGAGCACGGTGCTCCGCCAGGTCGGCCTCATCCAACTCCTGGCCCAGGTAGGTTCCTTCGTGCCCGCCGACGCCGCGCGCCTGCCGGTCACCGACCGCATCTTCACGAGGGTGGGCGCGTCGGACAACCTCGCCAGGGGCCAGTCGACGTTCATGGTGGAGATGAGCGAGACGGCGGCCATCGTCCACGGCGCCACCGAGCGGTCGCTGGTCCTCCTGGACGAGATCGGACGCGGCACTTCCACGTACGACGGCGTGTCCATCGCGTGGGCGGTCACCGAGTACATCCACGAGCGCCTCGGGGCCAGGACCATCTTCGCCACGCACTACCACGAACTCACCCAGTTGGGCGACCTCCTGGCGGGCGTGAAGAACATGAACGTGGTGGTGCGGGAAGTGGGAGACGACGTGGTGTTCCTCAGGCGCCTGGCGGACGGAGGCGCGGACCGGTCGTACGGGATCCAGGTCGCGCGGCTCGCGGGACTGCCGTCCGGCGTCATCGCGCGGGCCCGGGAACTTTTGTCGGAGTTGGAAGGAACACATACCCACGGGGGCGAAGGGCTGGGCCGGCGCGGCGCGCACCGGCCGGGCTCCGAGGCCCCGCCCGATCAGTTGTCCATGTTCCAGGTCGAGCACCCCGTGGTGCGCCGTCTCAGGGACATCGAACCCGACGGACTCTCCCCGAAGGAAGCTCTGGACCTTCTCTACGCTCTGAGGCGCGAGGCCAAGGACTAGCCGTTTTGAACCAGGATCGACTACTTCGTACCGTTGTCATCGCCGCCACCGCCGCGTCGGCCGTGCTGCTGTCGTGGGGGTGCGCCGGCGACGGCGAGATCGAGCAGCCCGCTCCCCTCTACGGCGAGGTGCCCATCGACTACCCGCTCCAGCTCTGGGATCAGGACATGGAGGGGGAGACCCTGCTCCGGGTCAGGGTCACCGACACCGGCCAGGTGGACAGCGTAGAGGTGATGGATTCTTCGGGGCATGCCGCCTTCGATTCGGCGGCGGTGAGCGGCGCCAAGGAACTCCGTTTCCGTCCGGCGCGGCGTGGCGGCAAGCGCATCGAGGTCTGGGCCCAGGTGCCGGTGCACTTCTCCAAGCGCCCCAGGCCCGATACGGTGGGCACGGCCCTCTGAGCCCAGGGCCCATGGCGCCGGGGCTGGCATCGACCTCCGCCTCCCGGTAGGCTTTCAGGGCCGATCCGGTATGGCACCGGAATTGCACCCTCTCGACTGGCCCCTTCGAACACGACAAACCTTGGGAGTCTCGGCATGTCCCAGCGCCACCGCCGCCCCTACAACGATGTACTCGAGATGGTCGGCTGGACCCCGCTGGTTCGTCTGAATCGCGTGACGGACGGGTGCAGGACGCCGGTGTACGGAAAGGCCGAGTTCATGAACCCCGGCGGCTCGGTGAAGGACCGCATCGGGCTGGCCATGATCGAGGCGGCCGAGAAGGATGGGCGCCTCAAGCCCGGGGGTACCATCGTGGAGGGCACCAGTGGCAACACCGGACTCGCCCTGGCGCTGGCCGCCGCCATCAAGGGGTACCGCTGCATCTTCACCATGCCCGACAAGATGAGTCAGGAGAAGGTGAAACTCCTCAGGGCCTTCGGGGCCGAGGTCATCATCACGCCCACCGCGGTTCCGCCGGACCACCCCGAGAACTACGTCATGAAGGCCAAGGCCATCACTGCGGACATCCCCGGGGCGGTGCTGGCCAACCAGTTCTACAACCCAGCGAACCCCGAGGCCCACTACCGGACGACGGGTCCCGAGCTCTGGGAGCAGAGCGAGGGTCGCATCACCCACTTCTTCGCGGGCGCCGGCACCGGCGGGACCATCACGGGCACGGCCCGTTTCCTGAAGGAGAAGAACCCCGAGGTGCGGATCGTCGGCGTGGACCCGGTGGGCTCCATGATCGCCCCCTTCTTCAACACCGGCGAGAACGTCGAGGGGAAACCGTACAAGGTGGAGGGCTTGGGGAACGACAAGATCCCCGGGACGCTGGACCTCGACCTGGTGGACGAGTACGTGACCGTGACCGACTCGGAATCCTTCCAGATGGCCCGCCGCCTCACCAGGGAGGAGGGCATCTTCGTGGGCGGCTCCGCGGGGCTCATCACCCATGCAGCCATCCAGAAGGCGAAGGAGATCGACGACCCCGAGGCCTTCATCGTGACGGTCCTGTGCGACTGGGGTGAGCACTATCTGAGCAAGACCTTCGACGACGATTGGATGAGGGAGAACGGATTCCTCGCCCGGCCCAAGCGGCGAAGCGTCGATGAGTTGGTGAAGTCGAAGGGTGGCGAAGGCGTCATCTCCGTCGCGCCGGGCACCCCGGTGCGCATGGCGCTGTCGACGGTGACCGCCCACGACATCGGTCAGTTGCCGGTGGTACTGGACGGCGAATGCGTCGGCTCGGTGGCCGAGAGCGATCTCATGTCCCGGGTCATCGGCGATCCGGCCGTTCTCGATCAGCCGGTGGAGTCCATCATGGGGGCCCCCTACCCGGTGCTGGACGGACACGTGGACGCCGATGAGGTGACCCGGCTCCTCCAACGAGGAAACGATGCCTGCCTGGTGCGGGAGGGCTCGGCCCTCAGCGGCATCGTGACCCGCTACGACGTGGTGCGCACCCTTACGGGCGCCGCCGTTTGAGCTCGATGCGGCCTGCGGAAGACCGCCGGAGCGCCCCATGAAGATCGCGGTGCTGATGGGCGGTACCTCGGACGAGCGGGACGTGTCCCTGTCATCGGGGGCGCAGGTGGCCCAAGCGCTTCGCGAGGCGGGGCACGACGTGGTTGCCGTGGACACCGTCCGGGGCGCCCTCGCACGGGAGGAAGAGGCTCGCTTGCTGGTGGAGGGCGTCCGGATCGTGCCTCCGGCCCACGCCGAACTGGAGGTCCTGGACGAGGGGCACACGGTGGCCCTCACCCGGCATCCGTCCCTCGGGCAGGTGGACGTGTTCTTCCTGGCGCTCCACGGGGGCTCCGGTGAGGATGGCACCATCCAGAGTCTCCTGGACGTGGCGGGCGTGGCCTACACCGGCAGCGACAGGCTGGGCTGCTCGTTGGCCATGGACAAGGAAGTCACCAAGAGGCTGCTCCGGGACGCAGGAATACCCACGCCGGAGTGGATGACCGGCGAGCCTTCGGCCCAGGAAGTCGAGGCCACGCTCGGGCTCCCCGTCATCGTCAAGGCGTCCGGTGGAGGATCCTCTCTGCGTCTGGTCCTTGCGCACACCAGGGCGGAGTTGGAGGCCGCGCTGGCCGAGAGCCGCACGTGGGAGGACGTGGTGCTCTTCGAGCGGTACGTGCGCGGCAGGGAGCTCACGGTGGGCATCCTGGGGGACGAGGCGCTCCCCGTGGGCGAGATCATTCCCGCCCATGAGATCTTCGACTACGCATGCAAATATCAGCCGGGGCTGGCCGAGGAGATCTTTCCCGCCGACATCCCGTCTGCGTTGGCCGAGCGACTTCAGGCCCTGGCACTGGAGACCCATCGGGCCCTGCGCATGAGGGACTACTCCAGGGTGGACTTCATCGTGGACGCCGCCGGGATGCCGTGGTGTCTCGAGGCCAACGCCCTTCCGGGCATGACCGCCAACAGCCTGCTTCCCAAGGCCGCACGCGCCGCGGGGGTCGCTTTTTCCGAGCTGTGCCATCGCATCGCGGGACTTGCGGCGGCAAGAAACTCCAGGGAAGCATCGTAAGGAAGAGGGCAGGGCAGTGAGCCGGAACCTGCCCCCCAGGGCGGGGTTTGAATGGGCCCGGGAATCGAACGCAGCAGGAAGGAGTTGATGGCCTACAGGGACAGGACAATCGGGTTCGGCGGCATGCTCACCCCCGTGGTGAAGCGTCTGCTGATCGCCAATGTGGCGGTGTTCTTCGCCACCCTCCCCTTCATGTCCTTCGCCATCGACTGGTTCGCCTTCCAGCCCACCCGGATCTTCATCCGCCCCTGGGGCGTCGTCACCTACATGTTCATCCACGGCGGCTTCATGCACGTGGCCCTGAACATGTTGGTCCTGTTCTTCTTCGGGCCCCCGCTGGAGAGCCGGTGGGGTGGACGGGAGTTCCTGAAGTTCTACGTCATCTGCGGCCTGGGTGGCGTGGTGCTCGGCTTCTTCTATCTCCCCACGGCGGTCATCGGTGCGTCCGCCGCCGTGTACGGGCTCATGTTGGCCTTCGCCATGAACTGGCCCGACGCGCCGATCTACGTCTGGGGGATCTTCCCGGTGAAGGCCAAGTGGCTGGTGGCCTTCCTGTTCGTGATCTCCCTGGTGAGCATGCTGGACGGAGCCTCGGGCAGCGGTACGGCCCACTTCGCCCACCTCGGTGGCCTGGTCACCGGGTACATCTACCTGAAGGGACGCTGGGGCGTGCGGAACGGCGCCCAGAAGCTCTCCCGAGTGGTCCGCACGCGGCGGCTCGCCATCGTGCCCCGCGATGAGCGCGAGGAGGCGGTGCCCTCGGCTCGTGCCGCGGAGCGCCACGACGAGAAGGTCCTGTTCGATCGGGTGGATGCCGTGCTGGACAAGATTTCGGCCCAGGGGATGTCCTCCCTGACTTCCGACGAGCTCAAGCTCCTGGACGAAGTCTCCCGGCGCCATCGGGCGAACTGACCACGCCGCACGGCGACCCGTCCCCACGGGCCGGCCCCTTCCTGACCGTTCCCGCGCCCCATCGACCAGCCTCCCGTTGACATTGGATCTACATATGGTAATATGCATATGTTGCTGACTCGATGGTGGGAGACGCGATGAGCGCCAAAACGCAGGAGACCCTCTCGGAGGGAGCGGTGGAGAGCACGGCCTACGTGCTCCGCTGCCTCGGGCATCCCCTCAGGCTCCGGATCCTGGATTTGCTGGAGAAGGAAGGGGAGGCCACGGTCACCCGGATCTACGAAGCCCTCGCCGTGGAGCAGGCGGTGGCTTCGCAACACCTCACGACCATGTGGGACAAGGGCATCCTCAAGCGTCGCAAGGACGGTGTCCATGTATATTACGGCATCGGCGACGACCGGGCCCTGAAGGTTCTTTCCTGCGTCCGCCAGTCCAACTGCTAGGACGCCAGAACTCCAGGTTCCCTGCGCAGCCGCCTTACCCTGGCGGCTTATCTTGGAACCAAGACATATGGAAATATGAATAATATTATAAGATTTGTGGGACTCGTGGTGGTCTGGGTGCTGGCAGGGGCGCCCCTGGGCGCGCAGGAGCGCCCCGTGACGCTACGGGAGGCCGTGCAGGCAGCGAGGTCCGCCAGTCCCGACGTGCTGGCGGCCCAGGCAAGGGCGGAAGCGGCCCTGCAAGGCCGGCGCGCCTCCGCGGCCTACAGGCTGCCCACCGTGGGGTTGGAGGCCGGCGCGATACGCTCCGACGACCCCGTGGCGGCGTTCGGCGGTCGTCTCCGACAGGGTCGGTTCACGCAGGCCGACTTCGATCCGGCGGGACTCAACCACCCCGATGCCCTCACCGACTGGAGTGGGGCGATCGGCGCGATGTGGGCTCCCCTGGACTTCTCCGCCGACGCTGCCTACCAGGCAGCCGGGGCCGAGGCCGAGGCGGCAGGCCTGGGAGCCGCATGGGCCGCTCGGGCCGCAGCGTTCAGAGGCGAAGCCCGGTACGTCGAGGCCGTGGGCGCGGAGCGCCGACTGGCCGCGGCTGCCTCCGCCCTGGCCGCGGCAGAGGAGAACGAGCGGATCATGGGGCTCCGCCGGGACGAGGGGCTGCTGACCGACGCCGATCTCCTCCAGGCCAAGGCGGCGCTGGAAGGAGCGCGGGCCCGTCACATCGACGCCCGGCGCGCCGTGGATGACGCCCGAGGCCGCTTGGCCGTGGCCATGGGATGGGAGGGCGGAGTCGTTCCCGTCCCCGCGGATTCCGTGTTTCCTGCCCTTCCGGCGCATCTGCCGGCCGATGTGGCGGAGCGTCCGGACCTGCTCGCCTCCGCGGCTGCCGTGCGCGCCGCGGACGCCCGGGTCTCGCAGGCCCGGAGATCGCGCCTTCCCACGGTCCAGGGCTTCGCCCGTCTGGCAACCCACTCGACCAAGATGTTCGATGGTGCGGAGGAGGACTGGACGTTGGGCTTCCAGGTGCGCGTCCCCCTCTTCACCGGCTTTGCCATTTCGTCTCACGAACGCGCGGCTAGCGCCATGCGCGAAGCCGCGGCTCAGGATCATCGGGGCCTTTTGCGCGAAGCGGAGGCCCAACTCGCCGAAGCCGTGCGCGCCGTCGCGTCGGCGCGGCAGGGATCGGCCGCGGCGGAGGCCGGAGCGGAGGCTGCGGCCGAGGCCGCCCGCCTCATGCGGCGCCGTTTCGAAGAGGGACTCACTACCACCGCCGATCTGCTGGGCGTAGAAGCCCAGGCGGCAGCGCTGGCGACCCAGGCCGTGAACGCCCGCCTGGGGCTCCACCTCGCGGTGGCGCGCCTCGCCTTTCTTTCCGACACCACCACTTCCGACTTCCAGCAGGGATTCGACCGATGAAGCGCTTATTCCTTCTCGCCACTGTCGCAGGTCTGGCCGCATGCGGGGCCGAGGAGCCGGGTCGGATTCCCCGTGCCCAGGACCCCGTCGAGGTTTCTGTTTCAGCCCTGATCCGCGCCCCCGCCATGGAGAGCTTTCCGGCGGCCGTGGTATCCGAGCGCACCGCCGAGATCGCGACTCGTATGAGCGGAACCGTGGAGCGGGTCATGGTGGACGTGGGCTCCAGGGTGCGGGCCGGGGACGTCCTGGTGGCCCTGGATGCCGCTGACGTCGGCGCCCGTGTGGCGTCGGCTCAGGCTCAGCGCGAGCTGGCCGAGCGGTCGTTCTCGCGGGTGGAGAACCTGCAGCGGGACGGCGCGGCCTCCCGTCAGGAGCTGGATCAGGCGCGTGCCTCCGTGGACGCCGCCCGGGCCATGGCTGCCGAGGCCGAGGCCCAGCAGGCCTACGCGGTGGTGCGCGCACCCTTCGATGGGGTGGTGACCCACCGCACGGTGGACCCCGGTGACCTGGCCATGCCGGGGCAGCCCATGCTCGCCATGATGGCCCCCGGAGCCCTCAAGGTCGTTGCCGACCTGCCCGCTCATCGCTCGGGCACGATGGTCGTGGGCAGCGAGATCCGGGTGCTCGCAGGAGGCACCATTCACGCCGCCAAGGTGAGCCGGGTGGTCCCGGCCCTTGGTGGAGGGAGCCGGACCTTCCGCTTGGAGGCGTCCCTGCTGGACCCGGGTGCGGGTCTCATTCCGGGATCGTATGCCCGCTTGGAGGTTGCCGTGCCGGGGGAGGGCCCTCGTTGGGTCCCTGCCGACGCCGTGGTGGACCGTGGCCAACTCACCGGCGTGTTTACCGTGGAGGCGGACACGGTGCGGTTGCGTTGGGTGCGGCTGGGCCAGGTCCGCGACGGTGCGGTCGAGATCCTGGCCGCGCCCGGCGGTGACGTGCGTGTCGTGCGCCGTCCCGGCGCCGACCTGTTCGATGGGCGACCGGTGGAGTCGGCCCGAGACGAACCCTGGGCCGTGCCGGGCGCTTCCGAAGGCATGGAGGTGGGTCGGTGAAGCAGAACATTGCAGGCCGTCTCGCAGGCGCGTTTCTGGAGTCCAAGCTGACGCCGCTGCTCATGGCCGCGGCCATGGGCGTCGGTGCGTGGACCGTGTCCACCATGCCCAGCGAAGAGGAGCCCCAGATCATCGTGCCCTTGGCGGACCTCTACATGCCGCTTCCCGGGGCGTCCCCGCAGGAGGTGGAGAACAGGGTCCTGGTGCCGGTGGAGAACGTCCTCTCGGGCATCGAGGGCGTGGAGTACGTGTACAGTCACGCGGAGCCGGGCTTCGGCCTGGTCACGGTGCGCTACGAGGTGGGGCGGGACATGGAGAAGAGCCTTGTCCAGCTGTACAGCACCCTCATGAAATACGCGGACCGGATGCCGCCGGGGCTCCAATTCCCGTTGGTGAAGACGGTCGCCATCGACGACGTGCCGTTCTACACCGCCACCCTGTTCGGTGCCGGGATGGACGGCGGACAACTCCGCAGCCTGGCGGATGAGCTGCGCGTCGAGTTGGAGTCGGTGCCCGAGGTTCGTGACGTGCAGGTGGTGGGAGGGTATCCCCGCGAGATTCGCGTGGAACTCGATCCCGAGCGCATGGCCACCTATGGCATCGATCCTCTCCAGGTCGTCCAACGGCTGGGCGCCGAGAATGTCGAGGCCGAGGTCGGAACGTATACGGCCGCGGACCGGGTGGTGCGCGTCACGGCGGGAGACTTCCTGGCCGATGCCGAGGACGTGGGCAACGTCGTGCTGGACGTGCGCGGAGGCGCGCTGGTCCAGGTGCGCGACGTGGCCGACGTTCTGGACGGTCCCTCCGAGGTGAATCAGTACACCTTCCACACCGAAGGCGGGGATGCGTGGGTGCCCATGGTCACGGTCACCGTGTCCAAGCGTCCCGGCGCCGACGCGACCGAGCTCGGGAGGGCCCTGGATGCCCGGCTCGAGGACTCCAAGGGGCGCATCGTACCGGACGACGTCACCATCAAGCACACCCGCAACTACGGCGAGACGGCCCATCACAAGGTGATGACGCTCCAGGAGCATCTGCTGCTGGCGGTGCTCTCCGTGGGGCTCGTGATTCTGTTGACCATGGGATGGCGCAGCGCCGTGGTGGTCATGGTGTCGGTGCCGCTGACCTTCGCCCTGACCCTGTTCGTCTACCAGATCTTCGGGTACACCCTCAACCGGGTGACGCTGTTCGCCCTCATCTTCGTGACCGGCATCGTGGTGGACGACTCCATCATCGTGGCGGAGAACATGGAGCGGCACTTCAAGATGAAGGACCGACCCCTGCGGGCGGCCGCCATCGCCGCGGTGGACGAAGTGGGCAACCCGACCATCCTCGCCACACTCACCGTCATCGCGGCCGTGCTGCCGATGCTGTTCGTGAGTGGCCTCATGGGCCCGTACATGAGCCCCATGCCCGTGGGTGCCACCGTGGCCATGCTCTTTTCTCTGGCCGTGGCCCTTATGGTCACTCCGTGGCTGGCCCTGAAGATGTTGGGTGGGGCGCATCACGACGAGGAGGAAGCCTACGCCCTCGAGAACACGACCATCTACAAGACCTACAGCAGGCTCATGCGGCCCCTGCTGGCCCGGCCGACGGCCATGTTGGGTGCCCTGGGCGTGGTGGCCGTGCTGCTGGTGGGCGCCGCCGGGATGTTCGTGACCCGGTGGGTGCAGGTGAAGATGCTCCCCTTCGACGACAAGAACGAAGTGCAGGTCATCCTGGACCTGCCCGAAGGGACCACGCTGGAGACCACGCTGGCCCTGGCCAGTGACGTGGGCAGGGTGGTGGGCGCCGTGCCGGAAGTCGCCGACGTGCAGCTCTACGCCGGCGTGGCGGCGCCCTTCAACTTCAACGGGATGATCCGCCACTACTACCTCCGCCAGGGGGCCAACGTGGCGGACCTGCAGGTGAATCTCGTCGACAAGAGCGAACGCTCCGCGCAGAGCCACGACGTCGCTCTGGCGCTCCGCCCCCTCGTGGAGGAGGTGGTGCGCGCTTCGGGAACGGGAGCCCGGGCCAAGATCGTGGAAGTGCCCCCGGGACCTCCGGTCATGTCCACGTTGGTTGCCGAGATCTACGGCGATGACGAGGCGGAGCGTACGCGCGTGGCCAGGGCGGTGATGGACCGGTTCGAAGCCCAGGAAGGGGTGGTCGACGTGGACTGGTCCCTGGTCGCGCCCCAGCGAGAGGTCCGCCTGACCGTGGACGCGGAGAAGGCCGCGCTGTCGGGCGTCGCCAAGGAGCAGGTCGTGGGTGCGCTTCGCCTCGCCTTGGCTGGGCAGGTGGTCTCCCACGTCTCAGTGCCCGAGTCGCGCAATGCCATCCCGCTGCGGGTGCGGTTGGGCGAAGCCGACCGGTCCGGCGTGGATCGGGTGGGCCGAGTCCGTCTCGGATCCCGCATGGGGGGCATGGTTCCCGCGAGCGAACTGGTGCGCACCACCGAGGAAGTCCGTCCGCAGGTCGTGGACCGAAAGAACGGGAAGCCCGTGATCTACGTCATGGGTGAGGTGGCCGGCGAGGTCGAGAGCCCCGTGTACGCCATCCTCGACATGGAGCCCGCTCTGGACGGAATCGAGGTCACGGGAGGGGGGGTCCTCGGACGCCTCTTCGCCAGAGATCCCGTCGCCACGGAGCGCCCCGTCATGAAGTGGGACGGTGAGTGGCAGATCACCTACGAGGTCTTCAGGGACCTGGGGATCGCCTTCGCCGGGGCACTGGTGCTGATCTACATCCTCATCGTGGCGTGGTTCGGGTCCTTCTTGACCCCCCTGATCATGATGGCTGCGATTCCGCTGACGCTCATCGGCATCGCGCCGGGACACCTGCTGGTGGGCGCCTTCTTCACGGCGACGTCCATGATCGGCATGATCGCGCTGGCCGGCATCATGGTGCGCAACGGCATCCTGCTCATCGACTACCTGGAGGCGCGCATCCAGGCCGGCGTGCCCCTCAATGACGCCATCATCGAGGCCGGAGCGGTCCGTACCCGACCCATCGTCATCACGGCCGCGGCCGTGGTCATCGGCGCCTTCGTCATCCTGTTCGACCCGATCTTCCAAGGCCTTGCCGTGGCCCTCATCGCGGGCTCCGT
>DATHZE010000034.1:0-3864 GCA_035458765.1 Longimicrobiales bacterium
AACATCCTGGGCCCCCTCACCAATCCCGCGGGAGCCCGGCGCCAGGTCATGGGCGTCGCCGACCCCCGCCTTCTGCCGTTGGTGGTGGGTGCGCTCCACGAGCTTGGTCAGGAGCGTGCGCTGGTGGTGCACGGCGCCCGCGGCATGGACGAGATCAGCCCGGCGGGTCCCACCCAGGTGGCGGAACTCTCAGGGGGCCGAATCCAACGGTATGAGGTGGCGCCCGGGGACCTCGGCCTTCCCGAGGCGGACCTGTCGGAGCTCGAGGGAGGAAGTCCCGAGGAAAACGCCGCGACCATTCGGGCCGTCCTCGACGGCGAGCCGGGAGGACCCCGGACCGCAACCCTCCTCAACGCGGCGGCGGCCATCTATGTCGCGGGAAGAGCCTCGTCCCTGGAGGAGGCGGTGACGGTGGCCGCGGCCGCCGTGGACGAGGGCCGGGCCAAAGACGCCCTGGTGCGCCTCAGCGCGGCTTCCAATGGCTGATCGTCTTCCGGCGGGGGCGCCCCTCAGTACTTCCGGATCACCCCCACCACGATCCCCTGGATCCGTACGTCGCGGGCGTCCACGATGATGGGCTCCATGGTGGGGTTGGCGGGTTGGAGGCGGATCCGGCCCCCCGGTTCACGATAGAGCTTCTTCACCGTGGCCGAATCACCGCCCACCAACGCCACGACCATTTCGCCGTCCTCGGCGTTCTGCTGGGCCTGGACCACGATGTAGTCGCCGTCCCGGATCTGCTCCTCGATCATGGAGTTCCCCTCGACGCGGAGCACGTAGTTCTCCTTCTGTCGCCTCACCATGTCGGGCGGGACGGCCACGGTGTCGGTGTCGGGGATGGCCTCGATGGGGAGCCCCGCCGCCACCGCGCCGAGGAGAGGAAGCTCCAGGGTGGGGGCACCGGTTCCCGTCCGGACCAGTTCGATGGAGCGGCTCTCGTTGTAGGACTTCCTTATGTATCCCTTGCGCTCCAGATTGCTCAGGTGCTCATGCACGGTGGCCAGCGAGGAGTATCCGAACGACTCGGCGATCTCCTCGAAGCTCGGCGCGTAGCCTCGCTCCGCGATGAACCCTTCGATGTAATCCAGAATCTCCTTCTGGCGCTTCGTCAGGGGCATCGGCCCGTCCCTCCGGTGGCGGTAGACCCGAACAACAACCGAACAAAGGATACCCGAACGTTGCCCGAAACGCAAGGATCCAGCGCCATCCCGGGCATCCTGGCCTCCATCGTGGAGACCAAGCTGCACGACCTGGAGGGGCTGCGCCTCCGCCGCGACCAGTTGGAGCGAGGGGCGGAGGGCGCTCCGCCGCCCCTCGACTTCCTGGGAGCGATCTCCGGGGGGGGGAGCGTTTCCCTCATCGCCGAGTGCAAGCGCCGCTCTCCCGGGGCCGGTGAGATCCGGCCGGGCCTCGACCCCGTGGCGCTCACCCGTGGCTACCAGGGCGCAGGGGCCCGGGCCCTCAGTGTTCTGACGGACGCCCGCCACTTCGGGGGGAGTCTCTCGGACCTGGAGGACGTCCGGGCGGCGGTGGACATCCCGATCCTCCGAAAGGACTTCACCCTGGATGCCCTCCATGTCTTCGAGGCCCGTGCCGCGGGCGCCGACGCCGTCCTTCTCATCGTCCGCATCCTGGACGACACCACCCTTCGTGGGCTGCTGACCCTCGCCGGCGATCTGGGCATGGCGGCGCTGGTCGAGGCCCACGACGCGCTCGATGTGCGGCGGGCGCTGGAGGCGGGCGCTCGCATGGTGGGGATCAACAACCGTGACCTGGCCACGTTCAGCACGGACCTCGAGACCACGCTCCGTCTCCTGGAGGACGTCCCTCCCGGCGTCGTCGTGGTGTCCGAGAGCGGAATACGACGGCGCAGCGACGTGGCTCGCCTGGGCGCGGCGGGGGTGGACGCCGTGCTCGTGGGCGAGACGCTGCTTCGGGCGGAGGACCCCGCCGCGGCGGCGGGGGGCCTGTCGGACGTCCCCAGGAGGGCCCGGAGTGCCTGACCGCCCTGGAGTGAAGATCTGCGGCCTGCGCCGGCGGGAAGACGTTCTGGCCGCAGACGAACTCGGAGCGGCCTACGTGGGCGTGGTCGTCAGCCGGGGGTTCGGCCGGAGCGTGGATCCCGCTTCGGCTTCCGCGCTCGTGGCAGGGGTGCGGGCGATCCCGGTGGCGGTGACGGTGGACGAGCACCCCATGGCGGCGGCGGCGATGGGGGACGGGCTGGGCGCGGGCGTCCTGCAGCTCCACGGTCGGGAGACCGTGGACGCGGTCCGGGAGTTGCGCGAGCTGGGTCCTTGGCTGGTGTGGAAGGCCGTGCGGGCTGCCACGCCCGACGACGTCCGACGCGCCGTGGATCTCTACGGCCCCTGGGTCCACGGCATTCTGGTGGAGGGATGGCTCGAGGGGGCGGTGGGGGGGGCGGGTGCGGCCCTCGACCCCGGGCAGTTCCGGGATCTGCGTGACCTCGTCCCCGCAAGCCATCGGTTCATTCTCGCCGGGGGGCTGACGGCCGACACCGTCGCCGGGGCGATGGCACGATGGGACCCCGACGTGGTAGACGTTAGCTCAGGCGTGGAGGTCGAGCCCGGTCGCAAGGACCGGGGCCTCCTTCGCCGGTTCATGCAGGCGGTTCGCGGAGAAGAGAAGCCCGACGCCCCGGATTCCCCCGACCACAGCGGAGTTTCGACTTGACTGTTTCGTCAGCCCCTCGGGACCGCTTCGGCGTGTTCGGGGGAAGGTACGTACCTGAGACGCTGATCCGGGCGCTGGACGAGGTGGACGCGGCCTATGGTGCCGCCGTCGAGGACGAGGCCTTCAATCGGGAGTTGGCCTCCCTGCTCAGGAACTTCGTGGGCCGGCCGACGCCGCTCTACCGGGCCGAGCGATTGGAGCAGGCGGCGGGCCGTCCCGAGATCTACCTGAAGAGGGAGGACCTGAATCACACGGGAGCCCACAAGATCAACAACACCCTGGGCCAGGCGCTTCTGGCCCGCCGGATGGGAAAGCGCCGCATCATCGCCGAAACGGGGGCGGGCCAGCACGGTGTCGCCACCGCGACGGCATGCGCCCTGTTCGACATGGAGTGCGTGGTCTACATGGGTGAGGAGGACGTGGACCGCCAGGCGCTCAACGTCTACCGCATGGAACTCCTCGGCGCCGAAGTCCGGCCCGTTTCGTCGGGAACGCGGACCCTGAAGGACGCCACCAACGAGGCCATTCGCGACTGGGTGACCCACGTGGAATCGACGCACTACATCATCGGATCGGTGGTGGGCCCTGATCCGTTCCCCCGGATGGTCCGTGACTTCCAGTCCGTCATCGGCAAGGAGGCGCGAGGGCAGATGTTGGAGGTGGCGGGACGTCTGCCGGCCGCGGTCGTGGCCTGCGTGGGAGGAGGATCGAATGCCATGGGGATCTTCCACGCCTTCGTCGCCGACGACGACGTGGAGCTGATCGGGGTGGAGGCCGCCGGGGAGGGGCTTGAAACCGGTCGCCACTCGGCATCCCTCACGGCCGGTCGCCCGGGTGTCCTCCATGGGTCGCTGAGCTATCTTCTCCAGGACGACGACGGTCAGGTGGCGCCGGCTCACTCGGTGTCGGCGGGACTCGACTATCCTGGCGTCGGGCCGGAGCACTCGTTCCTCAAGGACTCGGGGAGAGCCCGGTACGCGTCGGTCACGGATGGCGAGGCGCTGGATGCGTTCCACCGCCTGTCCCGGCTGGAAGGGATCATTCCCGCGCTGGAATCCGCTCACGCGGTGGCCTGGGTCCTTCGCGAGGCTGGCGCGTATTCGGTGGATGGCCCCATTCTGATTTGTCTGTCGGGTCGGGGTGACAAGGACGTTTCGCACGTGGCCAGGATCG
>DATHZE010000035.1:0-76165 GCA_035458765.1 Longimicrobiales bacterium
CCCCTGGGCCGCGAGCTATGACGTCCACCCCGACGGCAAACGGTTCGTCTTCTTCATGGGGGGAGAAGTCAACGTGGCCGGAGCTACTACAAACAACACTTCCCTCACCATTGTGACCAACTGGTTTGCCGAGTTGAGGGCGCGGTTGGGGAATGAGGAGTAGGGTTAAGAGGTTCGCCCCCGGGATCATCTCCACCGTGTTCCTTGCCGCTGCGGGGCCGGGGGCGTCGCTCATCCCCGCAGCCCCCGCGAGGCCAACCGATCAGCGTCCCGGCGGCTCCTCCACCACCCAGCGTTGCACGAGGGCTCGCCCGGGGACGTCGGGGCGAGTGCCGATGGCGAGTTCGTACACTCCGGGCTCCGTCGGCGTCCAGGTGAAGTCGGCGGTCTCGCCTGCACCGATGCGAGCCAGGCTCTCGACCAGGACCTGCTGGTGGGGCGGCAGGTCCGCGCCGTCCTTGGCGAGAAGCCTGTACTGGACCGGAACGCCGTCGCGGGTGATCCGAGCCGTGATGAACCCGGCCGGGGAGATGTTGATGAGCCTGAAGCGGTGCCGCTCTCCAGCCACGGCGTGCATCTGGGGTTGCTCCCTTCTGCCGTTCAGTTCGACGTCGTCGACGCTCCTTGGGCCGGGAATTTTCCACTGCCACACTTGGACGTGGTCATGGACGGGATCGAACGTCTCGCCCTCCGGGAGGACCACCAGGGGCCCGTAGAGCCCCCCGGTGAGTTGCTCGATGTCGTCGAGGTGCGAGTGGTAGATGAAGGTTCCCGGGCGCTGAAACGACAGCCGATACGTGAACTGCTCCCCTGGGGCGACCACGGGGGAGGTTCGCCCGTCGGAGTGACTCCAATCGGGAACTCCGTCGGCCCAGGCATCCAGTTCCAGGCCGTGCCAGTGCACGCCCGTGGGTACCGACATGCGGTTCCGGACCGTGACGTCGGCCACCTCGTACTGGTGGAAGGTGAGGAGGGGGCCCGGCGCGTCGGTGAGGGAGTCCGCCTGGAAATCGGGGTCCGTTGCGAACCCGAAGCGGAACCCCTCCCGGTCACCATACTCGTTGGCGTACAGGTCGAGCTTCAGCGGCTCCCCGTGCGCGATCAGGTCCGTGGGGCCTGGGGCCACTTCGATGCCCACGACCAGACCGGCCATGTGGGAGTGGGCATTGGCGGGGTCCGCCTCCACGGCGCCCGGCAGGCGGATGTGGTTCGTGACGTGGAAGGACAGATGGCAGTGGAACAGCCAGTTGCCCGGCCGCGTGGGCGTCCACTCCATGAGCATGGTCGTTCCCCCCAGCATGGACTCGGTGACCACCAAGCGTCGATCTTCGGGAGAGTAGACGGTGTCGGCGGTCGCGGTCCCCCGGGAGAGCACCGAGTAGAAGAACCCGTGCAGGTGCATCGGGTGCAGCCGCATGCTGGCGTTGACGACCCTCCATCGTTCCTTCGTTCCCACGGTGAGCTTCATGCGCTCGGTGTAGGGCCAGGACTTGCCGTTGATGGTCAGCGCTTCGATCCACTCTCCTTCGACGTCCTCCTCATCCACCGGGGTGGTGAAGATGTTCACCACCATGATGCGGTCCGGAGGGGAGCCGCCGGCGCGGTCCACGACGAATGCGCCCGCCAGCTGCTCCCGCTCCCCTCTTGGAAACGGCGGGGTTTCGGGATCCGGCTCCGGGCCCTCCCACACGCGGTACAGGTAGGTCCCCGGCGCACCGGCCTCGAACTCGACGGTCTCCGAAGCGCCTGGCGCCACCGCGAAGGGCGGCGGCTCCCCACCGCCGGTGCGCTCATGAAGGCCGAACACCCTCACGGTGTCCTCGAGCGTGTTTCGCACATGGACGCGGAGGCGCGTACCCTCGTCCACCCGGACGAGGGGGGAAGGGATCTGGGGCGCGCCCCCCGCCTCGGCCACCGCCGCCACCCGAAGCCCCGGCGAATGGTCGGTCTCGATGCGCCAGTCGGCCCGCACGACCTCCAGGGAAATCTCCCGGACGCCGTCCCGCACGGTTCCCGCGGGGACGGTGTTGTCGTTGGCTTCGACCCGGGGAAGGCCGCTCTCCGTCCCGGCCGGGATGAGGACGGGTGCCTTCTGCTGGGCGGATGACGGGGCCGCGGCGACGATACCTATGCTGGCGGCCAGGGCAAAGCCCGTGAGGGCACTCGGGAGGGAGCGGTGCATGGAGCCCCTGGGAGGGATGGGGAAGGGCACGCAGGTGTCCAGCCGGCGCTGGTGACGACCGGAACGGTAAGGGGAGGTGTCCGCGCGTGCAACAGACACGTATCCAGGCTGAGCTGACAGCGTCGCTGGGCGGGGTGTCCTTGCCCCTCGAACCCCCCGGCCCCACAATCCGCCTCCCCCCAACTGCCCGTTGGGCCACGCCTGAGTACCCTCCAGGGGCCAATGTCGCTCTTCTCCGAACTGAAACGCCGCAACGTCTTCAAGGTGGCCGGCGCCTATCTCGTGGTGGCCTGGGTGGTGATCCAGGTGGCGGACGTCGTGGCGCCTCAGCTCAGCCTGCCGGAGTGGGCGCCCCGGTTCGTCACCCTCCTGGTGCTCTTGGGCTTTCCCCTGGCCCTGGTGCTGGCGTGGATCTTCGACATCACCCCCGAGGGCATCCGTGCCGAAGCGACGTCGGGCAGCAAGCGCGTCTTCGTCGTCGGCACCGTGGTGGCCGTGGCGGTGCTGGGGTGGTACGTCCCCCGGTTGACCCAAGGGTCCCGAGCCGCCGAGGACGCCCGCTCCATCGCGGTCCTTCCCTTCGTGAACATGTCCGGCGATCCCGAGCAGGAGTACTTCTCCGACGGAATCTCAGAGGAGATCCTCAACGTGCTGGCCCGCTCGCCGGAGTTGAGGGTGGCGGCCCGGACCTCGTCGTTCGCGTTCAAGGGCCAGAACATGGACGTGCCCGACATCGCCCGGGCCCTCGAGGTGGGCATGGTCCTGGAGGGGAGCGTCCGCCAGCAGGGGGAACGCGTCCGCATCACCGCCCAGCTCATCGACGCCGAGAGCGGCTTCCACGTCTGGTCCGAGACGTACGACCGGGAGTTGAAGGACATCTTCGCCGTACAGGACGAGATCGCCGGCGCCATCGGCGCGGAACTCAAGATCCGCGTGGGAGGCGATCGGCCGACGGGTTCCGACCACGCCGCCACGGTCGATCCCGAGGCGTACGACCTGTACCTGCGTGGGCTGGCGCTCTGGCAGACCCGTTCGGACAACAACCTCCTGGATGCCCTGGACCTGCTGGAGCGGGCCACCGCGCTGGATCCCGGCTTCGCCCGGGCGTATGTGGGCTTGGCCCTGGTCTACTCGGTCATTCCGGACTACACGACTCAGGTCTCCTACGAGGACGCCTTCGCGCTGGGCCGGGACGCCGCCGAGCGGGCGCTGGCCCTGGACCCCGGCCTCCCCGAGGCGTTCGCTTCCCTGGGCAACATCGCGTTCTCCGCGGGGAGGAAGGCGACCGGGCTGGCCCTGCTGGAGAGGGCCATCCTCCTGAACCCGTCCTTCGCCTCGGCGCGCCAGTGGCTCGGCATGAACCTCATGACCGTGGGCCGGTTGGAGGAGGGGCTCGCTTCCCTCGAACGAGCCCATGAGCTGGATCCCCAGTCGAGCATCGTTGCGGACAACTACGCCATCGCGCTCCTCGTCGCGGAGCGCTACCCCCAGGCCATCGAGGTCTGTGAGGCGACGCTGGAGGCACAGACCGAGGGTTGGCTGTGCACAACGGGGGATACCATGGCAAGGCTGCACGAGTCCGGACTGGCGGGAGCGAGGGACGCCATGCTGAAGTGGGCGACCCGTGCCGGCCCCGGGCCCCTGCGGCAGGCCGAGGCGCTCCTGGCGGCCCTGGAGGGTCGGGGCGATCGACGCGCCATAGCCCGCGAGCTGGCCGCCCTGCCCATCCGCTCCGGCACGGACGCCGACGCAGGCGTGCTCTTTTCCCTCCAGGACACGCCGTCCCTGCTGATGCTCCTGGGAGAGACCGAGCTGGCCATGGACTATCTGGAGCGGGCCGTGGCGGTGCGCTATGGCGCCCCCGAGTGGGGCATGGCCTTGCCGTGGATGGACCCCGTCCGCTGCGAGCCGCGCTTCAGGGATTTCGCGGAGCAGCTCGGCATGGTGGACCCGCGGTACGAGAAGGTGTGCGGGGGCGCGAAGGCGCCGTGAGGCGCGGCGTCGGCTGTTGAACTGTTCAGTAGCTCCGGTAGCGGGGCCCGGAGCCTCCCTGCCATCGCGCGCTCAGAAGCCAGCTTCCAGGCTCCTCGAGAAGCAGGCGCGCCGTCGAATCGGCGAAGGCGTACAGGTACAGAACGCGATCCGGCCCACGGCTCCCGCTGAAGAGGATCGCCTGCCCGTCGGCGGCCCAATTGGGTCCTTGCACGTCATCGACATTGGTGACGAGGGTGCTCAGGCGCTCGGATCCCACGTCGAAGACCTGCAGCCGCCGTTGGCCGAACTCGTTTCGCGCGGTCATCAGGAAACGCGAGGAGGTTGGGTCCCACGCGACGTCGGTCAGGTTGTCGATGGGCAGCGAGGTGACCAACGCCTGGTCGGCCGGGCGGAGAAGCAGAAGGTGGAGGACGTTGTCTTTCCAGGATCTCGCCAGGATGTACTGGTCGTCCGCCGACCAGCCCAGCGGATCCATGATGCCCCACCCCGGCTGCACGAGGACGGGCGAGGTTGCGTCCGTGTCGCGGTCGAACACGAAGACGGTGTCGAGAACCGAGAAGGCGACCTTCCGGCCGCTCCGGGACCATTGGGGTGTCCGGAGGTTCTGGCGTGTTACGAGGGGTGCGAGGGCCGCCCCCGTCTCGGCATCGAACATGGCGACCCAGTCGGTCACCGGGTCCGCTCCCCAGTCCGCGATGACGTCGCCCTGCGGTGACCAGACCGGGTTGAAGTTGCTGGCGCCATCCACCACCTCCAGGCGGGTGATGGTCCCGTCGGAGGCCACCACCGCACCGCGGAGGGGCGGGTAGCCCGCTCCGCCCGGGAGGACCTCCAATCCGATCACACCGGAGCCGTCGGGGGCGATGTCCACCGGGATGAACCGGTTGGTCAACGGCACGGTGTGGCGCACGCCGTCCGACCCGAGGAACTCGAACGTGAATCGCTGGTCCCGACCCACGACGAAGTAGAAGCCTCCCACACAGTCCAGATCCAGATCGCCGCGCGCCGTGGTGTTCGGTGATACCGTGACGGCCACGGTGGAGTTGGGGGCGCAAAGCGACGAGACGTCCGTCGCGACGGCCTCGTACGCGCCGGGAAGGAGGCCGGTGAACCTCGCGGTTTCGTTCATGCCGACCCTTTGCGGCGATATGGCCGGCGACCCCGGGGGGCCCAGGAGAACGACGTCGACGCCGTCGGGATCGGCCCCGGTTCCCACGGCGCGGAGTCTGACCTCGACCGTCCCCGTCTCGACGATCGCGGGAGGGGTTACTCCCGAGCCGCCGCATGCCGCCGACACCATCGAGAGGCCCACTGCGGCGATGGTCGGGCCGCGCCGGCGCTTGGCCCGGCTCACCTGTACGGGTCCTCCGCAGCCAGATGCTGCTTCACGTAGTCCTCCACCCCTTCCTCCACCGACCGGAACGGCTGGTCGTATCCCGCCGCCCGTAGCCGCCCCATCTCGGCCTGGGTGAAGTATTGGTACTTGTCCCTGATGTCTTCGGGCGTGTCCTTCCACTCCACCTGCATCTCCCGGCCCACGGCGGCGTACAGGGCGCCCATGAGCTCCAGCCAGGTCTGGGCCTTGCCCGTGCCCAGGTTGAAGAGGCCGTCCACCTCGGGGTGCTCCATGAGCCAGATCATGACGTCCACGCAGTCCTTCACGTAGACGAAGTCCCGCATCTGGCCCCCGTCGGGATAGTCGGGGTGGTGCGAACGGAAGAGAGTCACCGGTTCGCCCGCGGCGGCGCCAGGATAGGCCTTGGTCACCACTGAACGCATGTCTTCTTTGTGGTATTCGTTGGGGCCGTACACGTTGAAGAACTTGAGCCCCACCCACTGGGGCGGTGTTGCCTCGCCGGCCACGATGCGTCGGGCCACCCACCGATCGAAGGCGTGCTTGCTCCACCCGTACGCGTTGAGGGGCAGGAGCTTCTCCAGGGCCTCGGGCGAGCCGTCGTCGTCGAAGCCGTGGGCTCCGTCGCCGTACGTGGCCGCCGAGGAAGCGTAGAGGAAGGGGACCCCGTTGTGCGTGCACCAATCCCAGAGCGCCTGGGGAAGGCGGATGTTGGTCTGGACGATGAGGTCGGCATCCTTCTCCGTCGTGGCCGAGACGGCGCCCATGTGGAACACGTAGGAGATCTCGTCCTTGTCCCGCTCCAGCAGCTCGAAGACGTCCTCGGGGGGGACCAACTCCTCCAACTCGCGTCGCCTGAGGTTCTTCCACTTGTCCCGGCGGCCCAACTCGTCCACCACGGAAAGGGGGCCGTAGCCGCGTTCTTCCAGGCCTGCGAGGAGGTTCGAGCCGATGAACCCGGCTCCTCCGGTGACGACGATCATGGGCTTCTGCCTGCGTTAGCGGGAAGACTCGGGCGGGCGTTGAAATGTAGGGCGTTGCCGAAGTTCCGCACCCCAGGCCTGGCGTGCCGGGGCATCGCGGGAATCGGAGCCGTCTCGCGGGGCTCGGTGTTCCTGAATGGGAACGGGTGTTGGTTCCCGAACGGGAACGTGATCCGGGACGGGAACTGGGCGCGTTCGACCGAAGTCGTTGTGCCACAACGATTCTCTGCGGGATTGGCCCGTGGCACACCCCCTGCACTCATCCAGGGCACAGGATCGGCCCGAGGGTGAACGAACGGTTCTTCATCCGGTGGGCGGACACAGGGGGGGACAAGAAAATGAGCAAGTCAGCGAAGCAGGGAATCGTCAGCTGGAGCCTGGTGGCCGTCGCGCTGTTCGCCGCGCAGAGCCAAACCGCCCGCACCGCGCCGGACTCGGTGGTCGTGTCGTCCTCGGTGGCCTGGACCGCCACGGCAGCCAATCAGACCGGCTCTGCGGGCTTCTTCGCGGGGCTCTGACCGTGAACGCCCACCGCGTTGGGGGCCTGCGCAATCCGGGCAAGATCGTGGTATTCGGACCCGCGGGATGGTCCGCGGGCCGCGCCCCCTCTCCGCTCAGTCCAGCAAGCCCAACTTCTTGCGACGATTCCAGAGCACTTTCCGCGTAACCCCCAGCTCCTCGGCAGCCTGAGCCACGCGGCCGTCGGCGGCGCTGAGCGTCGCCTCGATGTAGCGTCGCTCCACCTCTTCCAGGGTGAGGCCCATGGGGAGGACGACCCCGTCCCCCGTGGCGGCGGGGCCCGGAGCGGCGGCCAGGACCGTCGCCGGCGTCCCGGCAACTTCCAGACGCAGCGTGTCACCCTTGGAGAAGATGAGCGCGCGCTCCACCACGTTCCGCAGCTCGCGGACGTTTCCCGGCCAGTTGTATCCCACCAAGCGCTCCAGGCTTCCCGCCTCGATCTGCGGCACGGGTCTGCGGAAATACGCGGCCGCCTGCTCCACGAAGTGGCGAGCGATGAGGGGAATGTCGGAAGGGATGTCCCTCAGAGCCGGCAGGGTGAAGCTGGCCACGTTGAGCCGGTAGTAGAGGTCCTCACGGAAGCGTCCGGCGGCGATCTCCGCCTTGAGATCTGCATTGGTGGCGGCAACGACCCGCAGCTCCGCCGTGCGCTCCGTCGTTCCGCCCACGCGCCGGAAGCGGCGCGACTCCAGAAACGTCAGGAGCTTGGCCTGGAGTTCGGGTGAGAGCGTTCCGATCTCGTCCAGGAACAGGGTCCCTCCCTGGGCGATCTCGACGAGGCCCTGCTTGGCCTGCCGCGCGTCGGTGAACGCGCCCTTCTCGTAGCCGAACAGTTCGGCCTCCAGCAGGTTGGCGGGGAGCGCCGCGCAGTTCACCTCAACGAAGCGCGCGTCATCGTCGTCGGCGGCGAAGTGAATGGCCCGGGCGACCAGGTTCTTCCCGGTTCCGGATTCCCCGAGAAGGAGGGCCGCAACGCCGGGCGCGGAGGCTACGTTGCCGATGAACGCCCGCAGTTCCTGGACCTTCGGGTGCGATCCAAGCACTTCGGCTCTGGACTGGTTCTTGGCCGCCTGATGTCCCGCTTCCCGGACCGGAGCTTCCCGCAGGGCGTGCTCCACACGGGCCGGAAGGAGCTTGGGATCCAACGGCTTCACCGCGAAGTCGGTGGCCCCTGCCGCATAGGCCGCCTCGGCGGTGGCCGGGTCCTCGCTTCCCGTGAGGATGATGATCGGCATGGAGGGGAACTCCTGCCGCAGGATGCGAGTGAGCTCGATACCGTCCATTTCGGGCATGATCACGTCGCAGATCGCCAGATCCGGCGCGTGCGCCCGGGCCAACTCCAACCCCTCCACCGACGAGGTGGAGGACAGTGTCGTCCAATGGCGGCCTCGTTCCAGGGCGGCAACCACGAGGGCGACCTGTCCGGGCTCGTCGTCCACCACGAGGATCGTCGGTTGTTTCAGGGGCATGGCGGGCGGGCTCCTTCCATCGATCGGTTGTTGGCTCGCCCAACAATGGTGACAAGCCGGCGCCCAGACCACACCTATCCTGTCGGCGAAGGACGCCGGGGCTATATTCGCGGCGCCCACTCCTTCGACCCGACCCAACCCCGTCCCATGGAAACCAAGCGCCCCACCGTCCCCGCGGCCGAGGAGATCCTCGGCGCCTATTTCCCGGTTCTGGACCACGGGTTCGTGTCCCTGGTGGACTACATGGGATCCGATGAAGACGTCGAGCGCGCGGCCCGCGTGAGCTACGGGTTCGGCACCCGGAAAGTGTCCCAGACCCGGGGGCTCGTCCGCTACCTGCGAAGACACCATCACACCACGCCCAGCGAGATGGTGGAGTTCAAGTTCCACTGCGCCATGCCGATGTTCGTGGCCCGGCAGTGGATCCGGCACCGAACGGCCTGTCTGGCGGAGGGAACGGAGGTCTATTTCGACCTCCCCGGGGGAGTGGATCGACGGGGGAACCAGCTCTACAAGCTCCGCATCGAGGATATCTGGCAGCGGTTCCAGCCAACGGAGAACCGGACGCGCCCCGACAAGCAGCGCAATCCGTACTTCCGTCGTGACCGTGTCCGCGAAATGCTGCTGCGGCAGGTCAACGAGGACACCACGGAGCTTCAGCATACCCGCGTGGTGGACGTCTTCAAGAACGGTAAGAAGCCGGTCTTCAAGGTGGTCCTGGAGGACGGCAAGTCCATCGAGGCCACTGCCGATCACAAGTTCTTGTTCGCCGAGGGGTGGAACACGCTCCGGGGTGCGACGGGCCTGCGCGAAGCCAATGGGCGTGCGGTCTGGCTGACCGGCGACTACATGGTGCACGTGAACGGGGCGGCGCGTGAGGTTCCGGCGATGTACCAGGATCCCATCTGGCTGCAGCGCGAGTACCGGGGGCACCGCCGATCCGTGGGCGAGCTCGCTGACATCTGCGGCGTCTCGTACCACACCATTCGGAAGTGGTTGGGTCGGTACCGGCTCACTGAGCCGGGGCGCGGCGACTTCCGGGAGGGTAACACTCCGTGGAACCGCGGCCTGACCTACCGTACCGGGCCGAAGGAGCTTTCGGCCGACGCCCTGGAGGCCGTCCGGGCGGCGCGATCGGGTTCCGCCTCCAACTTCTGGAAGGGCGGCGTCTCCACGGAACGGGAGTCCATCGGCCGGTGGACGACCCAGGTGGCCCCGAAGGTCCATGCGGCCAACGGCTGGACCTGCCAGCTCTGCCACCAGCGGAATGGGGAGCTCCATTGCCACCATGTCGTTCCGGTGTGGGCCGATCCGGATCTCGCCCGGGACCTGACGAACCTCACGACCCTGTGCGGCGACTGTCACCGATCCATCCAGGGGCGGGAGTTGGAGGTGGTCGAGGCTCTCGGCGGTCCCCCGGTCAAGGAAGAGTGGAAGCCGCGGCCGCGCACGGCGTGGAACCGTCTCGAGACCTCGCGGCTCGTGCGCGTCGAGCGCTTCGAGTACGTGGGCGAGCGGGAAACCTACGACCTGGAGGTGGAGGGGCCGTATCACAACTTCGTTGCGAACGGCATCGTGACACACAACTCGGTGAACGAGCTGAGCGCACGCTACAGTCTCATGCCGCTCCTGTTCTATACGCCGCCCCAGGAGCAGTTCGCCCTCCAGAGCCGGTCCAACAACCAGGGAAGGGAGGAGGGCGCTCCGCCCGAGGTGTACAGGGAGGCCGTGGACCGCTGGGAGCGGATGCGCGCCGAAGCGGGCGATGCCTATGGTTGGATGCTGGAGCAGGATGTCGCCCGGGAGCTGGCTCGCATCGATCTGCCCGTGTCCACCTACACCCAGTGGTACTGGAAGATCGACCTCCATAACCTGCTGCACTTCCTCACGCTGCGCGTGGATGCCCGGGCCCAGTGGGAGATCCAGCAGTTCGCCCGCGTCATCGCCGGGATGGTGAAGCGTGTGGCGCCGCTGTCCTACGAGGCGTGGGTGGACTATGACCTGGAGAGCCGGCCCCTGACGCGGGGGGACAGGATCGTTCTCGCCAAGCTCGTCGAGGCGGATGCCGAGGGCGTGCGGGCCCGGGCAGGCGGTCTGGTGACCCCGGACGACCTCACGGAGGCGGGTCTGTCGAAAAGGGAAGTCGCCGAGCTCGCTGAGAAGCTCCAGAACCCGGGACACCCGGACTTCGAGCTGGACCTCTCCAGCATGAAGACCGCCGACGAGATCGCCGCGAAGATGTACAAGGCGGTGCCGAGCACCTTCGAGTAGCCCCCAGGGAGCGCCCCATGGCCAACCCGCACTTCTACCCGGCCGTCGAGCCGTTTGCGTCCGGCATGCTCGTGGTGGATGCGCCTCACGAGCTCTACTGGGAGCAGTGTGGAAACGCTGACGGGATTCCCATCCTGTTCGTCCATGGCGGGCCTGGGGCGGGGTGTTCCGCCTTCGACCGGCGGTTCTTCGACCCCGAGCGCTTTCGGGTGATTCTGCTGGACCAGCGCGGCTCTGGGCGGTCCCGGCCGGTGGGGGAGCTGGAGGGGAACGACCCGGACCACCTGGTGGCCGACTTCGAGGCGCTCCGCGTGGAGTTGGGTATCGATCGCTGGCACGTCTTCGGAGGGTCGTGGGGGAGCACCCTGGCGCTCCACTACGCCCAGGAGCACCCCGAGCGGGTGATGAGCTTGGTGCTGCGGGGGATATGGCTGCTCCGTGACGAGGAGATCCGCTGGTGGCTCTACGAGCTGGGCATGATCCAGCCCGAGCTGTGGCACGGGTTCACGGAGAACATCCCCGAAGACGAGCGTGGAGACCTGCTGGAGGCATACTGGAAGCGCCTCACGGGAGACGACCGTGAGGCCGCGCTGGCGGCGGCCAAGGCATGGAGCGTCTACGAAGGGTCAGCGTGTACGCTGCTGCCCAACCCGGAGTTCGCCGACATGTTCGGCGACCCCGATCTGGCGTGGAGCCTGGCTCGGCTCGAGGCCCACTATTTTCGGAACGTCCGCTTCGAGCCCCACACGCGGCTCCTCGACCAGGTGGACCGAGTCCGGGGGGTTCCGGCCTTCGCCGTCCACGGGCGCTACGACATCGTGTGCCCGGTGAAGAACCTCCATGATCTGTGTTCGGTGTGGCCTGAGTTGGACGCGGTGGTGGTGCCCGACGCAGGGCACTCGTCCCACGAGCCGGGCATCACCGCGGAGCTGGTCGCAGCCACCCGGCGCATCGCCGCCACGGGATCTCCGTTGCGAACCGCCTGACCGAGCGACCGGCTCCTACTTCACCCACACCGTCTTCACGTTGGTGAACTCCAGGATCCCCAGGGGGGACAGCTCCCGCCCATAGCCGCTGTCCTTGATGCCGCCGAAGGGTAGGCGCGGGTCCGACTTCACGATCCCGTTCACGAAGCAGTTCCCCGCCTCGAGGAGCTCCGTCGCGATACGTTCGCCCAGGGCCGGATCGCCGGTGTAGACGGAGGCCCCCAGGCCGAAGCGCGTATCGTTGGCGATCCGGATGGCGTCGGCGGCGTCCTTGGCGGCGATGACCGATGCCACGGGGCCGAACAGCTCTTCTTCGTAGGCCGCCATGCCGGGACGCACCCCGGTGAGCACCGAGGCGGGGTACCAGGCGCCCGGGCCCTCCGGGAGTTGGCCCCCCAGGGCCAGGGTGGCGCCGGCGGCCACCGAGCGCTGCACCTGGTCGTGGAGCTGGTCCCGGAGGTCGGTGCGCGCCATGGGGCCGATGACGGTGTCGGGGTCCCGGGGGTCGCCCATGGTGGCCGCCCCCATGTGAGCGATGAGCTTCCTGGTGAACGGCTCCAGCACGTCCTGCACCACCACGAAGCGTTTGGCCGCGATGCAGCTTTGGCCCGCGTTGAGGAGGCGTCCGAAGACGCAGGCCGAGACGGTGGCGTCCAGGTCCGCGTCGGCCAGCACCACGCTGGGGTCGCTGCCGCCCAGTTCCAGTACGCACTTCTTCAGGGCGGCGCCGGCCCGGGCGGCCACGATCTTTCCGGCGCGCACGCTTCCCGTGAGGCTCACCGCCTTCACCGCGGGGTGATCGATGAGGAGCCCCGTCGTGTCGGTGTCGATGAACAGGTTCTGGAAGAGCCCCTCGGGGAATCCGGCGTCGCGGTAGAGCTTCTCCAGGGCCAGGGCGCACCCCGGCACCGAGGGGGCATGCTTCAGGAGTGCCGCGTTGCCGGCGGCCAGCGCCGGGGTGGCGAAGCGCACCACCTGCCAGAAGGGGAAGTTCCAGGGCATGATGCCCAGGACCACACCCAGGGGGCGGTAGGTCCAATAACTCCGGGACGCGTCGGTCTTGGCGTGGACCGGGGCCAGGAATTGCTCCGCGTTCTCCGCGTAGTAGTCCGCGGCCAATGCGCACTTCTCCGCTTCGGCCACGGCCTGGGCCAGGGGTTTGCCCATCTCCCGGGTCATGAGGGCACCGTACTCGTCCTTCCGCTCCCGGAGGAGCCCGCCCAGGATCTCCATGCACTCTCGCCGATGTGCGAAGGAGGTCTCGCGCCAGCCCAGGTGGGCCGCGTGCGCGCGCGCCGCCGCGGCCTTGGCCGCGGCGGCGTCCACGAAGTCGTGGGTGGAGAGGACCTGTCCGGTGGCGGGATCGATGGCGGTGAAGGGCACGACGACCTCTCGGGCTCGGGCGTGAAGGAGTTCCTCAACTTGCACCCGATGCCCCTCCGACTCCAGACGAGGCCTGCCCGTCGTGTCCTACATCGCGGCGTCGGTGACCACCCGGTAGACCTTCAGGCTCTGCACGTCCAGGTCGTCCCGGGCGATGCCGTAGAAGCGATCGCCCATGGCGCGGATCGGCTGGTACTTGCCGGGGAAGGTGACCACACCCATGTAGCGCCCTTCCGCGTCGAAGACCCCCCAGTCCGTGGAGCCGAGATCCTGGATGTTGAAGGTGCCTTCTTCTCCGGCCAGTTCGTCGCCGGTGCGGAAATTCTGGACCCACACCGACCCCAGGGGTCCCAGCGCCAGGCTCACGAACGCCGGGTAGTGGTCGGCGAATTCCATCTGACCGAGAAAGTTCTGCGCGGCTTCGGCGGGCACGCCCTGCTGGCGCAGCAGGTCCATCATGGCGTCCTTGAAGACCTGCTGGTCCCGCTCCGTGAAGGGCTTCCGTTCGTAGGGTCGGTTGATGATTCGCGAAAGCGTCCCGTCCGCCGCCCACACCTCGAAGTGCCATCCGCTGTTCATGCCCGTGAAGAGGCGGCCGTCGGTATCCGCGTCCCAGATGGGCTCCGGCTCGAACTGCCGGATGCGCGCCTGGCCACCGCGGACCTGAACGCTCTGTCCCGGGGGGAGGACTGCCAAGGTGTCGGGGGTCGCTCCGCCGAGAGCCACGGTCACAATGGGGTCACCGGTGGGTTCTGCGGTGGTGTCCGCGGGATTGAGGTTCCGGTACTGGGCGACCAGGCGACCGCCCTCCGCCATGTCCATGCGCAGGGGAACGCCCTTGGCCAGGTCGAGTTGCTCGGATGCTATGAAGTCACCGTTCAGCGCGAAGCGGGATACCCGGGCGTTGCCGAGGTCCGGCACCACCAACTCGTCCCCCACCACGAATACGCCGCTCACCCCGCGACCGAATTCGCCGGGCCCGCCGCCGGGAGCTCCGATGGTGCGGAGATACGCACCGGAGGCGTCGAAGACCCGGATCTCCTGAGCCTGCGCGTCGGTGATGTAGACGTTGCCCTCGGCGTCCACGTCGACGCCTCCGATCTGTCCGAACTGGAACGCCTCGTCACCCTCGAGCGAGCCGATGGACAGCTCCTCGAGAACGGTCCACTCCTCCCCCGCTGCCCATATTCCCTCGGAGGGGTTGTTCACCACGGGAATGCCCGCACTGTCGGCGATGGTCCCGGCCCATGCCACGTCGGAAGATCCGCCGCCGCAGCCCGCGACCAAGGACGATGTGGCCAGAATGGCCAGGTAGCGTCTGGTATTCATGGGAGCCCCAAGAAGAATTGACTTGGGAGGGTCTGTTCTACCACGGTACGGGGCGACCCGCCATCTTCTTCATTCCGCGTCGGATTGGCGCAGGGATTGAGCGGAGCTACAGCAGGAGCCGAGATGAACGAGCCCATCCGCCTGTTCGTAACGGGCGGCACGTTCGACAAGGAGTACGACGAGATCAACGGGACCCTGTTCTTCGAGGACACCCACCTGGCCCAGATGCTCGAGCTGGGGCGCTGTCGGGTGGATGTCCACGTGCGCACCCTGATGATGATCGACTCCTTGGAGATGACCGACGCCGACCGCGAGGTCATCGCCCACAACTGCGCCGAGGCTCCAGAGCCCCACATCGTCATCACCCACGGAACCGACACCATCGTGGACACCGCCAGGGTCCTGGCGGCGAAGGTCGAAGGGAAGACGATCGTCCTCACGGGCGCCATGATCCCCATCGCCTTCGGATCGTCGGACGGGCTGTTCAACCTGGGCGGCGCCATCACCGCGGTGCAGGTTCTTCCGCCCGGCGTCTATATCACGATGAACGGGCGGATCTTCCCCTGGGACAAGGTGACGAAGAACCGCAGCACCGGTGTCTTCGAGGCCTTGGAGTAGGGCACGGCCGGACCGGTTCTTCTTGACGGCGGGGAGCGTCGCCCCCCAACTCAAACGCTGACCCCAATACTCCCTGGAGGCCCCGTGCGCCGCTTCGCTGCTCCGACCCTCGCCTTGCTCCTCGCTGCCTGCTCCTCCGAGCCCACGGTGGACCTCGTCCTCCGCGGCGGCACTCTCTACGACGGCTCGGGCCAGCCCGGCGTGGTGGGGGACGTGGCCATTCAGGGTGACTCCATCGTCGCGGTGGGGGACGTCGGGCGCCTGCAGGGCGCCACCGAGATCGACGTGGCGGGCATGGCCGTGGCGCCCGGCTTCATCAACATGCTGTCGTGGGCCACCGAGTCGCTTCTGGAGGACGGCACGGGACAGAGCGACCTTCGCCAGGGGGTCACGCTCGAGGTGTTCGGGGAAGGGGAGTCCATGGGTCCCCTCACCGATACCATGAAGGCGGACATGCTGCGCTTCCAGGGGGACGTCAAGTTCGACATCCCCTGGACCACCCTGGGCGAGTACCTGGAGCACCTGGAGCGGAATGGCATCGCCATGAACGTGGCGTCCTTCGTGGGCGCCACCACGGTGCGGGTCCACGAGCTGGCGTACGACGACCGCGAGCCCACCGCCGAGGAGCTGGCCCGCATGCAGGAGCTGGTGCGCCAGGCCATGCGCGAAGGAGCCATGGGCGTGGGTTCGTCCCTCATCTACGCGCCGGCCTTCTATGCCAAAACGCCGGAACTCGTCGCTTTGATGCAGGCGGCCGCCGAGTTCGACGGCATGTACATCAGCCACATGCGCTCCGAGGGGAACCAGCTCCTCGAGTCGGTGGACGAACTGGTCGAGATCGCACGGGCGTCGGGCGCGCCGGCGGAGATCTATCACCTGAAGGCCGCGGGGGAGTCGAATTGGGGCAAGATGGACGAGGTCATCCGCCGTGTGGAAGCGGCCCGTGCCGAAGGTCTGGCCATCACCGCGGACATGTACACCTACACCGCAGGCGCCACGGGTCTCGATGCGGCCATGCCGCCGTGGGTGCAGGAGGGTGGGTACGATGCGTGGGCCGCACGCATCAAGGATCCCGTGGTCCGCGCCCGGGTCATCCGTGAAATGCGCACCCCCACCGACGCGTGGGAGAATCTCCTGCTGGCGGCCGGCTCACCGGACCGGGTCCTCCTGGTGGGCTTCAAGGCCGACTCCCTGAAATACCTGACGGGCAAGACCCTGGCCGAGGTGGCCGATCTGTATAGCACCACGCCCGAGGACGTGGCCATCGACCTGGTCATCAAGGACGGCAGCCGCGTGGGCACCGTCTACTTCATGATGGACGAGGAGAACGTGAAGAAGCAGGTGGCCCTGCCCTGGGTGAGCTTCGGTTCCGATGCCGGCGCCCTGGAGACCCGGGAGCCGTACACCCTGTCCAACCCCCACCCCCGGGCCTACGGCAACTTCGCCCGGGTCCTGGGCAAGTACAGCCGTGACGAGGGCGCCGTGTCCCTCGAGCAGGCGGTGCGCAAGCTGGCCGCGCTTCCCGCGGAGAACCTGAAGCTGCGCCGGCGGGGGATGCTGCGTCCGGGCTACTTCGCCGACGTGGTGGTTTTCGACCCTGCGACCATAGCCGACCACGCAACGTTCGAGGATCCCCACCAGTATGCCACCGGCGTGGAGCACGTATTCGTCAACGGTGGGCACGTCCTGGCCGAGGGCGAGCCCACGGGGACGTTCTCCGGGCGCGTGGTGCGTGGACCCGGATGGGAGGGGTGGCGCTAGCCGACCTACCTGCGGGGGTCGCCCCCGGGTGGACCGGCGTCGCCGGGCGCGTGGCGCAGGGCGCGACTGCGCCGGACGATGTCCGCGAAGCGGGGGTCGGCGCGGAGGCCGTCCCAAACCGGGTCGCGCTCGAGGGTGGCCAGATTCCGGTCCTGCTGGGCCACGGCCCGCTCCAGCGCAGTGAACGCGCCTTCGTCGTCGCCGGTGGCCGCCAGGGCCGCCGCCCGATCCATGGGGGACACCCGTTGTCCCGCCGCGGCGCGGGCTTCCAGGCGCTCCAGGTTCCAACGCCAGTAGCCCAGGGCTCCTTCACGGTTCACCGCGGTCTGAAGGGACCGGACCTGAGCCGGGGTCGGCGCATCGTCACCCCCGCGGGCGCTGTGTCCCTCCATGGCGCCCACCGCACCCTGGGGGTCACCGGCGGCGATCTTCGTGCGGGCGAGGAGGTCCCAAGCCGGCGCCATGTCCGGCGCGTCGTCCACCAGGTCCGACAGCATGACCGATGCTTCGTCGAACAGCCCCGCCGCCATCAGCTGTCGTGCCCCCAGCAGCCGCTGATCCAGGCTGGCTCCCTGGAGCCTGACGCCCCGGGATCTCATCTGGGTGGCAATGCGCTGGCCGAGCTGGCTCAGGGAGGTGACCCATGCCGAGTCGAGATCGGAGGCGTCCACGCCGAGGACCAAGGGCATCTCCGGCGGCGTATTGGCCGCACCGGGCGCTGCGGGCTCGCGGAGAGACTCGAGGATGAGCCCCCTGACCTCGTGAGCCTCCACGGACGTGCTGTCCATCGCCAGGGCGCGCTCGGCCTCTTCCTGAGCTCGCGCCAGCGCCCTCGGCGCCTGGGCCGAATCCGCCATTCCCACCAGGAAGCGGGTCCCCGCCAGGTTCGCCAGAGCGGGCGCGAACGACGAGTCCTCGCCCACGGCGGTCTCGAAGAACTGGAGAGCCGAGCGGTTCCCTTCGGGGGTCCCCTTGGCCAGTTCGTACTTTCCGCGGAGGTAGGCGTCCTGGGCTTCCGGGTCGATATCGCGAGCGGCGACCCTGCGAAGGGTCGTGACCTCGTCGGGGGCCACCTCGGCCTGGATCTGGGCGGCGATGTCCAGAGCCACCTCGCTTTGGAGGCCCAGGACATCGGTCAGGGGGCGATCGTACTGATGGGCCCACACATGCGTGTCACTGGCCGCATGGATGAGCTGCAGAGTGATGCGGACCTGGTTCTCGTCGCGGCGCACCGACCCCTCGATGACGGCGTCCACCTGGAGCTCCCGCCCGATCTGGGGGATGGGCGTTTCTGCGTCGTGGTAGCGCTGGACGGAGGTGCGGGACACCACGCGCAGACCGGCGATCTGCGTCAACTGGGTGATGAGTTCTTCCTGGAGGCCGGCCGTGAAGTAGTCCTGGCCGCCGTCGCCCGAGAAGTTGTCCAACGGAAGCACCGCGAGGGAACGGATGGGCACCGATGCGTCGTACGCCACCAGAGCCGGTTCCCCATCGGCGGCCTGCGCTCCGGCCTGCTCAGGATCGTCCAGGACGCCCATCCGGGCCATCCATAGACCCACGACGCCCACGATGACCAGCGTGAGGACCAGGAGCGACACCCGCGGCAACAGGCTTCCAGGCTCGAGCCTCCGGTCGTCCGGCGCCTCGTCGTCGGTTCTCCTGATGCCCTCGGTGGTGATGTCGAAGACCCAGGCCAGGACCACCGCCGGGGGGAAGAGCAGGGCCACGGCCACCACGAGAATGCGAAGCCCCGTGTCCCCGATATCGAATGCCGGGAACAGGATTTCGGCGAGCTGAAGGACCACGAACGCGGCAGCTGCGTAGCCCAGGGAAAACCGGACCACGTGCCGACGTCTCATCTCTCCGAGGAATCTGGAGAACGCCGAGGGCTGGGGCTCGTGCTTGCTCATCTCACTCCTTTGGACACCGGCCGGGGCCCGAAGGTTAGGAGGTATGGTGCGCTCACGATGCCGCGTGCCCTAGACGTGACCCTGCGGGATCCCGCCGTGCCGCCGGCGGAGAACCGCCTGGACCCGGAGGATGAACCGCCGGGGGTCCACGGGTTTCACGACGAAATCGTCGGCGCCTGCCTGGAAAAGCTCCATTTCGACGGCGGGGTCGTCCGAACCGGTGGCCACCACGACGGCCACCTCGGCGGTAGCCACATTGCCGCGGATGCGCTTCAACACCTCCAGGCCGTGCATGCGCTCCAGCTTGAGGTCCAGGGTGACCAGATCGAAGGCGTCCCCATGGGACTCGAGCATCGCCAGGGCGTCGGGGCCGTCCACCGCCTCCTCCACGCGAAACCCGGCAGTCTCCAGGGCGGCGCGCAGGAGGACGCGGGTGTCCGCGTCATCTTCCACCACCAGGACGTGCTGTCCTCCCTTGGCGTCGGGGCGGAGCGGCGGAATCTCGTGCTGGAGTTCCCCCGACTCGGGATAGGTCGCCGTCACCTTGGCGGCCAGGAGGCCTGGGGGGGCGATTTCGAAGTGGACCGTGCGCCCCGCCAGGTGGGAGATCTCCCGCTCCGCGTCCATGGCCACGGGGTCTGCGGTGGCCACGTGGAGGGCACGGTCGGTGTAGCGCAGGGCAACGACCTGGAGTCTCCTGGCGACCCGCCCGGGCAGGAGCTTGGAGGCGTGGGGGTCGGACTGTTCCAGATCCGCCACATCGAGCCGATAGTGACGGGCAACCAGGGCCGCCAAGGAGTCCTGGTCGATGCCTGTGGCGAGGGCAGCGAGACTCCATGCGCCATCCATGCCGGCGCTCGCGGGGATGTTGAGCTCCGCGGCCCCCTCGAGGCTCGCCGACCGGACTACGGCGACGATCCAATGCTGAATGCCCGAGATTTCCAAGGCGGCTCCTGATGGTGGTCCACGGCGCCCGCTGCGGGGCGCTCAAGGTGCAAGTTGGCGCCATGGACGCTCCGCACAAGTCTGAGGCCCCGCATCCCTGGCGGAGTCGGGCGGCTTGCCCGATCCTTATGCCCCATGCAAATCGCTTATCTGGACGGTCCTCGCCTGAGGCGCTCCCTCGTCGCGGCGTGTGAGTACGCGCAGCGTCAACGAGGCGAGTTGAACCGCATCAACGTCTTCCCCGTGCCCGACGGGGACACCGGCACGAACCTGGCGCTCACGGTTCGGGCGATTGCCGATCATCTGCGGTCCAACCTGGATGAGGAAGTGTCCGCCGTTGCCCATCAAGCGGCACAGGCTGCGGTACTGGGCGCCAGGGGCAACTGCGGCATGATGCTGTCCCACTTCCTCCTGGGTTTTTCCGAGCACCTGAACGACCGGGCCCGAATCACTACCGCGGAGTTCGGCGAGGCCCTCCGGTCGGGCGTCCAGAACCTCTATCAGGCCCTGGAGCGCCCGGTGGAGGGCACCATTCTCACGGTGATGCGGGATACCGCGGACGCCGCCGAACGGCTGCGCCACCCGGACTTCGCGCCCTTCGTTCAGCACCTGGTGGATGAGGCCCGCGCTTCTCTCGAGCGGACCCCCGACCTCCTCCCGGTGCTCAAGAAGGCCGGGGTGGTGGACGCCGGCGCCAAGGGGTTCGTGAGCATGCTCGAGGGCGTGCTGGTCTTCATCCACGGCGATCCTCTCGTGGCGGCCCCCAACGGGGGTTCGGCGTCCGACGAAGGAGCTCTGGGTCGGGTGGAGTATCCGGGCGCCTCCGAGATGTACCGCTTCTGCACCGAGGCCCTCGTGCGCGGGGAACACCTGCCGGACCAGATGAAGGTTCGCGAATACCTCAGGGAGCTGGGAGACTCCCTCATCGTCATCCGGTCCGACGACGTTCTGAAGGTCCACGTCCACACCGACGAACCCGAGACGGTCTTCGGGTATCTGCGGGGTGTCGGCACCTTGGTGACCCACAAGGCCGAGGACATGCAGGCGCAGCACGACGCCGTGGAGCGGGCCGGGGAGCGGCATGTCCAGCTGGCGCGGCGTCCCATCACCATCGTCACCGATTCCGCATCGGACCTCTCGGAAGAGATCGTGAGGGCCCACGGCATCCACGTCACGCCCATGGCGCTGGTCGATGGCGACGTCACGTACCGGGATGGGATCGACGTCACGGCCGCGGACTTCCACCGGCGCCTCGCCGAGGATTCTCCCCTGCCCACCACGAGCCAGCCGGCACCGGCCGAGTTCCTCGAGACGTTCTCCAGGGCGGCGGAGGACGGGGAAGTGGTGCTGGGAGTGTTTCTCGGGTCGTCCCTGTCGGGCGCATTTTCGTCGGCACAGGCTGCCGCCGGACGGTTCCACGGGGCCCCCATCCATCTCGTGGACTCCTTGGGCATCTCCCTGTTGGAGGGTCTCCTGGTCCTGAAGGCGTGTGAACTTGCCGAATTGGCCCTGCCGCCCGAGGATATCGCGGCCGAGTTGCTGCGGATCCGGGCGCAGTCGGACATCCTGTTCACCGTGGAGACGTTCGACCGCCTTCTGGCCTCGGGGCGGGTGGGCCGAGGGCGGGCGCTCCTGGGGTCCGTGCTCAGCGTGAAGCCGATCCTGGGGCTGAACGGAAAAGGCAAGGTCGTGCCGGTGGGCAAGGCCATGGGGCGCAAGCGGGCTCAGGCGGTCCTTCTGGACACCATCGCCGAGCGGTTGCCTGCTGACGCCAAGGTTCGATTCGGCATCATCTACGTCGGAGAGGACGACATCGTCGAGCCGGTGACCCGGGAGCTGCAGTCCCGCTATGGCCGCGACGTGGAGATCCTGTCCGCCCCTGCCGCCGCCGCCATCGCCACCCATCTGGGCCTGGGAGCCTGGGGCGTCGCCTACATCAGGGAGGACTGATGGCCGGCGGGGTCAGCGTGCCTTCTGCTTGCCGCTGACCAGAACGTCGTACGTGGCGCGCTGGGCGGAGGTCAGTTGCGACGGGAGCCCCACCAGGATGGCGCGGGTGCTCTTGCCCTCGGGAAAGTGCAGCACCAGGACGTCCCGGGGTGCAGGCGCCGCGTAGGCGTGGGACCTGCCCGTGCCATCCACCGCAACCGTGCGCCCCGGTGCCAGTGCCTCGGCCAGGCGGCGGCCGTACTCGGTCCACGCGGACAGAGGCTCGCCGTCGCCGTCGGCCACCTCGGGCAGCAGACGATCCCGGTAGTAGGCGACGGCCTGTGCGTATCCGCCAGGGTTGGCCTGCTTGAGTTCCCGGAGCCGTTCCCGGTAGAACTCCCTCGGATCCCGGGCCCCCTCGCGGGCCAGGGCCTCCTCGAGTCTTTTGTCGGCTCTGGCCGTCAGGTCGTCGGACATGGCAGGTAGCTTCGCCCGGTGGGAAGGGTCCGTCAACGTGGGGAGCGGTCCGGTTTTCGTTGCCTCCCCCACGCACCGGGGGTAGGTTGAGGTCATGCCTACGCCCATCTTCGAAGTGCCCGGCCTCACGCCCCGCGTCACCGAATACATGGAAGTTCCGTGGGATCTGTTCGGTGAGCTGTGTCGAGCGCTGGCCTTGAAGGTCGCCCGGGACTTCCAGCCGGATCTCGTTGTGGGCATTGCCCGGGCCGGCGTGATTCCCGGAGCCGTGGTCGCATCGATCCTGCGGGTGGATTTCCACTCGCTGAAGATCTCCCGGAAGGAGGGCGACGAGGTGGTCCGCGCCCGTCCGGCCATCCTTTCCGCCGCGCCCACCCAGGCCGCCGGCAAGCGCGTACTCCTGGTGGACGAAATCGCCACCTCCGGCGAGACGCTTCGACTCGCCCTGGCCGCCGTGCGGGACGTCCGTCCTGCCGAAGTCCGCACCGCCACGAGCTTCGCGCGCACCAGGGGCTACAAGCCCGACTACTTCGCCCTGGAGACCGACGCCACCGTCATCTTTCCTTGGGATCGCAAGATCTTCCAGGATGGCGAACTCGTCGTGAACCCGCGCTACGAAGGCGTCCTGGACGAGTAGACGGTCGGTCGATCCTACCGCGCCGAAGAAGGAGCCAGGCCCCGTCCTCTAGACGCCCTGCGCCATGCTGTCGAGGAATTCCTTGTTCGTCTCGGTTCGGGCCATGCGGTTCAGGAGGAACTCGATGGCCTCGGCCGGGGGCATGTCGCTGAGGAAGTTCCTGAGCAGGTAGACGCGGTTGAGCTCCGTCTCGGAGAGGAGCAGTTCTTCACGGCGCGTACCGGACCGGTTGAGCTCGATGGCGGGGAAGATCCGCTTGTCGGAGATGTGGCGATCGAGGATGAGTTCCATGTTTCCCGTGCCCTTGAACTCCTCGAAGATCACGTCATCCATGCGGCTCCCCGTTTCCACGAGGGCCGTGGCGATGATGGTGAGCGAACCCCCATCCTCGATGTTGCGGGCCGCGCCGAAGAAGCGCTTCGGCTTCTGGAGCGCGTTGGCGTCCACGCCCCCTGACATGATTCTTCCGGAGTGGGGCATGGTGGTGTTGTAGGCCCGCGCCAACCGCGTGATGGAGTCCAGGAGGATCACCACGTCCTTTCCGTGCTCCACCAGTCGCTTCGCCTTCTCCATCACCATCTCGGCTACCTGGGTGTGGCGCGCCGCGGGCTCGTCGAAGGTGGAGGAGATGACCTCGCCCTTCACGTGCGCCACCATGTCCGTCACCTCTTCGGGGCGCTCGTCGATGAGGAGGACGATGAGGTGCACGTCGGGGTGGTTGGCGGAGACGGCGTTGGCGATCTGCTGGAGGATGGTGGTCTTTCCGGCCTTGGGCGGGGAAACGATGAGCCCTCGCTGCCCCATCCCGATGGGGGCGATGAGATCGATGACCCGGGTGGCGAGATTCCCCCCCTCCGCCGACTCCAGCCGAAGGCGGTGCTCGGGGTACGTGGGTCGGAGGTTGTCGAAGCTGATGCGCTGCCTCGTGGCCTCGGGGTCCATTCCGTTGATGCTCTCCACCTTCAACAGCGCCAGGTAGCGCTCCCCGTCCTTGGGCGGGCGCACCTGCCCCAGCACGGTGTCGCCGGTGCGCAGATCGAAACGCTTGATCTGGGAGGGACTCACGTAGATGTCGTCGGGGCCGTACAGGTAGTTCCAGTCCTGGGAGCGCAGGAACCCATAACCCTCGGGGAGGATCTCGAGGACGCCGTCGCCCCGAAGCACCACGTCGCCTTCGAGCAGGGCTTGCTCGAGGCGGAAGACGAGGTCCTGCCGCCGCATGCCGGCGTAGTTCTCGATGGCCAGCTCTTCGGCGAGGTCGTGTAGTTCGCCGACGCTTTTGCCCTTGAGCTCTGAAATGTCCAAGGATGGCTCCGGTGGGGGCATGCGCCCCATTGGCCTGGGCGGGTGGGACCGGGAGAAGAAGCGAAGGGGAGCGGCTGCGGAAGCCGCACACGTTCTTGACTCAACTCCGGCATGGAGGCGTCCCCGTCTGGGAGCGGCCGAAGTTGCATGAGGGGTGTTGGCGGATTCAACAGAAAGTATGACGGAGTTCCGAAAGGGGTCAAGAATGCTCTGCTCGCGTCGGCGGCGCTCCAGCTCGGCTCCGTCGGGTCGTCGATGGGGAAAACCGACGTTTTTTCGTCGATGCCGTGGATTCCTTGAGGGAGAAGGGAGTCACAAAAATGAACTGGGCGATCTGCCCAGGATCGAGGCGCACAGGGGCTTTCGTGGGGAACGCCCCGTTGAAAACTTGACAATTGACCCTGAGCGGAGAAACATTCGTTTACGTCCTTTTTTTCCGGAAACCTCTACCCGGAGGGTGCGGGGTGGCGAGACACAATCGCGAGGGTCACGGCGCGGACCAGCGCGGCTTCGAATACGGCGTGAACTATCAGCCCGACTGGCTGAAGCAGGTGAAAGTCACGCGGCAACTCGAAACCGGCCGTCAATCCACCAAGGCGCTGTTCAGGAATCCGGAGCGCGCTGAGGCGGAACCGGGGGACCGCATCCGGACCCGCATCGTCTCCCTGGACCAACGCCTGGATTTCGAGGTCGCCCTCACGGACCCACGGGCTGCCGTGAGGCGGATTCGGGTGGCTTATGCTCTCCCCACGGGCGACGGCATGCGGGAGGAGGAAGTGGAGTTCACACTGGAGGCGGAGCTACTCCCGGACGAGTAGAAGACCTCCGCCAGGAGCCTCCATGGGCACCCCATCGGATCGGGGGTGCCCATTTTCTTCGCCCCTTCCTTATCTTGGAACATGCGCGTTTCCGTACTCGAGCCGGTTTATGTGGTGGGTCGCGCCACGCTGTCCGGGTTCGCCATGGTCGGCCGCGCCGGTTTTCTGGCTCTGGGCGCTCTCCGCGCCCTGCGCAAGGTCGGCATCTGGGCGCCGCACGTCCTGGTCCAGATGGGGCGTATCGGTGCCGATTCGGTTCCCATCGCCCTCTTCGTCGCGGCCTTCACGGGCATCGTGCTGGCGCTTCAGGCCTCGTACACGTTCACCGGAGCCATCCCTCTCTACTTCGTGGGGACGCTGGTGGGCAAGACCATGATCCTGGAATTGGGTCCGGTCCTGACCGCCCTGGTCCTTTCCGGTCGAGTGGGTGCCAACATCGCGGCGGAATTGGGCACCATGCGCGTCACCGAGCAGGTGGATGCCCTGGAGACCCTGGCCTACGATCCGAACGCCTACCTTGTCGTGCCGCGGGTCCTGGCCGGCTTGATCATGTTCCCGGTCGTGGTCCTCTTGGCCGACGCCATGGGGGTCTTGGCGGGTTGGGCCACCGCCCTGTCGCTGCTGGACATGTCGTCGGCCGAGTTTCTGAAAGGCCTGCGCCTCTTCTTCCAGTCCTGGGACGTCTGGTTCTCCGCCATCAAGTCCATGACCTTCGGTCTGACGGTTACCGCGGTGGGGTGCTTCTTCGGCCTGCACACCACGGGAGGAGCCGAGGGGGTGGGTCGGTCCACCACGCGGGCCGTCGTGGTCAGCTGTATGATCATCCTGGTGCTGGACGCCTTTCTGGCGGCGGTGCTGCTATGAGCATCGACTTCCGGGATGTGCACAAGGCGTTCGGACCCAAGAAGGTCCTCAAGGGGTTCACTCTGGAGATCCACGAAGGCCAGACGATGTCCATCATCGGCGGGTCGGGCTCCGGAAAATCCGTGGCGCTCAAGCACATCGTGGGGCTTCTTCAGGCCGACCAGGGCGAGGTGCTCGTGGACGGTCGCGTCGTGACCGAACTGCCGCAAAACGAGCTGTACGACCTTCGGCGCAATGTGGGGTATGTATTCCAGTTCGCCGCCCTCTTCGACTCCATGACGATCGCGGAAAACGTCGGAATGGGCCTGAGGCGCATTCCGGGGATGAGCCGCGGACGGATCGCTGAAAGGGTGGAGGAGTGTTTGCACCTGGTGGATCTCGACGGTTATGGCGAGCGCCTCCCCTCCGAGTTGTCGGGTGGGCAGCGCAAGCGAGTGGGCTTCGCCCGCGCCATCGCCACTCAGCCCAAGTACCTGCTCTACGACGAGCCGACAACGGGATTGGACCCGGTGACCACGGCGGTCATGGATGAGCTCATGCTGCGGATGCGTCGAGAGCTGGGAGTCACGGGCGTCGCCATCACCCACGACATGAAGAGCGCGTACAAGATCTCTGACCGCATTGCCATGCTCTACGATGGCCGCATCCGGTTCGAGGGCACGCCGGACCAGATCCGTGCGTGCGAGGACCCCGTGGTGAAGGGCTTCATCGAGGGTAGGCCGGATCTTTGGGAGGTGGCTTCGTGAATAGGGGAAGAGAGCTCCTGGTCGGGTTTGTCATCGTCGTCGCGGTCGCTGTGGGCGTCGGTGGATCGCTCTGGCTCAAGGGTACCAACTGGGGTCGGCCTGCCGTGCCGGTCGAGGTTCTCCTCACCGATGTCGCCCAACTTTCGCCTGGAAGCGTGGTGAAGTTCCGGGGTGTCCAGGTGGGTCGCGTTTCCACGATCGACGTGGAGACCGATGGGCAGGCGGTTCGCGTGAGGCTCGATCTCACCGAGGATATTCCGCTCCCCGAGGATGCCGCGGTCATTCTGGCTCCAGAATCGTTCTTCGGCGACTGGCAGGCGGAGATCGTTCGTCGGGGTCGCTTTCCGGATTTCCCCTTTTTCGACGTCCCGCCGGGGGCAGTCCGTGAAGGGACTCGTGTGCTCGGAGGCTACGCCCTGCCGGAACTGTCCCGGCTTTCGGCGGCGGCCGAGCAGATCTCCACGAACCTGGCGCAGCTCTCCGAGCGCCTCGAGGTCGCCTTCAACGACGAGACCGCGCAGAACCTGGCCAAAGCCATCGACAACTACGCCGCGGTGAGCACCGACCTGCGGGCGCTGATCGATCAGCAGGCGCAGGTCATCATCAGCGTGACCACCAGTGCCGACTCGGCGTTGAACGAGATCGAAGCGACAACCCGGGTAGCCCGCCGGTCCTTCGAGCGGGTCGATGCCCTTCTGGGTGATGCCCAGATCGATTCCATCGTCTCCAATGTCCGTGAGGGGACGGGGAGCCTGCAGCAGATCGCCGCGGATCTGTCGGGATCGGCGGCCGATCTCGCCACCACCCTTTCCCAGGCCGACTCGACCCTCGCCCGAATCGATCGGGTGTCGGCGCGGATCGAAGCCGGAGAGGGTTCGCTCGGACGCCTGCTCGTGGACTCCACGTTCGCGGTGCGTGCCGAGGACGTTCTGGCGCAGTTGGATCTGCTCCTGAAGGACCTCAGGGAAAACCCCAAGCGCTACGTGCGCCTGTCCATCTTCTAGAAGAAGTCGACCGTCCCATGCCGAAGCGCACTCGAGCGCGTGTGGAGAGGAGCGCGGGTGGGGTGGTGGTGCGTCTCATCGACGGCGAGCCCCGCGTCCTGGTGATCCGGGATCCCTATCAGAATTGGGGCCTTCCCAAGGGCCATCTGGAGGAGGGGGAAGGGAGTGGGGAGGCTGCGGCTCGCGAGGTCACCGAGGAGACGGGCCTCTCGGACCTGGTGTTGGGGCCCGAACTGGCGACCATCGACTGGTACTTCCGTTCGGGTGGGAAGCTCGTTCACAAGTTCTGCGCGTTCTATCTGATGGAGTCGGTGTCCGGTGATCCGGTGCCCGAGGAGGACGAGGGGATCACCGAGTGCGTGTGGATGAGCCTCGACGAAGCTGCTGCCCGCATCTCGTACGACAATGCGCGCGAGGTCGTCAACGCGGCTCGGGAAGCCCTGGATCAGGGTGCCCTGGGCTGACCGATCGCCGAATCTCCGTACCCGTTTGACCCGCCTTCGCGGCGGGTTAGACTAACGGGCCCCAGCCAGCATACGGTGCCGAGGCCATTCCCGGCCGGACGCCCCTTTCCGCGAACCCGATGGCAACAGAACTCAGGGACATCACCATCATCGGTGGCGGCCCCACAGGGCTCTTCGCCGCCTTCTACGGCGGCATGCGGGGCCGTTCCATCCGCATCATCGACTCCCTGCCCGAGCTCGGGGGGCAGTTGACGGCGCTCTACCCGGAGAAGGACATCTTCGACGTAGGTGGCTTTCCGCGGGTGCTTGCCAAGGATCTGGCCCGCAACCTGGTCGAGCAGGCGATGCAGTTCGACCCGGAGATCATCCTGGACGAGCAGGTCGAGGAAGTGGCGTGGCAGGGAGGTCACTTCGCCCTCAAGAGCGCCAAGGGAACGTACCCGTCCAAGTCCGTCGTGGTCGCAGGCGGCAAGGGAGCCTTCGAGCCCATGCGCCTGGAGGTGCCCGGATACGACACCTTCCTCCATCACGGGGTGGAGTACTCGGTGAAGGACCCGAAGGCATATGCCGGGAAGGACGTCGTGCTGGTCGGAGGAGGAGACTCGGCCCTGGACTGGGTCCTGATTCTCAAGGACCACGCCGCCAGCGTGACGCTGGTGCACCGCCGGGACGGGTGGCGCGCCCACCAGGCCACCGTGGCTCGGATGGAGGCAGCGGTGGCGGCCGGCGAGATCCGGTTGCGCACGTTCCACGAAGTGCGGGCGATCCAGGGCACGGACAGGGTGGAGGAGGTGACCATCTTCGACAACCGCACCGACGAGGACGTCACGCTGCCCTGCGACGTGGTCCTGACGTTCCTCGGCTTCAAGCCAGACCTCGGCCCCATCGACAAGTGGGGACTCGAGGTCGTGAAGAACCGGGTCGTGGTGAGCAGCCTCATGGAGACCAGTGTTCCCGGGATCTATGCTGCCGGCGACCTCGTGGACTACGAGGGGAAACTCGATCTCATCGCCACGGGTTTTGCAGAGGCGGCCATCGCCGTCAACAACGCCGTTCATTTCGTGGACCCCACCGCCCGGGTGAACCCGGGGCACTCCACGAGCCTAAAGGTCTTCAAAGACAAGTAGGACGTTTCATGACCGACAACACGCCTCGCGACCGGGAGCAGGTCGTCATCATCGGGTCCGGCCCAGCTGGTTGGACCGCCGCCATCTACGCCGCGCGGGCCCAGCTCGAGCCCCTCGTCTTCGAGGGAGCCGGCAGCCGGACCATGATCCCGGGCGGGCAGTTGATGTTCACCACGGAGGTGGAGAACTATCCGGGCTTCAAGGATGGGGTGACGGGTCAGGAGTTGATGATGGAGATGAGGGCCCAGGCCCAACGCTTCGGCACCCGCGTTCTCATGGAGGACATCGTTGATCTGGATCTGGACCAGCGCCCCTTCGTCCTCAAGTCCAGCCGGGGCAAGGAGATCAGGACGGACGCCGTCATCATCGCCACGGGTGCCAACGCGAAGTGGATCGGCCTGGACAACGAGGAGCGTCTCGCGCAGTCGGGCGGGGGTGTGAGTGCCTGCGCCGTGTGTGACGGGGCATTGCCGGCCTTTCGCGACCAGGTGCTGGCCGTGGTGGGTGGGGGCGACTCCGCCATGGAGGACGCCCTCTACCTGACGAAGTTCGCCAAGGAAGTGGTGATCATTCACCGTCGCGACGAGTTTCGGGCGTCGAAAATCATGGTCGATCGGGCCCTCACGAACCCGAAGATCACGGTGGCGTGGAACAGGGTCGTCACCGAGGTGCTGGGCGACGACGTCATCACGGGGCTGCGTCTCCAGGACACCGTCACGGGCGAGGAGAGCGAGCTGGCCGTGAGCGGACTGTTCGTCGCCATCGGCCACAAGCCCAACACCGACTTCCTGAAGGGCAAGGTCGCCCTGAAGGAGAACGGCTACGTGAAGATGCCCGTGGGTTGGCGGACCAATACTTCGGTGGAGGGCGTTTTCGCCTGCGGCGACGTCATGGACGACTACTATCGTCAGGCGGTGTCCGCGGCAGGAACGGGGTGCATGGCAGCGCTGGACGCGGAGCGGTGGCTCGCCCACGGCGGCGCGGATGCGCCGGCCCACGCCGAGGCCGGGAAGGAATAGTCTCCGCCGGAGGCGCCGCTAGAGCGACCCCAGAAGCCGGCCGCCTTCCACGGCCAGGATCTGGCCGGTGACGTACCCGGCGTCGGCCAGGTAGAGCACGGCGCGGACCACGTCCTCGGGAGAACCCAGGTGTCCCAGGGGCGTCATGCTCCGGAGCTTCTCCAGCTGCTTCGGCGATTGGCCCTCCGGCGGCAGCACGGCCCCCGGCGCCACGGCGTTCACCCGGACGTCGGGGGCCAGGGCCCGGGCCTGCACCCGGGTGAGGTGCGCCAGGGCTGCCTTGGACACCGAGTGGGCCGGATACGTGGTCCACGGCTGGAAAGCCGAGAGGTCGATGACGTTGACCACGGAGCCACGGCTCTCGCGGAGGAGGGGGGCGGCGGCCCGCACGACCAGGTGCGGCGCGCGCACATTCAGCGCCATGACGGCGTCCCAGTCTTCGGCGTCCAGGTCCAGGAGGCTTCCTTCCTGAAACGACGCTGCGCTGTTCACCACCAGGTCCAGACGTCCGAATCGGGCCCGGGCCGCTTCCACCACCGCCGCCGCCGCCTCGGGCTCCAGGAGGTCTCCGGCGGCGAGGACGGCCACGCGGCCCATGGTCTCTACCTGCCCGGCCAGGTCGCGGCCGGGCCCCTCCGACGAACGATAGTGGACCACCACGTCGTAGCCGGCTCCGGCGAGCCCGAGGGTGATGGATCGGCCCAGGCGCACGGCTCCGCCGGTGACCAGCGCGACGCGTTGTGCCACTTTAGACTCGCTCATTGTCCTCACTCACCCGCTGGAAAGGAGAAACCATGCCGGACCTCACCGGCAAGGTCGCCATCGTTACGGGTAGCACCAAGGGCATCGGTCTCGCTACCGCCGAGTCCCTCCTCGCTGCAGGGGCCTCCGTGGCCGTGAGCGCCCGGACCGCTGGCGAAGTCCACGACGTAGCCGCCCGCCTGGCCGCCGACGCGCCGGGGCGGGTGGTCGGGATTCCCTGTGACGTGGCGAATCCCGAGGAGTGCCGGCGATTGGTCGACCAGGCCGTGACCGAGTTCGGACGCCTGGACATCCTGGTGAACAACGCCGGCCTCGGGATCTTCAAGTCCATCACGGAGATGACCTACGAGGAGTGGAGGCTGCAGATCGACGTGAATCTCGGCGGCGTGTTCTCCTGCACCAAGGCGGCCCTCCCCCACCTGAGCGCCACGGGCGACGGGTGGGTCATCAACATCGGGTCCCTGGCCAGCAGGAACACGTTCGCCGGAGGCACGGGCTACAACGCGAGCAAGTTCGGCCTTCTCGGCATGACCGAGGCCACCATGCTGGACGTGCGTCACAGCGACGTCCGGGTGAGCATCGTCATGCCGGGCAGCGTGAATACCTATTTTGGCGGTCGCGAGCCGGCGGCGGAGCGGGACTGGCGGATGGAGGCCGAGGACTGCGCCCTGGCCGTCATGCAGCTCCTCGCGTATCCCAGGGAGGCCCACGTCAGCCGCATCGAGATGCGGCCCAGCCAGCCGAAGAAGGGCTGACGACGGACGGAGACTGGGCCTGCGGCCTTACCCGCCCACATCGGGCCGGAACACCCGGGATCGTATGGCCCAGACGCGTCCATCGTTGAGGTAGACGGTCAAGACGATCCCCTGACGGGGTGGGTGGTCTGGCCCTGAGCCTCTCAAAACGAACCGCTCCACGGTCATGGCCATGTTGTTGCTGGCGTCCACGTCCAGGAGGGATGTCTCCAGGCTCCCGCTGAGCGGAAGGGCGGCGCGGTAATAGGCCAGCACCTCGCCGCGCCCCCGGATGTCTTGGCCGTCGGCGGTGACCAGGTAGGCATCCTCGTGGTACAGAGCCGCGGCGGCGTCGGCGTCTTCGGTGCGCCACGCCTCCGTCAGGCGAGTCCCGGTGACCCGCACGCCTTGGAGCACGGCCTCCAGGAACTCTGCACGGATGGCACCGCGGTCCCGGCCCGTCACCCCGGGCACTACCTGGCCCACCAGCGGCGCGGGAGCCATCGCCAACAGGACAAGGATTCCAAGGGTTCGTCCCATGATTGAAGGTCATGGGTCGGCTTCGTGCGGGCAACGTGCCGATGGGAGAGCATCGGCCGGTTGCGACTTTACCCACACCCCTCCTCCGGTAGATTCCGTCATGCTTCTGCGGCCTCCTCCCCGGCCGGTACCGACCCCTTCGCTCGACTCGTGACGAGAGGCGCCCCCCATGGCTGACGGATATCGCATTGAGAAGGACTCGCTGGGTGAGATGCAGGTTCCCGAGAAGGCTCTCTACGGCGCCCAGACCCAGCGGGCCGTAGAGAATTTTCCCATCAGCGGGCAGCGCTTCGGGCGTCGGTTCATCGAGGCCTTGGGTACCATCAAGAAGGCGGCCGCGTTGGCCAACCTGGAGATGGGAGAGGTCGAAAAGTCCGTTGCCGATGCCATCGTCGGGGCAGCCACCGAGGTCGTGGAGGGAACGTGGGACGACCAGTTCGTGCTGGACGTCTACCAGACCGGCTCCGGCACGTCGACGAACATGAATGCCAACGAGGTCATCGCCCACCGTGCCACGGAGATCCTGGGATCCAAGGTGCATCCCAACGACCACGTCAACTTCGCGCAGTCGTCCAACGACGTGATCCCCACCGCGATCCACGTCTCCGCGCGGGTGGCCATCGAACACGAGCTCATTCCGGCTCTCGAGCACCTGCACGCGGCGCTCATGGTGAAAGCGGTGGCCTTCGACTCCATCGTGAAGTCGGGGCGCACCCACCTCATGGACGCGACACCCGTCCGTCTCGGTCAGGAGTTCAAGGGGTACGCCACCCAGATCAAGAAAGGCATCGAGCGGGTGCGACGCGCGTCGGCGGAGTTGGAGGAGTTGGCCCTCGGCGGCACGGCCACGGGGACCGGCATCAACACGGACCCGGACTTTCCCGGCAAGGCCATCGCGCACATCGCCGAGCTCACCGGGATCGCCTTCCGCGAGGCGGACGACCACTTCGAAGCCCAGGGCGCCAAGGACGCCGCGGTCAGTGCCTCCGGTGCCCTGAACACCGTGGCCACCAGCTTCCTGAAGATCGCCGATGACATCCGGTGGCTGGGCAGCGGCCCCACGTCGGGGCTCCACGAGATCAAGCTGCCGGCCATCCAGCCGGGCTCATCCATCATGCCGGGCAAGGTCAACCCCGTCATGTCCGAGGCCGTCATGATGGTCTGCGCACGGGTGATGGGGAATCACACCACCATCACCATCGCCGGCAGTCGGGGGAACTTCGAGCTCAACGTGATGATGCCGGTCTTGGCGCAGTCGCTCCTGGAGTCCATCACGCTCTTGGCCAACTCGGCCCGGGCGTTCACGGACAACTGTCTGGTGGGGATCGAAGCCAACGAAGCACGGTGCAGGGAATTGCTGGAGTTGAACCCCTCCATCGCCACGGCGTTGAACCCCTACATCGGCTATGACAAGGCCGCCGTGGTGGCCAAGGCCTCGGCAAAGGAGCACAAGAGCGTGCGGGAGATCGTCCTGAGGGAGGGACTCCTGCCCGAGGACAAGATCGACGAGGCCCTCGATGTACGGGGGATGACCGAGCCGGGGCTGCCTCACTGAAGCGCACGCAGCCGGACTCGGCGGCCGAAGGGCCGGTCACCCTCCCGGGGCGACCGGCCCTTGTGCTGTCGCGGCGAGCAGGGCGGAATCAGAACAGAACGAACGGAATCGGGTTCAGCCGTGTCTCTGCCGCGCGTTCCATGAACTGGGGCGTGTAGGCCCGAATGCCCCGACCGTTGCCGTACACCTCAACCATGTAGAGCTCGTGGGGTGCCATCGACGCCAGGTACTCCAGTCCCCCGAAGACCGGATTCTCGTCCACCCAGACAACGGGCTCCGTCACACGGCCACGGACCATGAAGCATTGGCTGGTGAAGGACCCTCTGCACCCGACTCTGTACAAGCCCGCTCGCGTGGACACGAAGTCCAGCGCTGTGGATTGGGGGGACGTGGCCAACGCCTCATGGTCGAACCAGCGGACCGACGCGGCTACTGCGCGGCGGCGGCTGTCGAAGCGGTCCCCCACCACTGTCAGCCCCTCCAGGAGGATAGGCTTGGACGTCATGCGAAGCGGAAGTTCCCGGCCGGCGTCCACGGTCCCTTTCCACGCCAACGTCTCGTACCCGAGCAACTCGGCCTGGAGGGCCAGGACTCCCCGGGTGACCTTCGGGATTCTGAAGCGCCCGGCCCCGTCGGTGAGGGATCCCCAATCCGAGTCGGCCAGGCGAACGAACGCGCCGACGAGCGGCTGCCCTGCCTCGTCGGTGACGGTCCCGATCAGGTCGAACGTCTGCTCCGCGTGCGTCTCCTGCGCCACGGCGCTTCCGGCCGTCATGGGAATGGACAGCATGGCGGCGACCGTCAACATCCAAACCGGCACCATGGCCGGTGTCCCCTGCAACCTCTCCATACACTCCTCCGATTCATGGCCCCCGAGAAGCGGGGCGACGAGCCGAGAGAGGCGCAAGGGGCATGCCGTGACGGTGCGGCGGGGTGGAAGCCGTTGGGGCACAAGGGAAATGCCGCCGGGAGCGTTCCCTCCGGGGCCACGACCGGGCTGGATCAATCGTCCGCCCCGTGGGACGGGTGTCCCTCCGCACGGACGGATGGACGCTGGGAAGAAGAAAGCGACGGCAGGCTAGGCCTGCCGTCGCTTGGCACGCCCCCCCCAGGGCGTGAGGCCTGGCCCCAAGAAGCGGGCACAGGCACACCGTTTCGACGCCGACCGCTGTTCCGGCCGGCGCCGCTGCTATGCGGTCTTGCGGTCCAACTCCAGGATCTTCTTGGTACGCGAAGGCAACTCTCCCACGGGAACGCCGCCCGGGGGCAAGACACGGGTGACGGGGCCGTCCAGGTAGAGTGCATAGGCCCACCCTCCCAACTGCACCACCTGAACAAGCTCCGGCTCATGGGAGTTGGCCGGAGGCAGGACCGGCTCCGTGATGGCCCGCCAGATGCGATCCACCAAGGTCATCCGCTCGGACACGGAATCGGCCCACGCGGCCAAGCGAATCCGGCTCCGCTCGTCCACGCTCATGGGGCGGACGATGCGCCGGTGGCTCGGAAAACTGTGGGACAGCAAGAACGCGAGGGCCTCGCCTTCGGGCATGGGGTCCACTTTCTCCTCGTGGAACCCAGGGGTCCGGACGTGCCGGCCGTCTCGACAATCGATGTATCCGTCGCTCGCGATTCTCACAGTTGTCTCCTGGTGGGGGCCGCGCACAACCTTCGAGGCGGTGACACGGGAGAGACTCAAGGTCTGTGCCCTGGGTACGGAAGCGACGGAGGCGCCTACGTAAAACGTTGTCATGAAATAACATGGGGAACGTTGAATCGGTCCTGGGCGTGCCGCGCGACAGGGGGATTTCCGGGCACACCGTTCCGGCGGGGGCAATCTTTTTCCACCTTCCTGCATGGATCGACGACACGCGGACGAATTGGGAGCCCACGTTTCGGCCGAGGGCGGCGTACAAAACGCGCCCGCCCGGGCCAGGGAGATCCAGGCGACCTGCCTGCAACTCTTCACCAAGCAGCCGAGTCGTTGGGCCGAGCCCATCGTGGACGGAGCGGTGGCGGCGGCGTTCAGGGAGGCTCGTGAGACCCACGGAATCCGGGTGGCCGGAGCGCACGACTCCTATCTCATCAACCTGTCGTCTCCGGACCGGGCTCTGTGGGACCGGTCTCTGGCGTGCTTCGCGGGCGAGCTCACCCGCTGCGGCCGTTTGGGCCTCGACTTCCTGGTCACCCATCCGGGCAACGCGACGGACGGCGACGTGCCCGCGGGGATTCGGCGGAATGCCGAGGGTATCGCGCGGGCTCTGGAGGAGGTGGGGGAAGGGCCCACTCGGGTCCTGCTGGAACTCACGGCGGGCAGCGGCACTTCGGTCGGGGGATCGTTCGAGAACCTGGCGGCCATCCTGGATGCCATCCCCGGCGCCGTGCGCGGTCGCGTCGGGGTCTGCGTGGACACCTGCCACGCGTATGCCGCAGGCTATGACCTGGTGGGCGACTACGACGCTACCTGGGAAGCCTACGAGGGCGTTCTTCCCTGGGATGCCCTGGGGCTTCTGCACCTGAACGACTCGAAGCATCCGCTCGGGTCCCACAAGGACCGCCATGAGACGCTTGGCGAAGGCACGCTCGGACCCGAGCCGTTCCGGCGCATCATGACGGACGAGCGCCTTCGCCTGGTTCCCAAGATCCTGGAGACGCCGAAGGGTGACGATCCGGTGGCGGCCGACCTGGCCAACCTGGGCTTCCTGCGAGCGTTCCGCGACCGGTAACGGGTGGGCCACGACCGAACGAAGGGGCCCCGGCTTCGGCCGGGGCCCCTTCGTTCGTCCTTGGACCGGGTCCTCAGCCCCCGGGCTGCTCCTTGTCCAGAAGCGCCTTCACGTAGATCCGCGCTCCAGGACGTACGCCCAGGAATGGGCGCAGCATCATGGCGATGATCAGCACCAGCCCGAAGGCGCACACGAGCAAGGGCCCGGTCGCCAGGTCCCAGTAGAAGGAGGCGCCGATTCCCCCGATGATGGCCACGGCGCCGGATGCCCACGCGATCATCAGTGCCACGCCGAATCTGTCGGTGAAGAAGAACGCCACCACGGCGGGGATCACCAAGGTGCTGAACACCATCAGGACTCCTGCGATCTCCACGGAGAACGAGATCACCACACCGAAGGAGAGGTAGAACAGGAAGTCCCACAGCCTGACCTTCTTCGCCTTGGTCGGATGGAAGGAGATGGTCAGGAAGTATCGCCTCAGCACGAAATGGAAGATCCCCACCACGGCGTACATGCCGGCCATCTTCCCGATCTGGGGCCAACCGACCCAGATGAGCGTTCCGGTCAGGGTCTCCTTGATGTGCTCCGCGCCTTCCGCCGTCATCCCCGCCAGCAGGATCACCGCCGCGGACGCCACCACGTAGGCGATGCCGATGATGGCTTCCTGGGGTACCGGCGAGTCCTCCATGCGCGTGAAGCTGAAGATGAGGGCGCCGAAGAGCGTCGCCCCCAGAGCGAAGAGGAGGGACATGCTTGAACCCATCTCGACGCCAGCCAAGAGTGCGACGGTGGTCCCCAGCGCCGCGATCTGTGCGAAGGCCAGGTCCACGAAGATCACTTCGCGGGCGATGACGTGAAGCCCCAGATATGCGTGCAGCGAGAGAATGATCAGGGACGCCACGATGGGCGGGATCATGAGATCGAGCATGACGGTTACCGTGCCGAAAAGGCGGCGGCGAGTTCAGTGACCCACGTGTCGACCAGTGTGAAATAGTCGTTCACGCCGGCACGTGCACCGGGCATCATGGGGACCTGGACCAGCTTGGCGCCACCACGCATGGCCACCGCCTCCACCTTGGACCTGTCGAAATGGGATGCCGCGAAGAGCACGTTGAGGTGCTCGTTCTTCATGCGCTCGATGAGTTGGGCCACGTGTCCCGGCGTCGGGGGGATCCCCGGCTTGGCCTCGACGTAGTCGGCGCACTTCACCTGGAAGCGTTCTTCGAAGTACGCCCAGTTCTTGTGGTAACAGATCATGGACTTGCCTCGGAACGGGGTGGCCTGGGCCAGCCACCCCCCCAGGTCGGACAGAAGCGGGTGACCCTCGAACTGCTGCTCCTCCAGGAACTTGAAGAGGCCACCGTTCAAGGCCAATTGCTCCAGGGTCGCCCCCCCCACCATCTGGACCAGCCGCTCTCCGAACACCTTCTCGTGCACCCTGTCGATGAAGCGCTGGAGGCCCGCATCGAAGATGGCGGCCCGATCAGGCGCCACGCGCTTGAGCCCGGTGGTGATGTTGCGGGCCACCTGGATCGTCCGGAGCGGGTCGGTGGTGACGTGCGGGTTGCCGAAGATGTGCACGTCGCCTGCGGAGCGGTCCGTGCTGACGGGGATGTCCAGGAGCCTGATGCCCGTATATGCGGTGACGTACCCGCGTCCGCCCTCCATGACCTGGCTGTTGGCGGCGCGGTCCAGCAGGGTCGGAACCCAGAGCTCCAGGTCCAATCCTGTGTTGATGAATACGTCGGCCCGGCGCAGGTCCAGAGCGAAGCTGGGTTTCGGGCGGACGAAGTGGGCGTCTTCGTTGGGGTTGGCGATGGAGGACACCTCGACCTGGGCGCCCCCGATCTCCTTGGCGATCTCGGCGTACACGGGCAGGGTGGCCACCACGCGAAGGGGCGCGGCTTGGATCGGTCCGGGACCCGGGGACGGAACCCCCACGATGGCGGCGCTGAACAGTGCGAGAATGTTCATGTCAGTACGTCTCGTGCTTGTGGGGGCCCATGGAGAACGTTGCCTGGAGAAGAAAGCGACCGTCCCTGAAGTCGGAACGGCCCAGTAGGTCGTACTCGCCGCGAATCCGCACGTACTCACTCTGCCACCACGTCAGCGTGGGACTCACGAGCCAGGCAGTCTCATTCACGTCATGAGGGTTCTGGGTCCAATCGAAACGGCCGCCCAGCAGCCAGCTCTGGTTCAACTTGGTCTCGGCCATGGTCCAGACGCCCTTGGCGGTCCCGTCCATGGGCGCGCCGTCGGGGTCGAGCAGTCCGTCCAGGACCATCACGCCGGCTCGAACGTTGAGGCCGCGGTACTTGGCACTGGCCGGCGGGATCCAGGTGAACGAAATCTCCGCGGCATACAGGTTGCGGCTGAGCAGGATGTCGTCGTCCTCGTACCTGCCGCCGGCCCAGGTGGTGGAGAGGTCCAGATCCGTGGCGTCCGAGATCTGCCAGAACGCGTTCAGGTTCGCCAGGACGGAGGGCCGCGCGGAGGTCCCGTACAGGGCTTCGTTGGAGCTCCGGGTGGTCTCGAGGGTGGCCGTGTAGGTGCCGGCCTTGCCCCCGACCGGAAGGAGCCATCGCAACGACGCGCCGGTCTGGGCCAGCGGTTCCTCACCGACGAAGGTCATGCTGGGCAGGGAGCGGCTCTGAAAGGGAAACGCGTGGCTGTGCCAACGGTTCAACTGGCCGAGTTGCTGGTAGAAGCGCCCTACCTTCAGGCCGACGCCACCCGGTAGCGAGACCCACTCCACATATCCTTCCTCCACCGCGAAGCCTTCTTCCGGCTCCTCCTCGGGATCACCGAAAGGCGTGATTTCGCCACCATGGTCGTGGCGGGATATGAAGATCTTGGCTCGGGAGAAGGGGTCCAGGTTGGAGATGATGGACATCTCGAATTCGCGAGCGAAGAAATTGTCACGGTTCGTCTGGTCCTTCATGACCTGGGCGAAGACGTCCCCGGTGAGGCTGATCTCCGGGTTCATGGCCTGGAGCGAGCGACCCCTGCCAACGAACTCCTGGGTGGATGGGGCCTCCGCGGGAGGCGGGGCTCCTCCGCTGGCGGCAGCCGCGGCTGCCGCAGCCGCTGCGCGGAGCGCCGCCAGCGGGTCCTGGGCCTCTTCAGTCTTCCCCTCGCCCTGGAGGCGGTTCACCTCTGCTCGGAGGCTGTCCACCAATACGGCGAGACGCTGCATCTCGACGCGCAGCGAGTCCTGAGCGGACGTGGGGCGCTCCTGGGCGCCCAGGCCCGGGCTTCCCACGAACAACCACAGCAAAGGCAGGAGCGCGCGCCGCGCGCCGGACCTGCGGGCAGATACATTCACGATCTCGTCTCCGTTCTGAACGATTCCTGGGACCCACGACCTTCTATCCAGCCAGGGGAGGGTCCGGCTCAACGGCCCAAGAGGGCCTCAGGTATGCGTCAGGCGGAAGGAGGGGCGCGCGTGGGGTGTCCGTCCTCCAGCACCGGCGTGAACACGGAGCCGGCGTCTCCGGCGACTGGGCCGCCCAGAAAGGGTGTCAGACGCAGGCGGAGTTGCTGGCGGGAGGGCAGCGCGTGGTTGGCCCCCACCTGCGTGCAGAGTATGTGGTCGTGGCCGGGGGAGCACGTGGCCGGGTCGTGCCGGCTCTCGGCGGTGGTCGTCTGGGCGAGGTCGCCACGCTCCAGAACGGGAACCAAGACGCTCAACAGGACGATGAGCGCCGACAAGCAGGTCCCCAGGACCTGTCGGGTGCCGCGTTCCCTCGGTTTCATATGGCGCTCAGGCTAGCCGCGATTCCCGTGAGTGTCAAACCGAATTGACCTGGACCGTGCTACACCCACCGGCCAGCGGAGGTTGCAGGGTACGTCGCTGGTCCGGGCGGAGGCCGAGGCCCTATATTAGGGTGCGTGCCGGAGGGCTCCTTTATTGAGCCAACGCTATGAAGCCGGGACTGACTCCCGAGTTGGACGCCATGCCCCCCGGGGGAAGGCGGAAGGCGAGGGGAGGTTTCCAGAGTATTTCGCCCGGGCTTCAATAATCCCCCTTCGGTGCGTAGCGGGAGGGCCGGCGTCTTCGGATGCCGGCCCTTTCGCACTTCTCCCGGGTCCTTTCATGGATCCGCATCGAGCCCCGGGGGTAGGCGAACCCTCGACCCCGTCGAAGGAATTCAAGGAGGGTGGGATGCCCACCGTACGCGCAACGCGTCGAGTGCACTTCTCGGCGGCGCATCGCCTTTTTCGACCCGACTGGTCGGATGAGGAGAACGCCCGGGTCTTCGGGGATTGCGCCAACCCGAACTGGCACGGTCACAACTACGAGATCGACGTGACCGTCGAGGGGGAGGTGGACCCCGAAACGGGCTACGTCATGGACCTGAAGCTTCTGCGTGACGCTCTGGAGACTTCGGTGCTCGAGGACGTGGACCACCGAAACCTGAACCTCGAAGTGTCGTGGATGAAGGGCGTCAATCCCACCACGGAGAACTTCGTCGTCGCCATCTGGAAACGAATCGTGGACGTCCTGCCCCAAGGAATCCGCCTGGCCCGGGTTGTCCTTCACGAGACGCCGAGAAATTCGGTGGAATACACCGGAGAATAGAGACCCATGAGCCCAGACTCCAAGGCTTCACACGACCCCGTGGACGACCCCGATCTGTCAGGAGTGTCCTTCGAGGGCCTCGTGGCCGAGATGATCCGTCGCTGTGGCGACGATCCCGAGCGCGAGGGCATGAAGAAGACGCCGGAACGGGTGAAGAAGGCCATTGAGTTCCTCACCCACGGCTACGATCTCACCCCCGCGGACGCCATCGGGGACGCCATGTTCGAGGAGCAGACCCAGAACATGGTCCTGGTGAAGGACATCGAGATGTACTCCATGTGCGAGCACCATCTCCTTCCGTTCTTCGGGAAGGTGCACGTGGCCTACATCCCCGACGGGCAGATCATGGGTCTCTCCAAGACGGCCCGCCTCGTGGAGGTCTTCTCCCGCCGGTTCCAGGTGCAGGAGCGCCTCACCGAGCAGGTCGCCCAGGCCATCTGGGACACCATCCATCCTCAAGGGGTAGCCGTGGTCGTCGAGGCCTAACAACTGTGCATGATGATGCGTGGGGTCGAGAAGCAGAACTCGAAGACGCTGACGTCGGCCATGCGAGGCGCCTTCCTCGAGGACATGCGCACCCGGGACGAGTTCCTCAGGCTCGTCACGAGTCAGCATCGGCCGCTGTCGTGAGCGACCACTCCTCCCTCGTCGGTCACACGGCCCTGGTCACCGGCGCCAGCCGGGGCATCGGTGCTCGGGTGGCCGAGGCCCTGGCCGAGGCCGGCGCCCGGGTATGGCTCATGGCCCGCTCCGAAGCCCTCATCCGGGAGCATGCTGTCCGGCTGGGAGCTTCCGCGCTCGTGGCGGACCTCAGCGACGAGGTGGCGGTGTGGGAGGCCTTGGACGGGCTGCAGGAGGAGTTGGGCGGACCGCCTTCCGTCGTGGTGAACGCGGCGGGTGTCTTCGGCCTTTCCGCCGTGGCCCGAACCGGGGTCAAGGACTTCGACGACCACATCGCCGTGAACCTACGGGGAACGTTCCTGGTCGTGCGGGCGCTCCTGCCCGCCATGCTGGAGAGGGGTGACGGACTCATCGTCAATGTCGGGTCCGTGGCCGGTCGCAAGGCCTTCCCCGGCAACGCCGCCTACTCCGCATCCAAGTTCGGCCTGCGGGGGTTCCACGAAGTCCTGCTGGAAGAAACCCGGGGCACGGGGGTTCGCGCGACCCTTCTGGAACCCGCGGCGACGGATACGTCGCTCTGGGATGCGTTGGACCCCGACGCCGATCCCGGCCTGCCCAACCGCGATGAGATGCTCACTCCCGACGACGTGGCCCAAGCGGTTCTGTTCGTGGCCACCCGGCCTCCCCACTTACGCATCCCCGTGCTCCAGATCGAGCGCGCCTGAGCCAGCCTGCCATGACCGAGCCCTGCGTCTACACCGTCTCCGTCCAAGCCCACTACGACTCGGCCCACTTCCTCGTCCACTACAAGGGCAAGTGCGAGCACCTTCATGGGCACCGCTATGTGGTGGAAGCGGCCGTTCAGACCGCTGAACTGAACGAAGCGGGGATCGCCTTCGATTTCGTGGACCTGAAGCGGGAGCTGCGCGGACTCGCCGACTACCTGGACCACACTTTGCTCAACGACCTCCCCGAGTTCGACGGTGTGGAGACCAGCGCGGAGAATCAGGCCCGATGGTTCTACGACGAGCTCAAGAAGCGACTCCCCGAGGCCATGGCCGCCGGACTGGTCTACACGCGCGTTTGGGAGACCCCGACCCAGTGGGCCCAGTACGGACCCGCCGGCTCCCCGCTTCCGGCCGTGATGAGCCCGCCGGCGGAATAGCTGGAGGGCGCGGTGCACCTGCTTCTGACAGATCGACTGTCCTGTCCGCGGTGTGGGCCGCGGTTCGGTTTGATTCTCCTCGCGGATCGCATGGAGGATCGATGCGTCATGGACGGGCTGCTGGGGTGCGCGAACTGCCGTGACGCCTTTCCCGTGACGAACGGCTTCGGGGACCTTCGGGCTCCGCCTCGGACGGGGGAACACCCCGAAGGGCGGGCGGGATCGCCCGGGGCCCCGGATCAAGCCGAGGCCGAGAGGCTCAGGGCACTCGTCGGCGTAGCCGAGGGCCCGGGAACGCTTCTCCTGGCTGGCTCGCCGGCGCGCTTCGCGCACTGGTTCGCTGAGGCGGTGCCCGGCGTGGAGGTGGTCGGGCTCGACCCCGATCTCGTGTCGTGGCCGGAGCTGCCGCGGGTGAGCAGGATCATGGCAGCGCCGGGGATACCCGTATTCGATCGAATGCTCCGAGGGGTGGCGATGGACGGAGCCCTGGGGTCCCGTTGGATCCGAGAGGCGGCCCGTGTCGCGGCCCCCCTGGCCAGGGTCGTCGTGACCGACGCACCCGAGGGTGCCAGGGCCACGCTGCTGTCGGCCGGGCTGAAGGTGTTGGCGGACGAAGGCGGAACCGTCGTGGCGGCAAGGGGTTGAGTGCCCCGGGACGTTGCGCCGGAGGTTGTGCGGCGCCTACTTTCCGACGTTCCCCGGTGCAACGCCACCATGCATCGGGACTCCCCTCCCCACCCCCACGTTCATGACCTTCTGGAAGAAGATCTTCGGCGACGGCGGTCCCCGCCGGGTGGACTACTACCGCGAGGGCGTAGACCTCCTGCGGGACGGGAAGTTCCACGAAGCCCTGACATCGTTCCGCCTGGCGCTGAAGGAGGCTCCGGGGGATACGGTGGTCCTCCAGCAGATCGCCATCTGCTACACCCGCATCGGGATGACGGAAGAGGCCGCCAAGACCTACAAGCACGTCCTCCAGAAGGATCCCGGTGAATCCGGAGCCCACTATGGGCTCGCGTTCATCCTGCTGCGGTCAGGCCAGCCCGACGACGCCATCCGGCACCTCGAGGCGTTCCTCGCCCATGCGCCCACCGGCGCGGAGGCCGGAGAATTCGTGACCCACGCCCGGGCGACGCTGGCGCAACTCCGGGGCGAGACCCATGACCCAGCCCCCGAGCCGTCCCCGAATGAGTTCTTCTAAGGTCCGACTTCGCTGGACCGGCGAGGGCCTCATCTTCGTGGGTGGCGCCGAGGGTGGGCCCGAAATCACCACGGAGAGCGGGGGCGCGGCCGGACCATCACCGACCCAGCTCCTGCTCCTCTCGCTGGCGGGGTGCATGGGGGTTGATCTGAGGATGATCCTGGAAAAGTCACGGGTCCCGGTGCAGACGCTGGAGGTCGAGGTGGATGGTGACCGAGTGGAGCAGCCGCCCCGGCGGTTCACGTCCATCCGGCTCACGTACCGCCTTACCGGGCCCGCCGAGGAGGATCAGCCCAAATTGGAGCGCGCAGTCCAACTCTCCACCGAGAAGTACTGCAGCGTTCTACACACGCTGCGTCCTGACCTGGATCTCGACGTCCGCATCGAGCGGACCTGAGAGGTCGAGGCCCTTGCCCATCGACGAGTACATGCCTTCCCCTACCCGCGCCTCCAACGACACCCCCGTCGTTCGCCAGACGCTGACCCAGGTTCTCTTCGGGGCCGTGGACGCCTTCGCAGACGGCGCGGCCTTCGGGCGGATACGCCCTTCTCTCGAGGTGGAATACCTGTCCTACCATGAGGTGGTGGAGCAGGCCCGCATCGTCGCAGGAGGCCTGTCGGCTTCCGGGGTGGGGCGGGGTGATCGGGTTGGCATCATGTCGCCCAATCGGCTGGAGTGGGCGTTGGCGGACTTCGGCTGCCTGTGCGCTGGCGTGGTGGATGTGCCCATCTACCCCACCCTCACCGCCGCCCAGGTCGGATACATCCTCAGGGACTCGGGCGCCAAGCTGGTGTTCGTGCCCGACGCGGACCATCTGGCCAAGGTAGTGGAGGCCCGGACCGCCTGCGGCCACAGCGTGCAGATCGTGGTGTTCGACGCTACGGCACATCTCCCCGAGGGGGTCGTGAGCTGGGCCGACTTCCTGGAGACGGGGGCGGGCACGGCACTCGAGCCTTCCGACTTCCGTGCGAAGGCGCTCGAGGTCACCCCGGACGACCTGGCCACCGTCCTGTACACGTCGGGAACCACGGGTGAGCCCAAGGGGGTCATGCTCACCCACGGCAACATCGGGTCGAACGTGGACGCTGCGGGGAAGGTCCTCCACATCGATGAAGACGACGTGACGGTGAGCTTCCTGCCCCTGTCCCACATCTTCCAGCGGATGGTGGACTACCTGTTCCTGGCGCGCGGATGCACCATCGTCCACGCCCGGACCATGCTGACGGCCGTGGACGACATGCGGCTCGTTCGGCCCACGGTCGCCGTCGCCGTCCCCAGGGTCTACGAGAAGATCCACGCGGCTGTCATGGAGGCGAAGGGCCTGAAGAAGGTCGTGGTGGATTGGGCCGTGCAGGTTGCAGATCGTGTAGCAGGTCTGCGCTTGTCAGGGGTTGAACCCGCCGGCTTCCTTGCCTGGCAGTACGCGCTGGCGGACAAGCTGGTGTTCAAGAAGGTGCGTGCGGCCGTGGGCGGCCGCATGCGCTATTTCGTGAGCGGATCGGCACCCCTTTCTGCGCCCCTCAACCGGTTCTTCTACTCCATCGGGCTCACCATTCTGGAGGGGTACGGCCTCACCGAGACCAGCCCCGTCACCAACGTGAACACAGAGGTGGACTTCCGCATCGGGACCGTGGGCAAGGTCGTCGCGGGCACCGAGATAAGGATCGCAGAGGATGGCGAGATCCTGGTGCGCGGGCCGCAGGTGATGAAGGGGTATTACAACCGGCCCGAAGAGACGGCCGAAGCCATCGACACCGACGGCTGGTTTCACACCGGGGACATCGGTGAGCTGGATGGCGACGGATTCCTCCGGATCACCGATCGCAAGAAGGACCTCATCGTGACCGCCGGTGGCAAGAACGTTGCCCCGCAGCCCATCGAGAACCATCTGAAGGCGAATCGCTTCGTGGAGCAGGCGGTGGTGGTGGGCGACCGACGCCGGTTCGTGTCCGTCCTGGTGGTGCCCAACTTCGACGCGCTCGAGGCCTGGGCGGGAGGGCAGGGGATCACCTGGTCCGACAGGGCGGGACTTCTCGCCGATGAGCGCGTCCGCAGCCACATGGATGCCGAGGTGGCCAGGGAGTGCCATGACCTGGCTTCGTACGAGAGGCCGAAGAAGGTGATGCTGCTCGATGAGGAGTTCACCATCGGCAACGGATCCCTCACGCCCACCCTGAAGGTCAAGCGGAAGGTCGTTCAGGACCGACTCAAAGACGCCATCGATGAGCTTTATGCCGACGATGCGCACCGCGAATGACCGCACCCATGGCCTCGGACCTGAGGACCGTCATGGTCACCGCCCCTGATGCCGGCACGGCCGAGTCGCTGGCCCGGGCGGTGGTGGGTGAGCGCCTTGCTGCGTGCGTGAACCTGGTTCCCGGCGTGGTGTCCGTCTATCGCTGGGAGGGGGCGGTCCACCGGGATGAGGAGATTCTCCTGGTGCTGAAGACCACCGCCGAACGGGTCGAGGCGCTCAGGGAGAGGGTCGTGGCGCTGCACCCGTATGACGTGCCCGAGGTTCTGGTGCTGACGGTGGCCGAGGCTCACGAACCCTACCGAGCCTGGGTGCAGGACCAGGTCCAGGTGGACGCGTGAGCAAGCGGAAGCGGCGCCGGAGCGAGAAGCGGGCGGAGGTTCTCGGAGCCAACGAGCAGGGCGATCTGCTGGCCATCTTCAGGGAGGAGGAGCGGCCAGGGGATGGGGAAGGCGAGCCGGAGCCGGATTCAGAACCCCCACGGGAGCCGGAGCCCGAACCCGAGCCCGAACCGGAGCCCGAGCCCGAACCCGAGCCCGAACCGGAGCCCGAACCGGAGCCCGAACCCGAACCCGAGCCCGAGCCCGAGCCGGAGCCCGCCCTGCCGAGGCGGACGGTGGTGTTCGAACTCGTTGCCGACGAACCGTCGGAGGGTCCCAAGCCTCCCCCCGCGGGGGAGCGGCTGGGCCAGGCCAAGGACCTGGTCCAGGAGGGACGCGTGGAGGCGGCTGCGGCACTCTATCGTGCCGTCCTCGCCGAGAATCCGACGAACCTGAAGGCCCGGAACAACCTGGGCGCGCTTTACGAAGCCCTGGGCCACCACGGTCTGGCGCTGGAGCAGTTCGAGGCGGCGGCGAGGATCGAGCCGGAGAACACCGACGTCCTCAACAATCTCGGCGCCACGCTGGGCGTCCTGGGTCGATATGAGGAGGCGGACGAGCAGCTTCGCCGGGCGCTCCGCATCTCGCCCGACAACGTGGAAGTCCGGGCGAGCCTCGGGATCTTGTTCTTCCGGAAGGGGCTCTACGCCCAGGCCGAGGCGGAACTCCGCTGGGTGTGTGAGAGGGACGCGGCGAACGGTGCGGCCTTCTTCTACCGGGGTGAGGCCCTGAATCGCCTTGGTCGCACCGACGAGGCCATGTCGGCGCTGGAGCGGGCGACGGTGCTTCAGCCCAGGAACGCCAAGGCGTTCTACACCCTGGGTCTTCTTTACGACCGAAAGCACCTTCCCGAGGAGGCCGCCCTCATGTATCGGAAGGCCCGGGAGATGCAGAGAGGGTGATTCAGGTAGTCGTTGGCGCCCTGGCGTCGCAGCCCCAAGAAGGTGTTCTTCGAGCGATCCGCTCGGATGGAGCGCCGCTCTCAGGCGATGCTCGCGACGTGCTCCTCGGCGCAGGCTCCGACGTGGTCGAACGCCTCGGTCAGATGGGGGACCTGCCCGTTGGCGGCGCGTTCGTCACGCCGGGAGGCACGTTGCCGGCGTCGTTCATCATCCATGTGGTTACCGCCTCGGAGGAGGAACCCGAGACGGCGGTCACGGTGCAGCGCGCCCTGCGCAATGGACTGCGTCGCGCGGCGGAGTGGGAGATGACGTCCCTGGCCCTGCCGCCGCTGGGCCTCGGCGTTGGCCGTATGGACCCCGAGAACGCAGCCCGGGCCATGGTGGAGATCATCACCAACCACCTGGACGAGGGGCTACCGCCCTTGGACCTGACCATCGTGGTGGGCACCGAATACGAGGCCGAGGTCTTCCGGAGGCTGGCGGGGGACCGCTAGGTCCCGCGGGCACGTTCTGATTGCGTTTTAGCTATGCGGGCTTTACACTGGGCCGTTTCCCCCCCCTCCCCGCCCAGAAAAAGGAAAGCGACATGAAGACCCTCCCCAGAGCAGCACTCGCGGCAGCTCTCCTGTGTATCCCCGTTCCTGGAAACGCACAGGAAGTGGCGCCGTTCTTCCAGCAAGTGCCGGCCGTCATGTACGAGACCTACACGGGCGTCAACAGACCGGCATTCGATCAGTACTTCGAGAGCCTGGTCGCCAAGTACGAGCGCACCGGCGGCACCCCTTGGGCGATCTACAATGAGAACGCCAAGGTCGCCTACCGCATCACGGTGCTCCCCGAGGGGCTCGCGTCGGTGCAGCCCATCCAGGAAGGCCGGGTTGCCAGCTTCCAGGAGTTCACCGAGGAGCAGATGAAGCTCTACAATTCGGCCTGGGCCACCCGGCACGTCGCCGTGTACACCGCTGCGCCTGCCATGAGCTACGTGCCGGACGGCCTGACGCTGGATGACGTCCGGGACATGCCCTACAACCGTACCCAGATCTATCACCTCAAGTGGGACAAGGCGGGGGCCTTCAGGGCGGCGCTGGCTCGTCGGGCGGAACTGGACCGCGAGGGCGGAATCGACAACCTCGTCCTGACGGCTTGGAATGGCGGCATCGGGACGGAAACCCAGGTCGTGATGATCCGGGTTTCCGCCGAGAGCCTCGACGCTGACCGGGCCGGGTTGGCGGAGCGGATGCGCATCCGGGAGGCGTACTGGGACGAGTGGGTCGCGCAAAACGACATCATGAACGATGCAACGGTGAGCATCGAGCGACACGATCAGACTCGCGTCAACAGGCTGTCGTACCCCGTGCGGCGCTGAACCGAGAATCCGGGATCGATTCGGAATCACCGGGCCGGCCCTCCCGTGGGAGGGCCGGCCTTCTCTTTGGGAACCAGCCGCCGTCCTTTCAGGTACCTTTTTCGACCCGTGATTCCTCGATGTCCAGCTGCGGGCCCCCGCGCCTGTCGGGACGGCGCCTCGATCCAACCAGGAGCAAAACGTGGGCAGACGGTCCTTGGGGAGCGCAGTCGTCCTCATCTGGCTGTTCATGGTCGGCTGGCAGGTTCGGCGAGAGTACTTCCAGCCCGAGTTGATGCGCCTGGCGGAAGCCGCGATGTCCTTGGCTCCGGGTGTGAGCTTCTACTCGCTGACCATGGGGGGGCGCACCGTGGGCCAGGCCACGTCCCGTCTCGACACCGTGCCCGACGGATTCGAGATGGAGGACTTCATGAACCTGGAGCTTCCTGCCCTCGGCCAGACCGGCATCGCGGTGGCCCGGACCCGCGTGAAGCTCAGTCCGGCCCTGGTCATGCAGTCCTTCCTCTTTTCGCTGGACAGCGAGGTCGGGCGCTTCGAAGCCGAGGGTGCGGTGGGGGCCGATACCACGCTCTCTGTCACCATCCGCTCGGCCGGGAGCGAGCAGAACCTGACCTTCCGCATGGCCCAGCCCCCGGTCTTCGCGTCGGTGGTACCCATTCGCCTCGCCATGGGGGAGGGGCTTGAGGTGGGCACCCGGGTCCGGTTCCCGGTCTTCGACCCCACCAGCCTGGGTACGCGTACCGTGGAGGTCCGCGTCCTGGAGCACGACACCCTCATGGTCACCGACAGCGCGGCCATCGACCCGGCCACCGGTCGCTGGACTCCCGCCCACGCCGATTCCGTTCCGGCCTGGCGCATCGCCGAGATGTTCGGTGGAATCCAGGTGGAAAGCTGGATCGACGAGGACGGACGAATCCTGAGGGCCTCCAGTCCGCTGGGCTTCTCCATGGAGAAGACGGAGTACGAGTTGTCACGCCAGGCCCAGGAGGACGCCCGCCTGGTCGCCGACGCGCCGCTGGACTCCGACGTCATCCTCTCCACCGCGGTTCAGAGCAACGTGGATCTGGAAGATGCGGAGGAGTTCGACGAGCTGCGGTTCCGGCTCTCCGGCGTGGACCTGGCCGGTTTCCAGCTCGACGGAGGCAGGCAGGCGCTTCGCGGGGATACCCTGATCGTCCGCAGGGAGGCGTGGGACGAGGTGGATCCAGGCTATGAGCTTCCCTACCCACGCATGGACCTGCGTGAGGACCTGGCACCCGAACCCCTCATCCAGAGCGACGACGCGCGCGTCGTGAGCCGGGCCCGGCAGATTACCTCGCAAGGTACGCGCGGGCGGCAGGACCCCAAGGAGGTGGCCCGTCGACTCACCACGGCGGTCCACGACATGCTGGAGAAGAGCATCACCTTTTCGGTGCCCAACGCCGTCCAGGTTCTCGAAACCCTGAGGGGTGACTGCAACGAGCACACGGTGCTCTACGTGGCCATGGCCAGGGCCCTGGGTCTTCCCGCCCGCACGGCGGTCGGGCTGGTATACGTCAACGGTGCGTTCTTCTACCACGCTTGGCCCGAGGTGTGGCTTGGGCAGTGGGTCGCCATGGACCCCACCTTCGGCCAATACCCGGCCGACGCTTCCCACATCCGGTTCGTGATCGGCGGTCTGGCCCAGCAGGTGGAGATCGTGCGTCTCATCGGCAACCTGAACATCGAGGTTCTGTGACGGAGTCCAACCAGGGCGGCACCGAGATGCTCCGGCTCCAGGGGGTGGTGAAGCGCTACGGGACCTTCACCGCCGTGGCCGGCATCACCTTGGACGTCCATCGGGGTGAGATCTTCGGATTTCTGGGTCCCAACGGGGCCGGCAAGACCACGACCATCCGGATGGTGGCAGGTGTCCTGCGCCCGTCGGAGGGGCGCATCCTGGTCGGGGACGACGATCTCCTTCTGCACCCGGCCAGAGCCAAGGCCAGGGTAGGGTACATCCCGGATCGGCCCTATCTCTACGAGAAGCTGTCCGGGGGTGAGTTCCTGCGGTTCGTGGCCGGGCTTTGGGGCAAGGACGGTCCGGAGGCCGAGGCTCGCGCCGATCGACTCCTGGAGCTGTTCAGCCTGACGCAGTGGAAGGATGAGCTCATCGAGAGCTACTCCCACGGGATGCGCCAGAAGATCCTCATCAGCTCGGCCCTCATCCACCAGCCGGAGGTCATCGTGGTGGACGAGCCCATGGTGGGCCTCGACCCTCGCTCGGCGCGCCTGCTGAAGGACCTGATGCGCACCTTCGTGCGCCAGGGCGGGACGGTATTCCTCTCCACCCACACGCTGGAGGTGGCGGAAGCGCTCTGCGACCGCATCGCCATCGTCAGCCAGGGTGAGATCATCGCGCTCGGCACCATGGACGAGCTGAGGTCGCAGGCGCACGCGGGGGGTGCCCACCTCGAGGAGATCTTTCTCAAGGTCACCGGCGGTGAGGACATGGCCGACATCATCGAGAGCCTTCGCGAGGCCATTCAATCGTGAGGGTCGTGGGTGCCGAAGCCCCGGCCAACGTGCCTGGAATCCTGTGGCTGCTCCGGCCCAAGCTTCGCAGCAGGTGGAACAGGGCCCGGGCCGACGAAGGGCGGGCCTTCAAAGCCGCATTGTTGGGGTTCGTGGGCCTCTTCTTCTGGGCTCTGATCTTCGCCGTCATCTACCGCATGTTGCTGTACTTCCGCGGCACGCAGGGCATCGGCGACCTCCTGGCGGGGAAGCTGCTGGGGCTGGCCTTCCTCACGTTCCTGATGATCCTGGTTCTGTCGAACGTCATCACGGCCCTGTCCACGTTCTTCCTGTCCGACGACCTCGAGCTGGTGATGGCGTCGCCGGTGGATGCGGTCAAGTTGTACGGCGCCCGTCTCACCGAGACCATCATCGATTCGTCGTGGATGGTGGCGCTCCTGGCCGTTCCCCTGCTTCTGGCCTACGGGGTGATCTACGGCGCGACCTGGACGTACTACGTCCTCGCCGTCTCCACTGTGCTTCCGTTTCTCATGGTGCCGGCCGTGATCGGAAGTGCCGTCACCCTCGTCCTGGTGAACGTCTTCCCCGCGCGGAGGACCCGGGACCTTCTCGCCCTGGTGGGCCTGCTCGCCGCAGCAGGAGTGGTGGCCCTCTTCCGGTTCCTCCGGCCGGAACGTCTGATGAGGCCCGAGGAGTTTCGGGATCTCGTGGACTTCATGGCGGTGCTGCGCACCCCGACGTCCCCCTGGCTTCCCAGTGAATGGGCCGCCACCAGCCTCATGTCGCACCTCAACGGGGTGTTCGATCCGTTTCCGTTCTTCTTCCTCTGGAGCACGGCGGCTGCCTTCCTCGTCTTCGGTGCGTGGATGCACACCCGGTTCTTCGACGCCGGCTTCACACGGGCCCAGGAAGGTTCTGAGCGGAAGGTGGGGCGGGTCCGCTCCATGGTCCTGGATCGGCTCCTGGGAGGAGCCCGTCCTGCCACGCGGGTCCTGGTGGCCAAGGAGGTTCGCGTCTTCTTTCGCGACGCGACCCAATGGTCGCAGCTCATCCTGCTGGGCGTTCTGGTGGCGGTGTACGTGTACAACATCACCGTGCTCCCGCTCTACACGGGTGAGCGCATCTCATTCTTCCTCATCAACGTGGTTTCGTTTCTCAACCTTGGCCTGGCCGGGTTCGTCGTCGCGGCCATCGCTGCGCGCTTCGTGTTCCCCGCCATGTCCATCGAGGGGCGCATGATGTGGTTGCTCCGATCCTCTCCGCTGGACGTGAAGAGCTTGTTCTGGGCCAAATACTGGACCGGGACCGTGCCTCTCCTCGCGGTGGCGCTTCCCCTCATCGTGATCACGAACGTGGTCCTGGACGCGTCCTCCTTCATTCTCGCGCTCACCACCGTCACCATGGTGGGCGTCACCATGGCGCTCACGGCCCTGGCCCTGGGCTTCGGCGCTCTCTATCCCAACTACGAGACGGAGAACGTCGCGGAGATCCCCACGTCGTTCGGGGGGCTGCTCTTCATGATGTCGGCCGTGATCTACCTGGCCGGCGTGGTGATCCTCGAGGCGTGGCCCGTTTATCTGTATTTGTCGGCTCGCTTCCAGGGCGGGGAGGCCCGGGTGAGCGTCTTCCCCCTCGCCATGGGCGTAACCGGGGCGCTCATCCTTACGGTGGCTGCCGTGGCGATCCCGCTGTGGGCGGGGGTGCGGCGGGTGCGCACGGTCGAGCTGTGAGCCGTTGCGCTCCGCCCCAGGGAGTGCGGGACCCTGCGTTACCAGGGTAGATTCGCACCAGTCACGACGAGATGATCTTCTGGAGGCCCCATGCTCGAATCCATCAAGAGCTTCTTTCGGAGTTCCATGTCGCCCGCCCCGGAAGCCGAAGCCAAGGAGGCGAAGAAGGACATCCGTCTTGCTGCATGCGCCCTTCTCCTCGAGTTGGCCAACGCCGACGACGAGTTCACCGACGAGGAACGGGAGCATCTGGCGTCAGCGGTAAGGAGGCAGTTCGGTCTCGAGCAGGCGCAGGCGGAAAAGCTCATGGCGCTGGCCGACGAGAGTCGGAAGAGTGCCGTGGACCTCTGGCAGTTCACCAATCTCATTGCCGAGAACTACTCCGTCGGGCAGAAGATGGTCTTGGCCGAGATCATGTGGGGCCTGGTCTACTCCGATGGGGAGCTGGCCGCCAAGGAGGACTACCTCATGCGGAAGATCAGCAACCTTCTGCGCCTGGAGGCAGGATATCTTGCCGAGGCGCGCAAGCGCGCGGAGGACGGGGACGTCGTGGATTGAGGCCGCGGGGGTGACAGACCCGCCTTCGGACCGCATATTTCCGCGTTATTCGCAACCCCAGCCGAATTCCTGCCATGCGTGCTCTGATCCCCGGCGGCTATCTCTTCACCCACCTGATGTTCTGGACGGTCATCGGAATGGTGGCGGTGGGCACCAACGCGGTGGCCATCATCCTGTCGGTGGGTCTGGTGCTCCTGGCGCTGGAGTCCATCGGCAAGGCCTGATGGCCGGCCGCTCTGTTCGGTTGGGCGCTCCTCGGCAGGGGAGCGCCCTTTTTCTTTCGGGGTACGTGGTAGGTGACCGAAGGGGGGGAATGTCGTGTTCGTCCTGATACTCAAGATCCTGGGAGCCGTGGCCGCGTTGGCACTGGGCGTGTGGCTGGGGCTCCCCGGGCGCTACGAACCCGACATGGTCGAGATGGAGCGGACCATGGAGTTGGGGATCGGGCGCACCCGGAAGGTCAAGCGCCGGTTCACGCCTCTGGCCTGGGCGCAGCGACAGCTGAGTGCCCGCAGTGGTGGCGCGAACCGTCGCAGGGGCTTCAACCTGGAATCACCCGACGACCGCTAGCGGGCGACGACGCCGGATCGCAACGCCCCCCGCCTAGCCCAGGATCGCGTCCACCAGGACGAGCACTCCACCCACGATGGCGCCGAGGACGTAGCCGAGCCTCACGATGAGCTTGAGCTCCCGGCCCGTCACCCTCCGAACCAACTCCTCGAGCTTCGGGGTCGGGAACTCCAGGACCTTCCGTTCCACCCTGCTGGCCACGTCGATCTTGTGAACGACGTGGGGTACCTGTGTCTGCAGCCAACCCCAGATGGGGTCGCTCAACGCGGCCTCCACCCGATCCGGGGCGCCTTCGGGGAGCCATCGGGCGGGGGTTCCGATGGGGCGGTCCAGAAGGGTGGACACGAGGCGTCGGGCACCCTCGCGGTATGCCTTCGCCGCCGCCTCGCTCCGCGCGGCCGCTACCACCCACGTGGCCAGGCGTTCCGGAGGAACCCGCTCCAGGACCTCCCCCCACGTGCGAGCGCCGGCCTTTTCCAGGCCGGAGTGGAGCTTCTCCACCATGAACTCCCTGGTGGCGGGATCCCGGGCCATGCCCACGGCCCAGCCGGCCAGGGTACCACGCGCCTCCACCACGCTGGGGTCGTCGGGCTCGCCGAGGACCGCGGCGACGGGGCGCCGGAGAAAGTCCACGATGGCCTCGTTGACTCCCCTGGCCATGGCGTCCTGAATGGCCGGCTCCCGGAGGATCTCCGACAGGCGCTCCGCGCCTTCGCGCTCGATGGTGTCCAGGACCTTCTCGACGGTCTCCTCGGTCATGACCAGGCGGGCCACCACACGCTGATGGAAACGCAGATCTCTCAGGAACCTGTGCAGGAGGTCGTGGATGGTCTTCTCGAAGCGGGCACGGGCGGCCTTGTCCTCCAGTAGCTTGCCGAGGCGCTCGATGGCCAGGGGGAGGTAGCTGCCGATGGCCTTCTCGACGGCGCCGACCAGACCCAAGGGCAGGATCTCCTCGAACGTGCGTCCCGGGGCGAGGAGGCGATGAGAGCCGCGCTCGAGGTAGTCGTCCAGGGCCTGGGCGAAATCCTTGCTCTCCACCACGCTCTGGAGCCAGTCCTGGACCGCCCCTTCCAGTGCCTCGCCCCGGGCCGGCGTGAGGACGCCGCCGATAGGTTCGTCGGCGAGAGCGGCCACGACCTCTCCGGTGCGGCGGGACATGTCCTCCTCGAACCGCTCCGACCCCAGGTACTCGTCCAGGCGGGACAGAGCCAGGGCGATGGCATCCTCCAGCAGGGGCTCCAACTCGGCGAGGAGCGCCGGAGGAATCAGGTCCCGGACCGACCCCCGTTCACGTTGGAGCACCTCGTCCAGGAACGCCCCGAGGCGCTGATCGAAGGCACGGCGGAACTCCACGTCGGTGAAGGTCCGTGTCAGATCCTCTTCGGTGAGGAGTCGATTCCCGACCGTGCGCCCGATGGCCGCGGCCAGCCGGGGCTGGTTCTTCGGCACCGCGCCCTGGAAGAAACGGATGCGCCATCTCCAGAAGCGGGGTGGCTCGTAGGGATGAAAGAGCATCCAGATGGCCACGGAGTTCGTCAACCCGCCCGCCAGGGCGCCGAAGACGATGGTCACCAGGATCCGCGTGATTTCAGAACTCATGGGCGGGTGTGCCGGTAGAGGCCGTGCACGGGGTAGCTTCCGCCCTCGATGCGGAGGGTGCCCCCCACCAGGAAGAGGGCGTCCACCGGTAGGAGGGGACCCTCGCCGGCTCCGGCCTGGATCTGCGCGGTCAGCACCTGGAGCACCCCGCCCAGGTCGTCGTCGGCGGAGGTGATGGTGAACGAAACCGGAACGTCCTGGCGGGCGGGCTGGAACCCCCGCACCTCTGCCCAATCGATGGTGAGGGATGGCCACTGGAGGTCGCGGAAGTCCAGGCGGGCCCACGCGCGCGACGCCCCCGGTGTCCCGGCCGGCTCCGCCGTCGGCGTCTCCAGGACCATCTGGAGGGAGTCGCCCGACACGAGAAAGGCCCAGTCGCCTTGTGCCGCCTCCTCGGCGCCGTGGACCCTGGTCATGTCCAGGACCACGCCGCCCACGCGTTGGTCGGACAGGTAGGCCGCACCCTCGAGGAGTCGGTAGATCTGACCCCGGGTCCCGGTCCACTCCATGAGCGGCGCGCCGGACAGCTCCAACTCCAGTTGCCTGGGGCCTTCGGAGAAGATCACGCCTTCCACCACTTCGCCGTCACCCACCACCAGGCGAAGGCTGCCGTGGGGTAGGATGCGCCAGGGAGATCTGCTGGGCGGCGTCTCCCAGGATCGGTCGAAGAAGTTCTCCCAGGTGCTTCCCCGGGCGAAGAACCCACGCGCCCGACGGTCCACGCCGCCGGGTCGGGTCTCAGCGGTGATGAGCCAGGGGACCACGAAAGCACTGTCTCCGGAAAGGGTCGTGAACACGAAGTTCCGTTCGTAGATCCGTCCCCGGAAGTTTCCGGAAGCCGCGGGTTGCCCCTGCGTGTCGGGCCCGGGTTGAGGCGCTGTCTCCGGCCCGCCGCACGCCATGGAGGCGACGGCGAGCAGCAGACAGGCCGGCGTGGTGACGCGTCTCATCGGCGGGAAAGTAGCCCCGTGGCGCTCACGAACTCCAGGTGGGCTCCCTGGTTGCGTCCAGGATCTGATCGGGTCGAACCTGCAGCGAAGCGTCGAGTCGCTTCACGAAGGCGCCGACCACCCGAGCGGAGCCCCCCAAATCGCCCCGCCTCCCCCGCATGGCCACCTGAATGTCCACGCGGGTCTGGGCGTGGCCGTCCAGGCCGATCTCGATGCGGGCGTCCCCGACGCGCCTGGACACGAGGGTCCGGATCTCGGCCACCATCACCCCCGCCTCGTCGTTCGCCGAAAGGAGCGTCCAGCGGGGACATTCACCTGACGCAGCGGCTTCGGCGGCCGACCACACCCGATCGAAGGGGATGGCGTACGTGCGTCCGCGGAGCCGCACGTCTCTGGCGCGTGGGTGGGTCTCGGCTGACCTGCCGAAGACACCTCTCAGGAGGCCGATCAACGGCCCTCCGGGGAGGTCGGGCCGCCGATGGCGAAGCGGATGAACACCGAGGCCGTGACGCTGAGGTCCCCCGCCTCGATGGGGGTGTCCACGGCCCGTTCCATCGCCATCATGGCAGGCCCTCCCTGCACTCTGGGCGACGGAACGTTCGCCCCGCCCCTGACCTCCATGGGCTCGCCCAGTTCCCTCTCCAGGGCGGCCGCCATGGTCCGGGCCTGTCCCCGAGCCTCGGCAACGGCCGAGGTCAGCGCCTCGTGGCGGGCCGCCTCGGTGTCGGTGGCCTCGAAGGCGAGGCTCGACACGCGGTTGGCGCCTGCTTCGATGGCGGCGTCCATGACGCGCCCCACGGCTTGGATGTCGGCCAGCGTGACCCGGATGTTGTTCATGGCGGTGTACCCCGAGATCACCCGGCCCCCCTGGGGCTCCGCGGGGCGCATGGAATAGTCGGGTCGCAGGGCGTAGCCGAACGTCTCGACCTCGAGCGCACGAATGCCCATCCCTCGGAGCGCCTTCACCACCGCGTCCATGAGTTGGGCGTTGTCTGACGACGCGTCCGAAGCGGACGCCCCCTGCGTCTCGACGGCGAAGTTGATGCGAGCCCGGTCCGGCGTCACCTGGACGACCCCGGTACCGTTCACCTCGATGAAGCCTCGGGATTCGACCGGGGGAGGTGTCTGCGCGACCGTCGGCGCCGCGCAGGCGGTGGCGAAGAGAAGTGCCGATAGCGTCTGCCCAATGGACATCATGGAAGGCTCCGTTCGTTCGATGACCCTGAGGTCGAGGCCGGCGGTCGGTTCCCACGGTCGCCGCCAATCAATATAGTTCCGCTCCCACCCGCTTCCCCGCCACCCATCGAGCGCGATGAAAGCCATCATCCCCTTGGCCGGAAAGGGTACCCGTCTTCGGCCCCACACGCACCATACCCCGAAGCCCCTCCTCAAGGTCGCGGGCAAGCCCGTACTGGCCTACATCCTCGATGACCTCGTGGCCCTGGGCGTCCATGAGATGGTGTTCATCGTCGGCCATCTGCGGGAGACCATGGAAAAGTGGATCGCCGAGGAGTATCCGGACATCACGGCGCACTACGTGCTCCAGGAGGTCCAGGACGGAACGGCCGGGGCCGTGGCGCTGGCCGAGCCGTGGGTGGACGAGGAGGTCCTCATCGTCTTCGCCGACGCGGTGCTGGAGGTGGACTACGGCCTCGTGAAGACGTTGGGCGACGAGTTCGGCGGAGTGATCTGGGCCAAGGAGGTCGAGGACTACCAGCGGTACGGCGTCATCGTCACCCGTGACGACGGGACGATGGCCACCATCGTGGAGAAGCCCAGCGAGCCCGTGTCCAGATTGGCCAACATCGGCCTCTACTACATCCGGGACCACAAGCTTCTCTACGAAGGCATCCATCACACGCTGAACTCCCCGGCCGGCCCGTCCGGAGAGTTCTACCTCACCGACGCGTTCCAGTACATGGTCGATCACGGGTCGAAGATCCTCACCGCGCCCGTGGACGGCTGGTGGGACGCCGGGAAGCCCGAGACCCTCCTGGAGACCAACGCCCACCTGCTGCAGACCCGCCACGGCGGCGTGGCCGCCTCGGCCAAGGTGGACGGTGTGGAGATCGTGGAGCCGGTCCGCATCGAAGACGACGTGGTGGTCCGCGGCGGTCGGGTGGGTCCCAACGTGACCCTGGAGAAGGGGGCCCGGGTGGAGAACTGCATCATCCAGGATGCGGTGGTGGGACCCCGGGCGGTGCTGGAGAACGCCACGCTGCGGCATTCCCTCATCGGAGGGGACGCGGTGGTGCGGGGTGTGTCGGGCACACTGCTGGTGACGGACCACTCCGTGGTCGAGGCGCTCTGACGGTCGGGGCTGCTCTCTCGGCTCCGTCCCGCGGGCCGGACGGTCAGCCTGCAATGAGCGCCAAGGTGTAGATCGCGCGGATCACCCCCGCCGCGCCGTTCACGTTTCTGTACCACTCCCGGGTCGTATGCGCGAGACCCGCCTCGCCGCCTCCGCCCATGGTCACCGCCGGCATCCCCACCGCCATGGCGGCGTTGGCGTCCGTGGATGAAAGCGTCATGACGGGCGTGGCCCCCACGGCCTCGGTAGCCAGGCGAACGGCTTGGATGAGGGGTGCGTGGACGTCGGTGGACCCCGCCGGGCGAATCCCGAGGCTCACGACCTCCGATGTCAGCCCCTCGCCCTCGGCGGACACGGCGGCTTCCACGGCTTGGCGCAGTGCCCGGTCCAGGGCCTCGAGGTGGCGAGGGGAGCTGCTCCGGCAATCGACTTCGATCCAGGCCTCCTGGGGGATGGCGTTCACGCTCGTCCCCCCTCCCCACCGGGCGGTGGTGAACGCCGCCTCGTGGCCAGGGGGCGTCGGGGGGAAGGCCACGAGGTGGACGACCCGCGCCAGGGCGTGGATGGGGTTGGGTGTGCCCCGGTCCAGCCACGAATGTCCTCCGGGCCCACGAACCCGGATCCGATAACGTCGCGAGCCCAGCCCCTGGTTGACCACATGGCTCAGCCCCGCTCCGTCCACCGAGATGAACGCGGCTGCACCGTGACCGGCCCCGGACGGTCCCACGAAGTGGCGCGCCCCCCGCAGGTCCCCGAGTCCTTCTTCGCCCACGGTGGCCGCGAACAGTACGGGGTGCTCGGTGGCCACCTTTCCCGCCTCCAGGGCACGCGCCACGGCCAGGATCACAGCGAGCCCGCGCCCGTTGTCCGAAATGCCTGGAGCCTCCAACAGGTCCCCGTTCCTCCGAACCGTCACGTCCGTATCGGGAGGGAATACCGTATCCAGGTGGGCCGAAATCACCACCGGCGGGAGGTCCGACGTTCCCGGTCTCAGGGCGAAGACGTTCCCGACCACGTCGGCCCGCACGTCCTCGAGCCCCGCACCGGTCATGAGCCGTGCCATGAGCCTTCCCCTCTCTTCCTCTTGGAAGGGTGGTGCGGGAACGCCCGTGAGGTCCGACTGGTCCGCGAGGGTCTGTTCGTCGGTTTGCTCGGCGTGACGCGCCGCACGACGCACCGAGGGAGTCTGGAGAGGGGCGGAGTCCAGGTGCACGATGGTGTTCCCGGTCTTGAGGTGTCGGGCAACGTGGCGGAGGGGGGTCCGAGGAGGCAAGTGAAGCTTCGAGGCGACGTGCGATCCGCCCGCGAAGCCCACGCCGTGCCAGTTCCGCCAACTCCGAGTATCATTGTCGTCTGGGCGCTGACCATCCTAGAGCACGGTGGGGGGCATGGAGGAGCTGGACCTCATACACGACTGGAATCGGGCCCCGTCGGCCTTCGATTGGTCGCAGATCACCAGGGTGGAGTTGGACGACGAGACGCTCCGCGACGGGCTTCAGAACCCGTCCGTGGTCGATCCGCCCATCGGGGACAAGATCCGACTGCTCCACCTGATGGACCGTCTGGGGATCCACACGGCCGACGTGGGGCTTCCCGGGGCCGGACCTCGTGCGGTGGAAGCGGTGACCGCCCTGGCCAAGGAGATCGTCGCCGCCAAGCTGTCCATCCGGCCGAACTGCGCGGCCAGGACGGTGGTGGCCGACGTGCGCCCCGTCGCGGAGATCTCCCAGGAGGTCGGAATCCCCATCGAGGTGTGCACCTTCATCGGGAGTTCGCCCATCCGGCAGTACGCCGAGGGGTGGACTCTGGACCGTATGCTCAAGACCTCCGAAGAGGCGGTGACTTTCGCCGTCCGGGAGGGCCTTCCCGTCATGATGGTCACCGAGGACACCACCCGTGCGCGCCCCGAGGTCCTCAAGGCGCTCTACGGCAAGGCCATCGAGTGGGGCGCGAAGCGGCTCTGCCTGGCCGACACCGTGGGGCACGCCACACCGGACGGGACCAGGGCCCTGGTCCGGTTCGTCATTGACGAGATCGTGGGCCCGTCCGGCGAGAGCGTGGAGGTGGACTGGCACGGACACAGGGATCGGGGCTTCGGATTGGCCAATACCCTGGCGGCCATCGAGGCCGGCGCCACCCGCGTCCACGGGACGGCCTTGGGCGTTGGGGAGCGGTGCGGCAACACGGAGATGGAGCTCATTCTCGTCAACCTCGCGCTCCACGGTGTGCATCGGGCCGATCTGACGCTCATTCCCGAGTACTGCCGGCTGGTGGCCCAGGCATACCACCTGCCCCTCGTGCCTTCATATCCGGTGGTGGGAGAGGATGCGTTCCGCACCGCGACCGGTGTGCACGCAGCCGCCATCGTCAAGGCCGAGGCCAAGGGGGATGCCTGGCTTGCGGACCGCATCTACTCCGGTGTGCCCGCCTCCATGGTGGGGAGGCGGCAACACATCGAGATCGGCCCCATGTCGGGATTGTCCAACGTGAAGTACTGGCTCCGGGAACACGGGTACGATCCGGACGACGAGGGGCTGTGCGGCCGCGTGTTCGACGCGGCCAAGCGAACGGACCACACCCTGTCCAGGGAAGAGCTCGAGGCGCTCTGTCGAGGTGTCTGACAAAGAGATGGCTGCGAAGCAGCGCGCCGCCCCACGGGTCCTCGTCGTGGAGGATGAACCGGACATCGCGGCGCTGATCGCATACCAGCTCACCCGGGAGGGACTCCGGGTGGAGACGGCCGGAACCGGGCCCGAGGCGCTCCAGGCCGTTGCGAGGGAAATCCCGGATCTCGTGGTTCTCGATCGGATGCTCCCAGGCCTCAGCGGAGACGAGATTCTTCGCAGGCTCAGGGAGGAGCCGGGTACTTCGGGGATCCCGGTGCTGGTCCTCACCGCAAAGCGCGAACAGGAGGATCGGATCAGGGGCTTCGAGCTCGGCGCCGACGACTACCTCACCAAGCCATTCAGTCCCCGGGAACTCGTTCTGCGGGTCCAGGCGATCCTGCGCAGGGTGCAGGACGCTGGAGTCGCCGCGGAAGGCCGGATCCTGAAGGCCGGGGCGGTTCGGTTGGACCTGGGCTCCCACCAGGCCATGCTGAACGGGGAGGAGCTCGCCCTCACCCCCACGGAGTTTCGTCTGTTGCAGGCCCTCCTGGAGCGTCGCGGTCGGACCCAGAGCCGAAAGCAACTCCTCGAGATGGCGTGGGACGTGGAGCCAGGGGCGTCGGAGCGCATCCAGACCCGCACCGTGGACATGCACGTGCGTCGGTTGCGCTCGAAACTCGGCGAGACCGGGAACTGGATCGAGACCGTCCGGGGCTTCGGCTATCGATTGAAGGTGCCGGAAGGGCTCTGATCCGCTGTTGGAAGACGTTCACGGGTCGAAGGTGTAACAGACGCGTAACACCGTGCGGCTTTGGGTGTCGGCTCGTTGAGGAGTGAGCAGCAAGTCGTGACATTCCGCCCATTCCGGGGGGGGACGGTTCCCCCCGTTCAACGCTCTCAGGGGGCCCAGATGCGACGTTTCCCATTGGTGCTCACCGCTGCGGCGACCTTGGCGGCGGCCGGTGGCCTTTCTGCCCAGACGAGCATATCGGCCCGCGCGGCGTCGATAAGCTTCGGTGGTCGGTTGCAGACCCAGTACGCTACGTCGTCGGTTGACAGCTACAACCCGGAGTTCTCCTTCCGGCGCGCCCGTCTCACCGCCGACATCACGGTGACCGACTTCTTCGACGCCCGGTTCCAGCCCGAGTTCGCCGGGGGCACCGCCGAGCTGAGGGATGCCTACGTGCGGTTCAAGTTCTCCCCAAGGCTCCAGGTGAGCATGGGGCAGTTCAAGCGGGCTTTCGACCTCTTCGAGCTGGCCAGTTCCACGGACCTTTCCCTCATCGAGCGCGACGGGCGGGTCGGTGGGGTCAGTACGTGCGCCGGAGTCGGTGGGGTCTGTTCGTACAGCCGGTTCACGGAAAAGCTGGGCTTCTCCGACCGGGATCAGGGGATCCGCGTCCAGGGCGAGGAGGGCACAGTGGCCTACGAGGTCACCATGACCAACGGCACGGGGGCCAACGAAGGCGAAGAGAACGGGGGCAAGTCGTACTCGGGTCGGTTGAGTGTCGAGTTGACGCCTGCCCTGACCTTCTCGGGACAGTACGCGCTGCACGACTACGCGAAGGTCGGGGATGACAACAGCATCGCCGCGGCATGGAGCGCGGACCTGCAGTACGGGACGTGGCGCGACGGACTGCTCGTGCAGGCCGCCCTGGTGCAGGGAGACAACTGGAAGAAGCTGGACGGCACCGGGGATCCCTCGGCCTTCATGGCCTTCCAGGGGGTGGCGAGCTACTACGCTCCCCTGTCCGACCCGCGCTTCAGCGGGGTGGAGCCCCTGGTGCGGCTCAGCTATGGGGATCCGGACACCGACCTGAACGAAGACGGTGGCATCGTGTTCACGCCGGGCGTCATGTTCTACGTCACCGGCAAGAACAAGATCGGCGCCAACATCGATATCTGGTCTCCCCAGACCGGCGACACCGAGTACTCGCTCAAGATCCAGAGCTTCCTCTACTTCTGAGTCCGAGGGCATCGCCCTTCTAGACGCGAGGGACCGTGCGGCTTCGTATCCACCATTCCCTGTTCGGGGGCTTCCTGGGGGTCATGGGCCTCCTCGTGCTCCTGATCCTGGGGCTGGTGGGATCGGGACTCCGTCGTGAGCTGCTGCAGACGTACGAGACCGAGTTGGAGCGGGAGATCGCACTGGCGTCCTGGATCGTCGAGCGCACCGACGCCCAGGACGCCGACTCGGTGGCTCGGGTCATCACGGACCGGATCGGGTACAGGGTCTCGCTCATCGACACCACGGGCGTCGTGCTCGGAGACTCGTATGTCGAGGCCCGCCGTGTGGCGCAGGTCGAGAATCACCGCGGACGTCCTGAGATCCAGGGAGCCCTGGAGGGCCAGAGCGTCACCTTCGCCGAGAGAACCAGCGCCACCGTAGGGGTTCCCCTGCTGTACGGGGCCCGGTTGGTGCGATTCCGGGACCAACCCGTGATCCTCCGGGTGGCCGCTCCCCTGGACACCGTTGAGGGCACGGTACGCGGGATCCAGAGGACCGTGACGCTCACGGGGCTGGCGGCCATCGCGCTGGCCCTGCTCGTCGCGTACGGGCTGAGTCGGCTCCTGGCCCGCCCCTTGGTGGTGCTCGCGGAACGGGCCCGCCAACTGGCCGCCGGCGACTTCTCCGCCCGGGCCCCCCGGGGTCCGGGGGTGGTGGAACTCACCGACCTCGCCGCCGCGTTCAATAGGCTTACCGAAGAATTGCAGGCCCGCCTCAAGGAGATGGGGCGGGACCGGGACGAGATGGGGGCCCTCATCGACACCATGGCGGAGGGAGTCGTGGCGCTCACCGATGACGCGCGGGTCCTGCGGGTGAATCGGGCTGCCCGTGCGCTCCTGGACCTGCCGGAGGACATTCCCGCCTTCGCGCCGGTGGGAACGCTGGTGCGGCACCAGGCGTTGAGGGAGCTCCTGGAGGACTCGGTGGTGCATCCCCTTCAGAGTCGCGAAATCCAGTTGGGTGATCGGTTCCTTCTCGCCGCCTCCCGCAGGATGGCCCTCGGGGGTGCGGTGACCACCCTGCTGGACGTGACCGAGACGCGGCGGCTGGAGCAGGTCCGCAGGGACTTCGTCGCCAACGCCTCACACGAGCTCAAGACGCCCCTGACCTCCATCCGGGGCTTCGCCGAGACGCTCCTCGAGGGCGATCCGCCCGAAGCGTTGAAGAGCCAGTTCCTCGCCGCCATAAGGGACAACACGCTCCGGCTCCAGCGTCTCGTGGAGGACCTCCTGGACCTCTCTCGACTCGAGTCGGGGGGATGGTCGGCAAGTCGTGAGGTGACGTCCCTGGCCGAGGTGGCGTGGGAAGTGTGGCGGACGTTCGAGGAGACGGCCCTGGGGCGGGGGATCGAGTTCGTCGTGGAGGGCGACGCGGAGGTGGTGGCCGACCGACAGGGCCTCGTCCAGGTGTTCCGGAACCTGATGGAAAACGGTTTGCGCCACACTGACGACGGGGGCCACCTCCACGTGCGCGTGACCCACCCGGTCCCAGGCCTTGTGGAGGTCGCGTTCTCCGACGACGGCGAGGGGATTCCCAGCCGAGCGCTCCCCCGGATCTTCGAGCGTTTCTACCGGGCGGATTCGTCACGGGCCCGTGACATCGGTGGAACGGGCCTCGGTCTGGCCATCGTGCGCCACCTCGTGGGTGCCATGGGCGGCGAGGTGTGGGCGGAAAGCACGCTGGGAGAAGGCGCGACGATCCGGTTCACACTCCCTGAGCGCGCCGCCTGAAGAAGCCGCGGCGTTACGGTCTCGTTACAGGTCCGTCTCCGTTCTGATCCCGTCGCTCCGTATGATCCAGCGGACGATCGAGGAACCTCCGGAGTTCAATCAAAGAGGCAAGGAATCCATGCTCAGAGGCTTTTCCATGGCGGGTGTGACCCTCGCCACCGTTCTTCATCTCGCCGCATGTGGTGGCAGCGAGGGCGGCGACTCGATGCGTTCGGGGACTTCCCTCTCCGGCCAGGTCCAGATCGACGGATCCAGCACCGTGTTTCCCATCCAGGAGGCCATCGCCGAAGAGTTCCAGGCGGCCAACCCCGGCGTGAGGGTGTCCGTGGGCATTTCCGGGACGGGTGGCGGCTTCAAGCGGTTCTGCGCCGGCGAGACGGACATCTCCGACGCCTCCCGCCCCATGAAGCAGAGCGAGATCGACGCCTGCGCCGCGGCAGGCATCGAGTTCACGGAGCTCCCCCTGGCCTGGGACGGGCTCTCGGTCATCGCCAGCCCGGCCAACGACTTCGCCCAGTGCCTCACGGTGGACGAGCTCAGGCGCATCTGGGAACCCGGCAGCAAGGTGTCCACGTGGCGTGACGTTCGGGCCGAGTGGCCTGCCGAGGCCATCAAGCTGTACGGCCCGGGCACCGACTCCGGCACGTTCGACTACTTCACCGAGACCGTCATGGGCGAGTCCGGCGCCAGCCGTCCCGACTACCAGGCGTCCGAGGATGACAACATCCTGGTTCAGGGCGTGTCGGGAGATCGATACTCCCTCGGCTACTTCGGGTACGCGTACTTCACCGAGAACCAGAGCCGGCTGAAGCTCCTGCAGGTGGACGGCGGCACCGGCTGCGTCGCTCCGTCGGACCAGACCATCGCCGACGGGACGTACGCGCCCCTGTCCCGGCCCCTGTTCGTGTATGTGAATCACGCGTCGGTGACGCGTCCCGAGATCAAGGGGTACCTGGAGTTCCTGGTGAGCAACGCCCACGAGGTGGTTCCCTCCACCGGGTACCATGCTCTCACGCCGGAAGAGTACGGGGCGGACATGGCGAAGCTGGCAGCCCTCACCGGTGCCTCCAACTGATGGGACACCGCGGTCCATGAATGATCTGACGAGGGCCGAGGGAACGAGTCCGCTCGCTCCCTCGGCCCTGTCGTTCAAGCGCTCGAGGAACCTGACGGAGCAAGCCATCGGGCTGGTGCTGTTCCTGTGCGCCGCCGCGTCCACCCTGGTGACGGTGGGCATCGTTGTGGTGTTGTTCCGGGAGACGATCACGTTCTTCAGCGAAGTCTCGGTGGTCGATTTCCTCACCGATGACCAGTGGACGCCCCTCTTCCAGGAGAAACATTTCGGGATCATGTCCTTGGCGGCGGGCTCCTTCCTGGTCGCCGGCGGGGCCGCCCTCCTCGCGGTGCCCGTGGGTCTTCTCACGGCCATCTTCCTCAGCGAGTACGCCGGCGAGCGTCTGCGGAAGGTGCTGAAGCCCATGCTCGAGATCCTGGCGGGGATCCCCACGGTCGTATACGGCTACTTCGCCCTTACGTTCATCACGCCGCTGCTTCGCACCGTGTGGCCCGAGACGGACGTGTTCAACGCTCTCTCGGCCAGCATCGTCGTGGGCATCATGATCATCCCCACCATCTCCTCTCTCTCCGAGGATGCCCTCCGGGCGGTGCCCGCGGCGCTCCGGGAGGGGGCCTATGGGCTGGGCGCCACCAAGCTCGAGGTCTCGACCAAGGTGGTGCTCCCCGCGGCACTCTCGGGTGTGATCGCGTCGTTCATCCTGGGAATCTCCCGGGCCATCGGTGAGACCATGGCGGTGAGCATCGCGGCGGGGAACCTCCCCAACCTCACGGTGAATCCGCTGGAGTCCATCCAGACCATGACCGCATACATCGTTCAGGCGAGTCTCGGTGACACGCCCCACGGGAGCATCGGGTACCAGACGCTCTTCGCCGTGGGCATGACGCTGTTCCTCATCACGTTGGCGATGAACATCGTCAGTCAGTGGATTCTCTCCCGCTTCCGGGAGGAGTACCAGTGAGCGACCAGACCTCCACCATGGGAGGGATGTCCGTACCTCGGGACCGGCGTCGCAAGCTCCTGGGGCGTCTTTTCGCCGTCCTGTGCGGTGCCGCCACGGCGGTGGGGGTGGTAGCCCTGGTCGTGCTTCTGGGGGACTTGGCCCTGGATGGCTTGCCTCGGCTCAGCGTGGACTTCCTGAACAGCTTCGCCTCGCGCTTTCCCGAGAAGGCCGGCGTCAAGGCGGCCCTTGCCGGCTCCGTGTGGATCTTGGGGCTCACGGCGGTCATCTCCTTTCCGTTGTCCGTGGCCGCGGCCATCTATCTGGAAGAGTATGCGCCACGGAACTGGGTTACGCGGCTCATCCAGCTCAACATCGCCAACCTGGCCGGCGTGCCGTCCATCGTGTACGGCATCCTGGGGCTGGCGCTGTTCGTGCGGGCGCTGGGCCTCGACCGCAGTGTCCTGTCGGGCGCGCTGACGCTCTCGCTCCTCATCCTGCCCGTCATCATCATGGCGTCCCAAGAGGCCATACGAGCCGTACCCCGGTCCATCCGCGAAGCCGCCTACGGCTTGGGGGCGACGCGGTGGCAGGTGGTGCGGACGCAGGTGCTGCCCATGGCCATGCCGGGAATCCTCACGGGAACGATTCTGGCCCTTTCTCGGGCCGTGGGGGAAACCGCACCCCTCATCATGGTGGGCGCCGTGGGCTTCATCGCATTCACCCCGAAGAGTGTGGGCGATCCTTTCACGGTGCTGCCTCTCCAGATCTACAACTGGATCTCGCGCCCACAGGCGGAGTTCCACGAGATCGCGGCGGCGGGCATTCTCGTTCTCCTGGCCTTGCTCCTCACCATGAATGCAGCGGCCATCCTTCTCCGAAATCGTTTCCAGGCCCGCTCCTGACATGGCCACCGTCCACGACATCGATACCGGCCAGAGGGCGCCGGCCCTGGAGGCGCGCAACGTCTCCGTCTTCTACGGTGAAAAGGAGGCGGTGAGGGACGTCTCGCTGGTGGTCCCCGCCAACAAGGTCGTGGCCCTCATCGGACCGTCGGGGTGCGGCAAGAGCACCCTGCTGCGGTGCTTCAACCGCATGAACGATCTGGTGCCGAGCGCCCGAGTGGAGGGCAGGGTGGACTTTCGGGGAAAGAACCTCTACGACGCCGATGTCGATCCCGTGGAGGTACGGCGGCGGATCGGGATGGTGTTCCAGAAGCCGAACCCGTTCCCCAAGTCCATCTACGAGAACACGGCGTTCGGGCCCCGCATCAACGGATTCAAGGGCGACCTCGACACGCTCGTCGAGGGATCTCTGCGCCAGGCTGCCCTCTGGGACGAGGTCAATGATCGACTGGGTGACTCCGCCTACGCCCTGTCGGGGGGACAGCAGCAGCGGCTGTGTATCGCGCGTACGCTGGCGGTGAAGCCGGAGATCATTCTCATGGACGAGCCGGCCTCCGCGTTGGATCCCATCGCAACGCAGCGTATCGAAGAGCTCATCTACGAACTGAAGAAGGACTACACCATCATCATCGTGACCCATAACATGCAGCAGGCGGCGCGTATCTCGGACTACACCGCGTTCCTGTACATGGGTGAACTCATCGAGTACGGTCCCACGGAGACCATCTTCACCAACCCGCGCGAGGAGCGCACCGAGGCCTACGTGACGGGGAGATTCGGATGAACATGGAGCAGAAATCCCGTCGCCACTTCCACGACGAGCTCGACACGCTCCAGAATAGATTCATGGAGATGGCGGGCATCGTGGAGCAGATCGTTGCGCGCTCCGCCGAGGCGGTCCTGCGGCGTGACCCCACGGCCGCGGCGGAGATCGTGAGACAGGACGATCGCATCGACGAGCTCGAGGTGGAGATCGACGAGCGCGTCATGGAGCTGCTGGCCTTGCACCAGCCCATGGCCGGCGACCTGCGCCAGATCATCGCCACCAACAAAGCGGCCAACGACCTGGAGCGGGTCGGGGACCACGCCGTGAACATGGCGAAGGCGGCCCGGCGCCTGGCGGACACGGCGCCACTTCCGGAGCTCCGAGAGTTGGGTGAAATGGTGGAGATCACGAAGGAGATGCTCGCCGACTCCCTGGCCGCGTACGTCACGCGCAACGCCGGGACCGCCCGGATGGTGTGTCTCACCGACGACAAGGTGGACAACTTACGGCGCTCTCTTTTCCGCATTCTCGTGACGCACATGCTGGAGGATCCCAAGCGCATCGGTGGCGCGCTGGAGCTCCTTCTGGTGTCCCAGAATCTGGAGCGCATCGCCGACCTCTCCACCAACATTTCGGAGGACGTGGTGTTCCTGGTGGAGGGGCGAACGATCAAGCATGGCGCGGAGGGACACCGGGTCACGGACGCAGAAGAGGACGACCGCTAGCCTGGAAGGGCCGAGCAGCCTAGTCTTGCTTCATGTCCCACCAGCCACCGAAGCCCATCCCCCCCCGGGACGAGTACCCCGGGGCCGACGAGCCCGCCGGCTTCCCTTCGGCCGGAGGCCTGAATCAGGCCGTGGAAGCCCTGTTGGACGAGGTCTCGGCCGAAACCCAGCCCAAGCACCTCCTCGACGCCGGCCACCTGCGCGGTCAGGTGGCCATCGTCACCGGAGGCTCCAGCGGGATCGGCCGGGCCATCGCCCTGGAGTTGGCGCAGTGCGGCGTGCACATCGGGTACTGCTTCCTGGATGACGGGGCCCAGTCGCGCATCGCCGCCCAGGAGGTGGCCCGGGAGCTGCACCAGGCGGAGGTGCGGACCTACTTCCGCTCCTGCGACGTGCGCGAATCCCAGGACGTGAAGGCCTTCGTCGCCGAGGTTCACGCCGAGTTGGGGCCCATCCAGATCCTGGTAAACAACGCCGGGATCGGGCGGGATCGTGCGCTCTGGCACATGGAGGACCACGAATGGGAGGCCGTGGTCCGGACCAACCTGGACGGGGCGTTCTTCTTCACCAGGGCCGTGGCGCCCATCATGCGGCGCCAGGAATACGGCAAGATCGTCAACGTCACGTCGGTGCACGGGGTGCGCTCCGAGTTCGGCCTGGCCAACTACGCCGCGTCCAAGGCTGGGCTCATCGGCCTGACCCGGAGTTCAGCCGTCGAGTTGGGGCCGAAGAACATCAACGTCAACGCCGTCGCTCCGGGCTACATCCGGACCACCCGTCTCACCGCCGGCGTCCCCCTGGAGATCCTGGATCGTGCCAGGGAGAAATCGGTTCTCGGTCGCTTGGGGGATCCCCAGGATGTGGCCGGTGCGGTGCTCTTCCTGGTGTCGGAGACCGCCCGTCACATCACCGGCGCCGTGCTGCCCGTGGACGGCGGCTACCTGCTCTGAGCCGGGAAGGCGGCCGCGGTGTGACGCGACACGCCCCTGATTGCCTCGGGGCGGTCACCGTGGCATCATCCCGCCCATGATGCTGCTCAAGCGTTTCTCCGCCGCGGTGGATGGTCTCAACGAGCGTATCGGCGCCGCCATCCGATGGTTGGCCCTGCTCATGGTGCTCCTCGGGGCCTTCAATGCCATCGCCCGGTACCTCACCAAGTACACCGGCGTGTCCTTGGCGTCCAATGCGTACACCGAGCTCCAGTGGTACTTCTTCAGCCTCATCTTCCTGCTGGGCGCCGCGTATGGATTCCGCCACGACGTCCACGTGCGGGTGGACGTGCTCTTCGCGCGATTGAGCGCGAAGACGCAGGCCTGGATCGACGTGGCGGGGACGGTGCTCTTCCTGATCCCCTTCTGCATCCTCATGCTCTGGGTGTCATGGCCCGCGGTGCGCAATTCTTGGTCGATCCGCGAGGTTTCCCCCGATCCCGGCGGTCTGCCCCGATACCCCATCAAAGCCGTCATCCTGCTCTGCTTCGTGCTCCTCCTGCTCCAGGCGCTGAGCCACATCGTCAAGCAGGTGGAGGTGCTCAGGGGCGCCACGCCTCCCGACGCGAAGCCATCGAGCCGTGAGGAAGGGCTCCCCGCCGACGACCACGGTCATGGAGGCCACCTGTGAGCGGCCTCTGGGGGCCGGCCATGTTCTTCGGGGCGCTCATCCTCATCTTCAGCGGGTACCCGGTGGCCTTCGCGCTGGGGGGCACCGCCCTCCTGTTCGCCCTCATCGGCACAGTGGGCGGACACTTCGACCTGGCGCTCCTGTACGCGCTGCCGGAGCGGACGTTCGGCACCATGTCGAACTACACCCTCCTGGCCGTCCCTTTCTTCATTTTCATGGGCACGGTCCTGGAGAAGAGCCGCCTGGCGGAGCAGCTCCTGGAGACCATCGGCGCCCTCTTCGGGCGGTTCCGGGGTGGGTTGGCCCTCGGCGTGATCTTCGTGGGCGCGCTGCTGGCCGCGGCCACCGGCGTCGTGGGCGCAAGCGTCACCGCCATGGGCCTCATCTCTCTGCCCGTGATGCTGCGCAACGGGTACAAGGAGTCGGTGAGCCTGGGCGTCATCGCCGCGTCCGGCACGCTGGGACAGATCATTCCGCCCTCCATCGTCCTCATCGTTCTGGGCGACCAGATGGGGGTGTCCGTGGGCGACCTGTTCGGCGCAGCGCTGCTGCCCGGCCTGGTGCTCACGGGGCTCTACGCGCTGTACGTGGCCGTGCTGGCCTTCGTGAAGAAGGACGTGCTCCCGGCGTTGCCGCCCGAGATGCGGTCCTCGGGGATGGAGCTCTTCAAGCGCGTGGTGGTGTCCCTGGCCCCGCCGCTCTTCCTCATCGTCGTGGTCCTGGGGAGCATCTTCGCCGGCGTGGCCACCCCCACGGAGGCGGGCGCCCTGGGCGCCGTGGGCGCCATGCTGCTGGCTGCGGCCAACCGCCAGCTTTCCATGACCACCCTCAAGGCCGCCATGGAGGAGACGAGCAGGCTGACCATCATGGTCATCTTCCTGCTCATCGGCTCCACTGCCTTCGCCCTGGTGTTCCGAGGGCTCGACGGGGACATCTGGATCCACGACGCCCTGACCAACGTGCCGGGCGGCGCGCTGGGCTTCCTCCTGGTGGTGAACGCCGTGGTGTTCATCCTGGGCTTCTTCATCGACTTCTTCGAGATCGCGTTCATCATCGTGCCCTTGATCCTGATTCCCGCCGACGTGCTGGGCATCGACCGGACCTGGCTGGGCATCGTGCTGGCCATGAACCTGCAGACGTCGTTCCTGACGCCGCCGTTCGGGTTCAGCCTCTTCTATCTCCGGGGCGTGACCCCGGAGCGGATCCCAACCACCGCCATCTACAGGGGCGTCATCCCCTTCATCATCATCCAGGTGGTGGTGCTCCTGGCCATGATCTTCTTCGTCCACCCGGACACGCCCACGCTGCCGAGCCTGTTCTGAGGACGAGGTGAGAATGTCCGTGCGAGGGGGGCTCCACTGGGGTGCGTTGGCTGCAGAGTTCACGGTGGTGGTCCTGGGCATCCTGGGCGCGCTCTGGATGGACGAGTGGCGCGACGTCCGCCGGGATGCGGCACTGGAGCAGGTCTATCTGGGGCGGCTGGAAGAAGATCTGGAGGCGACCCTCGATTTGCTCGTTCCAGTGATCGCCCGAAACGAGCGCGCCCGCGATGGGATCCGGGCGACCCTGGCGTTGCTCGACGGTCCAGACACGCCCACGGTTCAGGACTCGCTGGCTCGCGTTGTCGGGTTTGTGGCCATCCTGAGCGGCCTCAAGCCTGTGGATGCCACATACGTGGAATTGGTGCAGTCAGGCTCCCTCCGCGTGATACGGCCCGACCTCCGATCCCTTCTGGCACTGCTCGACGCCCAAGTCCGCGATGTGGAGAGACTTTTCCTGTACGAAAACGATCAGTACATCAACACTGTCGAGCCGGTCTTCGTTCACGGCCCCGTCAACTACGGGCGCGTGGCTTTCGTCCAGTCTCGCATGGCGTCAGGAGGCCCCTCCAGCGAATTCGGGCGGCTGTGGGGCGACCGCTCCTTCTGGAACGTGGCGAGCCTGAAGCTGGAGACCGTCGAGAGTTTGCTGGAGCCGCGGGCACTGCCAGGCCTCCGCGACCAACTCGAAAGAACCCTCGCCGCCGTCCGGGCGGCCCGAAAGGAATAGAAAATGAAGCGTACGCTCCCCATTGTAGCCGCAGCCGCTGCCCTATCCGTCGCGCTCTCCACCTGTGCCGGCGAAGACGCCGCTCCGGTGGGCGAAATGGCGATCCCTCCCGACTTCGTGCCCGCCCAGCCCGAGCTGTTCAGCGCCTCCGGCGCCCAGCCCAACACCTGGGCGGACTACGATCTGGATGGCGATCTCGATCTCTTCGTCGGTTTCCGGGGCCAGGCGAACCGCCTCTACCGGAATGACGCCACGGTCTTCGTGGACGTGGCCGCCGAGGTTGGGTTGGCCGACGAGGAGGAGACCCGCGCCGCGGCCTGGGGCGACTACGACATGGACGGCGACCTCGATCTGTACGTGGGCTTCGCCGCCGACGCCGGGAAGGCCAACCGCCTCTATCGCAACGACCCGGTGGAAGGCGGGCGCCACTTCACCGACGTCGCGCCGGCCCTGGGCCTGGACCGGGTGGGCACCACCCGTCAGCCCGTGTTCGTCGACTGGGACGGCGACGGTGACCAGGACCTGTTCGTGGCGTTCCGGGACCAACCCAACCGCCTGTACCGGAACGAGGGAGACACCTTCACGGACATCACGGACGCTTCCGGAGCGGGCGACCCCAGACGAACGGTGGGCGCCGTCTGGTTCGACATGGACGGCGACAGCGATCTGGACCTCTTCACGGCGAATCAGAACGGCGACGAGGACGGGGTCTACCTCAACCAAGGCGACGGAACCTTCGAGGACGTCGCCGCCGAGTTGGGCATGAACCAGCCCGGGCGCACCGAAGAGCAGGGGAGCGTAGGTGTCGCCGTGGCGGACTACGACAACGACGGCGACCTGGACCTCTTCGTCGCGTCCTACGGCCCCGACGTGCTGTGGCAGAACCAGGGCGGCGGGACCTTCGTGAACGTGGCCGGCGGTACGCCTCTCGCGTCGGATCACCACTCGGTGGCGGCGGCTTGGGCAGACTATGACAACGACGGGTGGGTGGACCTGTACGTCGACCGGTACCTGAACACCGAGGCCGAGACCCCCGACGCGCTGTTCAGGAACGTGGAAGGCGTCTTCGAAGAGGTCACGCCACCGGTCATGCTTGCGAAAGGTGGAACCCACGGCGTGGCCTGGGCCGACTTCGACGCGGACGGCGACGTGGATCTCGCGTTGGCCAACAACAGCGAGCCCGGGGGCACACATCCGTTGTACGTGAACCGGCTCCCCCCGGCTCGGGCGGGTCGATCCCTCCAGGTGCTCGCCCTCGACTCCCAGTCCCGGTGGATCCGGGCCGGCGCCGAGATCACCGTCCGGCAGGAGATGCTGGACGGAAGCGCCGGGACGTACCAGTCCACGCGCCTCATGGAGGCCGGAGGTGGGTACTCGAGCCAGGGGGCGGTGCCCGTACACTTCGGGCTTCCCCAAGGCGTGGCCAAGGTGAGCGTGACCGTCGCCTGGTTCGAACGTGGCGAGAGGCGGACGGCCACCGTGAACGGGGTGGAACTGGCGAGATTCCAGAACCAGTGGCTCGTTCTCCGCCTCGGGCTCCAGTGAGCCCCAGGCCCCGGAAGCCCCCCACGCTCAGGGCAGGGGAGGCGACGTCGTTCCTGGCGGGGGACCCCCGGTTCGGGCCGTGGGTGAAGGCCGTTGGGCCCATCCGCATGCGCCGCGTGAAGGAGTCTCCCTTCCACTATCTGGTGCGTTCCATCGTGTTCCAGCAGCTCGCCGGAGCCGCTGCGTACACCATCCACGGACGTTTCGTGGAGGCGCTCGAGGGAAAGGTGACGCCCCGGGCCATCGCCTCGGCGTCCGACGAGGAGCTCCGGGGAGCGGGGCTGTCCCGGGGCAAGCTCGCCGCCATCCGGGACCTGGCCGCCAAGTCGGCGTCCCTGAGGTTGGACGAACTGCCCTGGGCGGACGACGAAGAGGTGGTGCGGCGCCTGACGACCGTGCGGGGCATCGGCCCGTGGACGGCCCAGATGTACCTCATGTTCGCGCTGCGCCGACCTGACGTCTGGCCCGCGGGGGACCTGGGCGTGCGTGCGGGGTATGCGCGGATCCATGGACTGACGGAGACGCCCGGAGAGAAGGACATGCCCCCCCTGGGCGAGGCATACCGGCCGTGGAGAAGCGCCGCCGCGTGGTACTGCTGGCGGGCCTTGGAAACCGAACTGCAACAGGGCGGACGCGCGTGATGAGCAGCAGAACTGCGGGTGCGGGAATGTGGATGATCTTGTTGGCCGGGGCGGCGGCGTGCAGCGGCCCCGCCGACGACGTGGGTCAGGGGCAGGAGCTGGATCCCGATACGTATGCCGATCTGACGTGGGAGTCCTTCCAGGACAGCACCCGACGCCACTCGTCCGTGACGGGCTTTTCAGGTCCTGAGGCGGTACGGTACGACCCGGACCAGGACGTCTGGTTCGTGAGCAACTTCGACGGCCCCGGCGGAGAGCGGGACGGCAACGGCTTCATCAGCAGGGTCTCGGCGGAGACCGGTGTCGTGGCCAGTCTCCGCTTCGCCCAGGGCACCGGGGAGCGTCCCCTCCACGCGCCCCGGGGGATGTACGTCGTCGGGGACACGTTGTGGGTCGCCGATATCGACGGCGTCCATGGCTTCGACCGTCGCAGCGGGACCTCCCTCGCCTTCATCGACCT
>DATHZE010000036.1:0-9017 GCA_035458765.1 Longimicrobiales bacterium
GGGTGCCGTCACTACTGGGGCATCCGAACGTTGATGACGCGAGGCGCGCCTTGGTTGTCCTCCACGTGGAGGGAGACGATTTCACCGGGGTTCACCGAGTCCAGCGCACGGCGGACATCGTCGGGCGTCTCGATTTGCGTATCGTTGACCTGCACGAGCTTGAGGCCCGGCAGCACGGTTCGGCGAGCCGCCGGGCTCGTACGGGCGACCTCGCTGATCACGACACCACCAGGACTGGAGAAGCCGAATCGATCCGCCAGGTTGCCGTCCAGGGACTCCACCCTGATGCCCAGCCGCTCTTCGGCGTGAACGGTGCGTTCCGCCGCCTGGACGGGCCGTTCATTGATGGGCGCCTCATCCAGCCGAACCATGACGTCGGTGGGGCGCTTGTTCCTGAAAACGGTGACCTTCACGTTGTCGCCGGGGTGGTGCTCGGCGATCTTGGCCTGAAGCTCGGCCACGTACCCCACGGGTTCGTCGTCCAGGGCCACGATCACGTCCTCGGCCAGGAGCTTTCCGACGGCCGGTCCGTCATCCCTGATTCCCTGGACCAGGACGCCGGAAACCTTGGGGAGGCCGTACAACTCCGCATCTTCGGCTCCGACGTTGGCGATGGTCACACCGATGAGGGGCCGCTTGACCACGCCGAACTCGATGAGGTCCTGCATGATCCGGCGCGCCAGGTTGATCGGGATGGCGAAGCCGTACCCCGTGTAGTAGCCGGTCGGTGACGCGATGGCGGAGTTGATGCCCACCACCTGGCCCTTGAGGTTCACCATGGGTCCACCCGAGTTCCCGGGGTTGATCACCGCGTCGGTCTGGATGAAGTCCTCGATGGCGAATCCGGCCTGATCGACGCCGTATTCCGGATTGCGGAGCAGATCGTTGTTCAGGAGGTTCAGGCTGCGCCCCCGGGCGCTGACGATTCCGGCGGTCACCGTGTAGTCGAGCTGGGTGGACGAGCCGAATCCAGGGTTGCCGATGGCCAGGACCCATTCGCCGACCTTCACCTGATCCGAGTCTCCGACGCTCATGGGGGTCAATTCGGCGTCGGCGTCGATCTTGACGACGGCCACGTCGGTGAAGGGATCGTTTCCGATGAGCCTGGCATCGTAGTAGCGGCGATCCGCCAGGTACACGCGGATCTGGTCCGCTCCTTCCACGACATGGTTGTTGGTAAGGATGTAACCGTCCGCCGAAATGATGAACCCGCTGCCGCCGGCCAGTTCCGCCGATGGCGGGGCATCCTGCTCAGGGACGTCGAAGAAGCGGCGGAAAGCATCGGGGATCTGTTGCCTCGAGTTCTGGACGACGGGACGCCTCGACTCGATGCGGACCACGGCGGGCGTGACCACTTCGGCGAGATTGACGAATGCGTCGCTCAGGTCCATGGCCGGCTTGACCGCGGCTTCGGAAACCTGGGGTGCTTCCATGACGGTGGGCATGGCGACGGACGTGTTCGTCCAACCCATGCCACTGGCCATTCCCAGGCCAAAAAGAAAAGCGACCACGGTGTAGAGGACGATCTTCGTCTTGGCGCGCAGCGGATCGTACATCTGTGCTCCTTGCAGTTCCTTCACCTGTTGACCGTCGGAGGACGCGTTTCCCCCGACGACGCACTTTCCTACACAGGCCGAGGGAGGGAGGTCCGGTCGGCCTGCGACACCTGACTTGGATGAGCCGCTGCAACCCCGGGGTTGCCCGGCCGGAGGCGAAGGACGGCGGATCTCGTCGCCGCCCTTCGCCCTCCCGTCCCCGGACTTACTCCTGCGCCTACTTGTTCTCGTCCACGATCTCGTAGTCGGCCTCGACCACGTCCTCGTCGGCCGATGCCGCAGCAGGCTCCTCGGCGGCGGCAGACGGATCGGGAGCTGCATCCTCCGCACCTTCGGAAGGCGCATCCGCGGCTGCGCTCTGGTACATTTCGGTTCCAGCGGCGCTGAAGGCCTGCATGAGCTCGTCCCGGGCCGCACTGATGGTCTGGAGGTCGTCGCCCTTGAGTGCCGTCTTGGCTTTCTCCACCGCCTCGTTCAGCCGGGTGCGTGTACCCTCCGACACCTTGTCGCCCCACTCTCCGGTGTCCTTCTCCACCTGGTACACCAACGAGTCGAGCTGATTGCGCGCCTCGACCTTGGCCCGCTTTTCCTCGTCTTCCTTGGCGTGGCTTTCAGCCTCGTTGACCATCCGGTTGATCTCTGCGTCGGAGAGGCCACTGGACGCCTCGATCCGGATCTTCTGTTCCTTGGCGGTCGCCCGGTCCTTGGCGGACACGTGGAGAATGCCGTTCGCGTCGATGTCGAACGTCACCTCGATCTGCGGCATGCCCCGGGGTGCCGGTGGAATCCCCGTGAGCTGGAACTTGCCGATGGTCTTGTTGTCCAAGGCCATCTTGCGCTCGCCCTGGAGGACGTGGATCTCCACCGTGGTCTGGGAGTCCTCGGCCGTGGAGAAGACTTCGGCCTTCTTGGTGGGGATGGTCGTGTTTCGCCCGATGAGGGTGGTCATCACCCCACCCAGGGTCTCGATGCCCAGGGAGAGCGGCGTCACGTCGAGGAGGAGCACGTCCTTCACGTCACCGGCCAAGACGCCGCCCTGGATGGCGGCGCCCACGCCCACGACTTCGTCCGGGTTCACGCCCTTGTGGGGGTCCTTGCCGAAGAAGTCCTTCACGATCTCCTGAATCTTGGGGATCCGGGTGGAACCGCCCACCAGGATCACCTCGTCCACCTCCGACGGCTTCATGCCGGCGTCGGCCAGGGCCTTTTCCATGGGCGGGATCGTGCGCTTGATGAGGTCCTCGCACAGTTGCTCGAATTTCGCCCGGGTGAGGGAGTAATTGAGGTGCTTGGGACCTTCCTGCGTGGCGGTGATGAAGGGCAGGTTGATGTCCGTGGTCATGGTGCTTGAAAGCTCCATCTTGGCCTTCTCCGCCGCCTCCTTGAGGCGCTGCAGAGCCATGGAGTCCTTCGACAGGTCGATGCCCTGATCTCTCTTGAACTCCTCCACCAGCCAATTGATGACCTTCTGATCGAAATCGTCACCGCCGAGGTGGGTGTCGCCGTTCGTGGACTTCACCTCGAAGACGCCGTCACCCAGTTCGAGGACGGAGATGTCGTACGTGCCGCCTCCCAGGTCGAAGACGGCGATCTTCTCGTCCTTCTTCTTGTCCAGCCCGTACGCCAGGGCCGCGGCGGTCGGCTCGTTGATGATCCTGAGAACCTCGAGGCCCGCGATCTTCCCGGCGTCCTTGGTGGCCTGCCGCTGCGCATCGTTGAAGTAGGCGGGCACGGTGATCACGGCCTGGGTGACCTTGTGGCCGAGGTAGTCCTCCGCGGTCTGCCGCATCTTCTGCAGGATGACTGCGGAGATCTCCGGCGGGGAGAAGGTCTTCTGGTCGGAGTTGGGAATCGTGACCTGAACCCGTCCTCCGGCGTCGTGACCGACGGCGTAGGGGATGAGCTTCTCTTCCTCCATGACCTCGTCGTGCTTCCGACCCATGAACCGCTTGATGGAGAAGATCGTGTTGTTCGGGTTCGTGATGGCCTGGCGCCGGGCCACCTGGCCCACGAGACGCTCGCCATCCTTGGTGAACGCCACGACCGAAGGCGTCGTCCGGCCACCCTCCGAGTTGGGGATCACCACCGGCTCGCCGCCTTCCATCACGGCAACCACCGAGTTCGTGGTACCGAGGTCGATTCCGATGACTTTGCTCATGTCCGTTCCTCTTGCGAGTGTCCGAGAACCATGCCGCACCAGCGGCCACCAAAGCGTGGGAGTGCAATCCCCATGCCCGGGGAGCGGGTCCGAAAGTCCGCCAAATCGGCGGAAAAAAGCCGAATGGTGCCAATGTGACATGAATTCTGGAGAGCCCACTGCGTTGAGGGATGGCATCCCCGGGCAAGCGCGGCTGGTGAGAAAGGGGCTTGACCTCGATATTGGGCCGGCCTCCTGCGTACCGAGGTACGCTTGGTTCCACCGACAGGAAACACCCGCCCATGAAACGTCCCAGGCCGGCTCTCGCGCTGCTGTGGACCCTGACCGCCCTCCTCATGTCGTTTGGGGCCTGGTCAGCCGTACGGGCCGATCCCGCCTCGGCGGAGGTAGGGGCTGCCGTGACAGGGTCCGTCGTCGCGGCTCCCGCCTCGCAGGTCGCCGCCAACGTCAGTGTGCCTCGTGGATCTCTTGGAACCCCCTTGGTGGATCGCCTTCGTTCCCTGCTGGGCCTGATGGCCCTGACGGCACTGGCTTGGGGGTTGTCCGTTGACCGGACGAGGCGCATCCCATGGCGGGTGGTGGGATGGGGGCTCGGCCTGCAACTCCTGTTCGCGCTGTTCATCCTGAAGACGCCGGTGGGCGCGCAGGTGTTCGACACCGCGAACACCGTGGTCGTGGCGCTCCTGGGCTTCACGGTGGACGGCGCGAGGTTCGTGTTCGGAAACCTGGTGGACAACAACATACCGCTGGGTTCCGGAGACCCGGGGAACGGGCCCTTCGTCGCGGCGTCGGGACAGGTGGCCAATACGGGTTCGTACTTCGCCTTCACCGTGCTCCCCACCATCATCTTCTTCTCCTCCCTGATGACGGTGCTGTATCACCTGGGCATCATGCAGAAGGCTGTGAAGGGCGTGGCCTGGGTCATGCAGCGGACCATGGGTACCTCGGGCGCGGAGACCCTCTCCGCCGCCGGGAACATCTTCGTGGGACAGACGGAGGCCCCGCTGCTCATCAAGCCGTTCGTGGAGCGGATGACGACATCGGAGCTCATGGCGGTGATGACGGCGGGCTTCGCCACGGTGGCGGGAGGCGTCATGGCCGCGTACGTGGGCATGCTCCTGCTGTACTTCCCCGACATCGCGGGCCATCTCATGGCGGCATCCGTGATGTCTGCGCCGGCCGCGCTGGTTGTGGCCAAGCTCATGGTTCCCGAGACGGAGACCCCGGTCACGGCCAACAGCCTCGAGGTCAGCGTCGACCGGCCCGACGTGAACGTCATCGATGCGGCGGCACGGGGCGCGTCCGAGGGCCTCTATCTGGCCTTGAACGTGGGTGCGATGCTGCTGGCCTTCGTCGCGCTCATCTACCTGTTCAACGGTTTTGTCGGCTGGGTGGGCGGACTCGCGGGCTTCCAGGGGCTGACCCTGGAGATGATCCTGGGTTGGCTTCTGGCCCCCCTGGCTTGGCTCATGGGGGTCAGTTGGGCCGACGCACCGACCGTAGCCTCCCTCCTGGGGATCAAGACGGTGCTCAACGAGTTCTTCGCCTACATCCAGCTGGCTGGAATCCTCGGGGGCGAGAACAGTCTCGAGCCGCGTTCGGTGGTCATCGTGACCTATGCGCTTTGCGGCTTCGCCAATTTCTCGTCCATCGCCATCCAACTGGGTGGCATCGGCGGGATCGCGCCGTCGCGTCGCCACGACCTGTCCCGTTTGGGGCTCAGGGCCATGATCGGCGGCACCATCGCGGCCTTCATGACGGCCACCGTCGCGGGGATGATCCTGTGAGCGCAGCGCCCGATGTTCAGGCAGCCGCAGCGTTCGTTCGCGGGCGACTTCCGTTCGTTCCCGATGCCGCCATTGTTCTGGGGTCGGGTCTCGGTCACCTTGCCGACCGGGTCGAGGACCCGGTGTCCATTCCCTTCGGTGAGATCCCCGGATTTCCCCGGACCAGCGTCGTGGGGCACGCCGGGCGCTTTGTGGCTGGGCGCCTCGGAGACCGGAATGTCCTGCTTCAGGCTGGTCGTTATCATGTCTATGAAGGCCACCCGGGGGAGATCGTCGCCGCCCCAGTGCGTCTGGCCGCTACCGTGGGCGTCAGGTTCCTCCTTCTGACCAATGCTGCCGGAGCGGTGGACCCGAAGCTGGCGCCGGGAGACGTCGTGCTATTGAGCGATCACCTCAACTTCATGTTCCGGTCGCCCCTCATCGGCCCGGTCGCCCCCGGTGAGACCCGTTTCCCCGACATGACCGAGCCCTACGACCGCGAACTGCGGGTGCTCGCGATGGAGGTGGCGCGTCGGGAGGGCCTCCCATTGACCGAGGGTGTGTACGCGGCGATGACGGGACCGACGTTCGAGACCGCCGCAGAGATCCGCATGCTCGGGAGATTGGGAGCCCACGTCGTGGGGATGTCCACCGTGCCCGAGGTCTTGGTGGCGCGGGCCCTGGGACTCCGCTGCCTCGGGCTCTCCATGGTGACCAACAAAGGAACGGGGCTGTCCGAAGAACCCCTCTCACATCAGGACGTGGTCGATGTGGGGGAACGGGCCGGCAAGAAAGTGGGTCGCATCCTCGAAGGGCTCCTGCGGTCCCTTCCCGGCGCCCCGTCTCAGTCCACCGGTGCGAAGTGATTGACGGGGCCGTGGCCGGCTCCGAGTCCCGGTGCGGTCTCGATGGCAAGGGCGACCCAACGCACCGCGCGCTCGGAGGCCCGCATGAGCGGGAGTCCCCGGGCGAGCCCCGCGGCGATGGAGGCGGAGAGGGTGCAGCCGGTTCCGTGTGTATGGCGCGTGGCCAGGCGGGGCTTCCGCCAGATGTGCTCCTCCTCTCCGTCCCAGTAGAGATCCGCGGCGTCCCCCTCCAGATGGCCTCCCTTCACGAGCGCCGCGCCGGCCCCCATGTCCACCAGGACCCGGGCGGCCACGGCCATGTCCGCCAGGGACCGCACTTCCCTTCCGGTGAGAATCGCCGCTTCATGGAGGTTCGGCGTCACCAACGTGGCCAGGGGCAGCAGCGACCGGGCCAGAGACACCTCCGCGTCGGGGTGAAGAAGGCGGTGGCCACTGGTGGATACCATGACCGGATCCAGGACATAGGGCTGGAGTCTGTACCTGCGCAGGGATTCCGCGACCGTCTCGACCAGGGACACGGTCGCCAGCATTCCACTCTTGACGGCGTCCGGTCTGAGGTCATCCACCACGGCCTTGATCTGGGCTTCCACCACGTCGAGCGGTATGGCGTGGACCGCCGTCACACCCTGCGTGTTCTGGGCGGTGACGGCGGTGAGCACGCTGGTGCCGAACACGCCGTGGGCGTGGAACGTCTTGAGGTCTGCCTGGATGCCGGCGCCACCGCCACTGTCACTGCCTGCGATGGTAAGGGCGATGGGATGGCGTTCGACCATGGATCTGACCCTCGTGGTCGCGGATCGGAGTGCTCGAGTGGGCCTCTAAGGTGGAGGAACGCATGGGGCTGAGCCAGCGCCGGGCACAGTTGATCGGGAGGCTCCGCACCCGGAAGACGAGGGAGCGCGAGGCCCTGGTCCTGGTCGAGGGGGTCCGGGGCGTGGAAGAGGCGCTGGCCGCCGGTGCCCGGATTCGATTCGCCGTCGTGTCGCCGCGCCTGGAGAGTCTCGCCAAGGGGGCGGAGCTTCGCAGGGCGCTTCTGGAGGGAGGGTTCGACGTCGAGGAGGAATCGGATGGAATCCTCTCGGCGTTGGCGGATACCGAGCATCCCCAGGGTGTCCTCGTGGTGTGCGCCGAAGAAAGACCTTCGGCGACCTTCGTGGGTCGGGGTGGCCGGTACCTGGTCCTGGATGGCATCCAGGATCCGGGGAACGTGGGTACGCTGGTGCGAGCCTCCACGGCGTTTGCCCTGGACGGCGTGCTGGTCCTGGATGGTTCCGCGGACCCCTGGAGCGCAAAGGCCGTCAGGGCGGCGGCGGGCATGATCTTCCGGGTGCCCGTCCTCAAGCTTGCCGCGGAGAGGGCCGTCGAACTCCTGCAGGACGCCGGGGTGCCCCTGCTCGTGGCGGACGCAGCGGGCATGGACGTCGGAGAAGTGCGCCAGGCCGGGGGTTGGGCGCTGGTGGTGGGCAACGAGGGCTCCGGTCCGCGCCCCACGCTGGTGGACTCCGCCACCTCCACCGTGCGCATCCCGATGCCGGGACCGGCCGAATCCCTCAACGCAGGGGTGGCCGGCGCCATTCTGCTCTACGCACTCACCCGGGAGGAGACGGTTGCTCATTGACGTGTGGCCCATCACGGTGATCGCGGGCCTGTTCGGGCTGCTCATCGGTTCGTTCCTGAACGTCTGCTCGCTTCGGTGGCCCGCGGAAGAGTCCGTGGTGTCCCCACCCTCCCACTGCCCTCGTTGCCGGGAGCCGGTGCGCTGGTACGACAACATTCCGGTCCTCAGCTGGGTGGTCCTCATGGGCCGTTGCCGCTTCTGCCGGGAGCCCATCTCCATCCAGTATCCCCTGGTGGAGCTTGCCAACGGGCTCATGTGGGCCGGGGTGTTCTATGCCCACGGTGCCACGTGGGAGGCCGGCCGAGGAGCGATCTTTCTCACGATGCTCTTCGGTATCGCCCTCTCCGACGCGCGGTTCTACATCATCCCCGACGAGTTCTCGCTCGGGGGGACCTTGCTGGGTCTGGCCTTGGCGTTCCTGCCCGGAGGGATCGAGTGGCTTCCCGCCCTCGTCGGTGCCGCGGTGGGGTACGGTGTGCTCTGGCTCGTGGCCGTGGGCGGGACCTGGGTCATCAAACGCCTTCTCCCGGGGCGCCTGGAGGAGGCGGGGGTCGATCAGGCCATGGGCGGGGGCGACATAAAGATGATGATGATGGTGGGGGCCTTCGTCGGGGTGTGGGGTGTCATGGAGACGCTCTTCCTCGGGTCGGTCTTGGCCCTGCTGGTCTTCGCTCCCCTCTCGTCCTTCTCCAAGCGACTCATCCCACTGGGGGTGTTCCTGGCGGCGGCCGGGGCTGTGACGTACGCCTGGGGCGAGATGATGCTCTCTTGGTACCTCACTTCGGTGGTGGGGCTGCCGGGGTAGACGGCGGGGGGAGATTCGTCGTTCTCCGGAGGCTCCGACGGCCTGGGGTACGGAGATCCACCTTCGTCCGTTTACCGGCCAAGTCGCCTCCGGAGGACGACGAATCTCCCCCCGGACGATCACCGCCCACCAACTGCCGAGCATAGCCGGTTCGCTGGGCAGAGTGACGCGCCAAGTCTGGACTTCGGTCTTGGCGCTCGTCCTCGGAACCCTGAGCCCTAGGGGTCCGAGCAGTCGCGCTGGTACCC
>DATHZE010000037.1:0-16014 GCA_035458765.1 Longimicrobiales bacterium
GGCCCTCCGGCCTCCCTTTTGTTTGAAGCACCGCATCATGGCGGTGGTGGCGCGGCCGCCTCGATCGACGACCGCTCTGGCGCCGACCCCGCCCCGGCTCACAACATCCTCGCACCACCTCGTCCCCAACCGGACCCCACCATGAAGCGACGCACCGTCCTCGCCATCGCCGCCCTCGCCTTCCTCCTCCCGGCCGCCGCGCGTGCGCAGGCCCCCTCGGAGCGCCCGTTCTGGCGAACTGTGGTCATGGGCACCCAGGCCATGATCGCCGCCGAGCATCCCCTGGAGGCGCTGGCGGCCCAGAAGGCCCTCGAGATGGGGGGCAACGCCATCGACGCAGCGGTGGCGGCCTTCTACATGACAACGGTGGTGGAGCACCACCAGGCCGGGATCGGCGGGGACGCGTTCATTCTCGCCTACATCGCCGCCGAGGACCGGGTGGTCTTCATCAACGGCACCGGCGTAGCGCCCAGGCTGGCCACGCCCGATCAGTACCGGGACATGGGAGGCATCCCCGATGAAGGACCCTTCGCCAGCTCCGTCCCCGGAGCGGTGGCCGGCTTCGACCTGGCCCTGAAGACCTACGGGACCCGTAGCTACGCCGAGCTCCTGGCGCCCGCCATCGACGCGGCCACGCAGGGCCACCCGGTGAGCTGGTGGGCGTCCAGCTACCACGCCGCGAGCGCGGACAAGGTGGCGAAGTACCCGAGCTCGGCCCGGATCCTGCTCCCCGGCGGCAAGCCCCCGGTGGCGGGCGACGTCTTCGTGCAGGAGGATCTGGGTCGCACCCTCCGTGCCATCGCCGAAGGCGGCGCGGACGCCTTCTACCGCGGCCCCATCGCCCGGCGCATCGCCGACTTCTACGCGGAGCAGGGCGGCCTCATCGGGATGGACGACCTGGCGGCCATCCGGGCCGAGGAGATGGAGCCAGTCCGCACCGACTACCGGGGCTACGAAGTGGTGCAGAGCGCCCCCAACTCCCAGGGGATCGCCATGCTCATCGCCCTGGAGATCCTGGAGGGGTACGACCTGAAGGCCATGGGCCCGGGCTCCGCCGACTACGTCCACGTGGTCACCGAGGCCCTCAAGCTCGCCTTCGCCGACCGCAACCAGTACATCGCGGACCCGGCGGTGGTGAAGGACATGCCGGTCCAGGAGCTCCTCTCGCCCCAGTACGCCGCGGCCCGGCGGGCCCTCATCCGGATGGACGCGAGCATGGACAGCGTGGCGCCTCCCGGCGATCCACGGCGAGGCACCGCCGTCCTGGCGGGGCATGAGGTGCGCTACCGCACGGGGACCTCCGAGGCGCCGGCACCTTTGTCCCTCGAGGCCGCGGCCCACGACGGGGAGACGTCGTCGTTCTCCATCGCCGACCGCTTCGGCAACGTCGTGTCGGTGACTCACAGCGTGAACGGCACGTTCGGCAGCGGGATGATCGTGGAAGGGCTCGGCTTCGTTCTCAACAACCGTCTCCAGTACTTCTCCCTGGAGGACGGGGACGTGAACGTGCTTGTGCCCGGAAAGCGGCCCCGACAGACCATCAACCCGGCCATGGCGTTCAAGGACGGAAAGCCCTTCCTGGCCTGGAACACGCCCGGCGGGGACAACCAACCCCAGGCCATGCTCCAGGCCTTCCTGAACGTGGTGGAGTTCGGGATGAACGTGCAGCAGGCGGTGGAGGCGCCTACGGTGACCAGCACCGCGTTCCGCCAATCCAACTGGCCCCAGCCCGCCCCCGGGCGCCTGGCCATCCCCCGGGTCCTCGCCGACGCCGTGGGCGCCGAGCTCCAGCGCCGGGGCCACGTGCTGCAGGTGTCGGAGCTCCAGGGGCCGTATCGCCAGACCCCCTCGGGCGCCGGCGCCGTGAAGATGATCCAATACGACGCGGCGCGCGGCGTCTGGTTCGGCGGTGTGGCCCCGGCCAAGGACAGCTACGTCATCGGGTGGTGAGGGAGCGCCCTCGCTTGCGATTGCCCGGCCTTGGCATGGCCAGACCTCGGAGCAGTCAGGTTGTGCGCCTGCACTGAACGTTCAGGCCCGATGTACTGCGACCCCGGGCACCCTGTGTCATCAAGATGTACGGGTGCGCGCGGCGGAGGTCACAGGAGCGAGGGCATGGACCCCTACCCCACCCCCTCAGCGCCCCAACCGCTGCAGCACCCCCGGCTCCCGCATCACCGCCTCGATCTCCTCAACCGTGCGGGGCAGTCCCGGAGACAGGTTCTCGAAGCCGTCTTCGGTGATGACGATGGTGTCCTCGATGCGAATGCCCAGCGTCTCGGTCTGCGGCATGTTCACGTCGCAGGCGAACACGAAGCCGGGCTGCAGGGGCTCGTCGGGACCGGTCATGGAGGACATGACGTCGTGTGTGGCCAGCCCGATGGGATGGTTGTAGCACCCCCACCGGATGAGTCCACGGAACCGGTCTTCCGTGGCATCGTAGCCGTTGCCCTCGAGCCAGAGCCGCACCTGCTCCCCCACGGCGCTGAAGGTCGTGCCGGGGCGGTAGTTGTCGAGGCACACCCGGTAGATCCCCTCCCCCAGCTCGTACAGTGCCCTCTGCTCCGGCGTGAACCGGCCGTTCGCGGGGAAGGAGGTGGACACGTCCACGTTGTAGTAGGCGTAGTCGGGTGCGGCATCGAGGATGAGGAAATCCCCATCCTCCAGGGTGCGGTCATGGCGGTGGTAGTGACACCAGGGATGTTGCTAGCCGGACATGATGATGGTCTCGTACGCCAGGTCCTGGGCCCCCTCCCGCTGGGTGACGAACCGGAAGAGGGCGGCCAGCGCGCCCTCGGTCATCCCCGGCGTGGTGGAACGGATCACCTCCAGGTGGGCCTTCACCGCCATGCGGCCCGCCTCCCGGATCACCGCCACCTCCGCCGGCGACTTGACCTTCCGCATGACCTGGATGGGGAGGAAGGCGTCACGGACGTCTACCCCGGGATAGCGCTCCTCGAGGCGCTCCACCAGCTGGAGCTCCCGGGTCAGGCGACCGTCCCAGGGGTTCTCGGTCATGACCCGCTGATAGGCCCGGAAGACCTCGTTGGTGTTCATCCCGGGCAGCTCCTCGGTCCGCTGGGACACGTAGAAGATCCCGTACGCCCGGGCGTGCTCGGCCAGGGCGTCCCCCATCTCCTCCACGGGCCGGGCCCACTCGATTCCGGTGTACCCGGCGGGATCCCGGGCCAGCTCCGCCGGGATCCCCTCCCCCCGGGCGTAGTGCTCGTCCAGTGTGAGGAACAGGGTGCTCTCCCGCCGCACGCCGTCCACCACCAGCCAGGCGTCGGGTGCCTCCACGCCGGTGAAGTAGAAGAAGTCGTTGTTCTGGCGGAGCGGTCCCTCGTTCACCGAGGCGGTGGCGCCGGGCACGAGGGTCACCCCGTCGGGGAACTCGTCCATGACGCGCGCCCGGCGGGCGGCATACTCCGAGCCGTCCACCAGGCTGCCCGGGAGGACGAACGCCACCTCGTCGGGCGGGCCCGGAGCCCTGGCAGGCCCTCCGCCGAGGCCGTCCTCGCGAGGAAATCGGGCGATTCCGTAGCTCCCGCCGATGCCGCCAATCCAGATCTCGTCACCGACGTAGATCGCCACGCTTCCCGCCTTGAAGAACTCGTTGCCCTTGTAGTCGACCAACTGCCGGACCGCGAACGTGTTCGTATCGACCTCGGCGACCCGAGCCGCAGCCGGTTCGCAGGCGTCGGCCCCGTCACAACTGCGCACGGCACCGGCGACGAGCACCTTGCCATCGGGTGCGCGCCGTACGTTGTCGACGGGAAAGCCAACGGGGATCCTATCGACTCGTACCGGGCTCTCGCCTCGCGACAGCCGAACCAGCCCCCCGTCGCTCAAGCCCCCGATGTAGAGCCATCGCCCGTCATCCGACGAGACCAGGCCGTTGGGGCCGCGCATCTGGCTGCCCGGCACTTCGAGCCAGCCGGTCGCGGGGTGCCACTCCCACACTTCTCCGCCGGCGGGGTCGAAATTCGTGGCGCCGAGGTAACCGCCGGGCAGGGCGGTCACCGAGTTCATGCGCCGCGTGCCCTCCGGCGCGGGGATGCAGCCGATCCAGGTCATCGTGGGAAGGGCGCCGCCGACGTCCAGTTCGAAGACCTCGATGGCTTCGCGCGCACCGTGACCGACCACGTACAGGGTATGCACTCGGCCGGGTCCTTCGCGCAGCGTCAATCCGTGTGGTTGAAACACGGTGTTCGGCCCAGGGCAGGCGCGATAGGTCTCCCGGTCGTGCCGGGGCGGCATGGCGCCGGCGGGAAAGATCTCCCGGACGCTGTGGTCACGAACATCAACTGCGTAGACCGGGCCTTCCGCAGGCGAGTACCGTCCGGACGCGATGACCCAGGGCGTATTCGGAACCCGGTAGAGATCTTCCGGGTTGGTCGTCCCGCACACGAACTTCACGGTGCCGTCTTCCTCACAGGTCTGGGCACTGAGAACGTCCATGCCGAGAGGGAGCAGCGCAAACGCCATCGTCCAGATGAATCGTGACATGACACCCCTTGTTGGTTCTCCGTTGGCGCGGTTCAGCATGCGGCGAGGATTCCCGCAACATTCGGCACCACCATCCGGCTGCATGCTGCGCGACGACAATGCCTACGTCGGGTCGCGAGGTGCAAGCCGCATGCCCTCGGAGCACACGGCTCCCGCGCCGACGGAGCGACAACCGGCCTTCTCGCGGTAGCGTTCCGGTGTGAAGGTGCTGCGCGTCGTGAGCTCCGGCGGGGGCGGCGGCGTCAACTGACTCCGGAGAAGACCGCACCGTGGGGACGCGCGGGTCCCGCTTCGCCGTGCGGCCACACCGCTCGGTCAAAGAGGACTCCCGGGGTTTCGGACCCCGCATCGCGGAACGTCCCGTCGAACTCCAGGGCGCCGGTTTCGGGGTCCATCGACACGACCAGGACCCGGTGCGAGGTGTCGCCTTCTCCGGAGGTCAGGACCACTCGCCTGCCCCCCGGCTCGATCGAGATCCAATGGGGCCACCATGTGCGATCCCACGAGAGCCGGTCCAACTCGACTGGCCGAGAGGGATCGGAGATGTCGTACGAGATCAGCCACGCGCCATCGGAGTGGGCATAGGTCTGCAGCCAGATGTTGCCCCAGGTCGCCGGGATGCCACAATCACCCGTCTCGTAGCCTGACCAGGGCAGGACGTTGACGAGTTCCGCGGACGGACTGTCCCCGTCCAGGTCGTGCAGACGGTAGAGCGCGCACGTGAACGTGGTCATCATGGCTGTCACACTATCCGACAGAAGCCGCACCTCCGCCGGGTCGCGATGCTCGTAGCCTGCGGGACCCTCCGGGAGCCGGATGGTGTGCAGCAGCTCGAGATCGGCCAGTCTCCACACCTGAAAGGAGGTGCCTTCTGCCTCTCCCCACATGTCGGTCGTCGTGCTCACCGCCCGATCGAGCCGCGGAATCGGCGTGACGCTGTAGGCCCGGAGTTCCGGGTCGGCCGGGTCCTGCGCATCAGCGGCCCGAACGAGGTTGCCGGCCGGATCCAATTCCAGAATGCCACCCGCTTCCTCGTTGCCCTCCCCCTTGGTCTGGAATGTGACCAGGACGTTCCCGCTCGGGAGTCTCTCGAACGTGTGAGGATAGGTGTAGTCGAGAATGCCGCCGAACGAACTCGCCACGGTGGGCGCCGTCGGCTCCGACAGGTCGATCACGAAGCTCGCGCCCGCCATGAAGGAGTTCACGAACAGGGAGTCGCCCCTCGGCATGACGTGCTCCGAATGGTGCGCGCCTCCCTTCAGCCCCACGGGCACGGTCGCGAGGACCTGGGCATAGGTGGACGAACGCGGATCCGCGTCGAGCACGGCCAGAAAATCGCTTTCGCCATCTCGCTCGGCTCCGGCCCACACGTAGAGGTACGGGCTCACCCCGGGCTCCTGAGAGGCATCCTCCCGAGGGGGCTGGGCGCAGCCCACGAGCGCCATCGCGGACCCCACGAGCAGGAGCTGTAGGCTGCGGAAACGGGACAGGCTGGAGATCACGGAACACCATCCAGGATTCAGGGCTAGCGATCGACTCTGGTTTCTGCCACGCGACCACTATGCCGGCCCCGGACTGGTGGGTGCAAGGCGGGGTAGCCGGGACCACCCATGGCTGCAGGTGCAACGGGCGCCGTCCGGACCGGGAGGTATCCCCTTCGCGGCCTACCGCGGCGGCGCGATAATTGAGGTAGGGCGGGTGCCGTCGACACCCTTGCGGAGGTGGGGGTCGTGCGGACGTTCCTCGAACGACATCCGCTCGTCGTCTATTTCGCGCTGGTCTTCGCCATCTCGTGGGGCGGCCTGCTCTGGACCGCCGGCGGGCCCGGCGGCATCCCGGTCGTGCCCGATCGGGTCGAGGCGCTGCTGCCGGGCATGATCCTCTCCGTGCTCGCCGGCCCCAGCATCGCCGGCATCCTCCTCACCGGTCTGGTGGAGGGTCGCGCGGGGCTGCGCGCACTCGGTTCCCGGCTGCTCTTTTGGCGCGTGGGCGGGCGCTGGTACGTGATCGCGCTCCTGACCGCGCCGATCCTCATGACGGGGCTGCTCCTCGCGCTCTCGTTGTCCTCCCCGTCGTTCCTCCCCGCCGTCGCCACGTCGGCCGACCCGGCGTCGGTCCTGGGGTTCGGCCTCGCGGTGGGGGTGAGCGCGGGCTTCTTCGAGGAGCTGGGGTGGACCGGCTTCGCCCTCCCCAGACTGCGGCGGAGGTACGGCGTCGCCGGGGCGGGACTCGTGCTGGGCGTCCTGTGGGCGCTCTGGCACGTGCTCCCCGCGGTGTGGATGAGCGGAGCGGTGTCCGGAGAACTCGCCATGACCAGCTATCTGCTCGATCCCTTCCTGTATCTGGTTGGGTTCAGGGTGCTCATGGTCTGGCTGTGGGACCGCACCGGGAGCCTGCCCCTGGCGATGCTCATGCACGCCAGCCTCACGGCCAGCGCGCGGATCTTGAGCCCGCCGGGGCTGGCCGGCCCGCCGCTCATGGTCTTCGACCTCGCATGGGCCGCCGCGATCGGCCTCATCGTCGCGGCCAGGCACATGGGTCCGTTTTCATCCGTCTCCGTCGGGAGGTCAACATGAATCGGCTCGTGATCGTCACGGTCCTGCTCGCATGCGCGGGTGAGGTCGTGGCTCAGGATCAGGCGCCCCGCCAGGACGCCGAAACCAGAGGTCGCTTCTTCGCTCCCGTGCTCGAGGTCACGTCCCTGAGGGATCAGACGGCGGTGATGCTCGGGGGTCGCGGCGGCCTGAGCGTCACGCCGTCCTTCATGGTCGGCTTGGGCCTGTACGGAACGCTGAGACACGTCGACGCCCCGGAAGGCGCCGTGCCCACCGTTTCCTATCCGCTGGACCTGAAGATGGAGCGCTTCGGGCTCGAACTGGAGTACGCCCTCCACCCCACCACGCCGACGCACGTCACGGCTTCGTCGTTCGTGGGCGCCGGTGCGCTCCACTACGTGAAATCCGGAACCCAGGACCAGGAGGGCGAGACCGACTTCGTGCTCCTTCTCCAGCCGGCGGTGGGCGTGGAGCAGCGGCTCCTCGACCGGCTCCACTTGAATCTGGCCGTGTCCTGGCGCTTGGCCGGCGGGGTGGAAATGGCCGGTCTGACGGCGGGTGACATCGCGGGGCCGGCCGTGACGCTCGCCGTGAAGCTCGGGCGGTTCTGACGGGCAGCTGGGTGCCGAACCACGAGACGTCGCCCTTTGGCGTCATATGGAGCCGCGACTCGGCCGGTAGGCTGGATCAGCAGTCTGGGCGTGGGCGTGAAGTCCGGCCTGCTCCTGGCGGCCTCGTACGGTGTGTACCGGACGATCCACCCGTGGATCTCACGGTGGTTGCGTGGCGAGGAAGGGTAGGCCGCCCGGTCGGCGTCACCAGGTCCGCGAAGGCGCCGATGGGCAGCCTGTTGTTGCGAAGCGGCCTGCTGGGGGAGAAGGTTGTCGCGGTCCAGCCGTCTCCCGTCAGCCTCCAACCGAGAAATCGACTGCATGCGTGTCGCCATCGTAGGCGGACCCGGCATCGGAAAGAGCACGCTCGTTCGGCAACTCGCCGACCTGTATCACCACGGGTCCTACGGCGAGGGCGAGAAGGGCGTGTGGGATCCGCGCCTGCTCGCCGACATCGAAGCGGGACGCAACGCGGTCGGCGTCACGTCGTACTTCGGCCATTTGTACGACGCGAACTACCGAGACGCCGAGGAGCACGACCGGCCCGGCCGGGTGATCTTCTTCGAGGGGGCGCGGATCACGCTGGAAGCGCACATCGCGGAGTACCCGGCCGAGGAGCACGACGCTCTACGACGCGTCCTGTCCATCGGCGACTGGTGGAAGCCCGACCGCATCATCTGCCTCACGTCGAGCACCGACACCATCGAGAAGCACATCAAGCATCGCAACCGTCCCCACGAGAGCGTGGAGATCATGGTACGCCGGTTCCGGCTCATCGATGCGGAGTTCCGGCGGTTGGCGGCTCAGGACCCTGCGGTCGTGGTCATCAACCGCGACAACATGGAATTCCACGAACGGTCGCACCTGGTGAGGATCATCGAGGCCGCCGGGCTGCCGCCCTTCGAGGAGATCCCGTACCAGGAGATGGAGCCGTAGGTACGGCTCGTTCCGTTACCTCGTCGCCCGCGTCGAAGCGCTGGGGGCTGCAGGAGTGCCCGGGTTTCCGGCCTCCGATCACCACACTCCAGGGATGATGCGGTTGCGCGTCGCGTCCATGTAGGCGCGGTATCCCGGCAACTCCTGCAGCAGGACCTTCTCTTCGTCCAGGGTGCGCAGGGCGAGCAGGACCGGGGTGGCCAGCGCGGGGATGAGCGCCCAATAGGACCCGAGCGCCAGGGGCGCGAACAGGAGCATCAGGGTGATTCCGGCGTACATGGGATGGCGGACCAGCGCGTAAGGCCCCGAGGTGACGAGCACCTGCGCCGTCTCCACCCGGACGGTTCTGGCGGCGTAGCTGTTCTCCGCCAGGACGCGCAGCACCAGGAGGTAGCCCAGCAGGACGAGCACGTCCGCCACGGCCACCACCGCCGTGGGCACCGACGACCAGCCGAAGCGATGGTCGAGACCGGGGACGACGAACTCGGTCAACCAGGCCGCCGAGGCGACGGCCACGAGGGTCCTCTGTTGGGAACGCTCTTCCGTCGCCTGGAGGCGCCGCCCCAGGAGCTCCGGATCGTGGCGGAGGAAGTAGGCGAACGCGAACCCCATGGGGGTGAACAGGGTCACCATGAACGCCCAGGCCTCCCAGTAGCGGAAGGTCCCGGCGGTCAGGAAGAAGATCGCCCCGCTCGCCACGACGCCGCTGAGCATCCGGGCCGCCACAGCCCGTTTCAGATCACTTCTCTCCATCGTCCCGACCTCCCACCTGCGCCGCGCCGGCGCATACCGCACACGACTCCGGGATTCCCGGGCCGACGCCGGGCCCCTGCGTCACTTCCACATAGTAGTGAGCCACACGTCTCGGACGGAAGCGATTCCCGAGACCCCGGGGCGGTCGCCCCTTCCGGGTGGCCAAGGCTTGCCTGCGGGCGTTGGCCAGCGCCATGATGCGCCGGTCCTCCCGCGCCGCATGCCCCGACCTCGACCATCGATGGGGGGATCCATGAAGCCCGCGCACCTCGTCCCGCTTTGGCCGGCGCTCCTCGCGGCCTGCTCCTCCGGCGCGCCGCCCGCGCGCGAAGCCCTCCCCACCGCCGACGTGCGCGACAGCGCGGGCATCACCATCGTCGAGAACCCGGCGCCGGGTACCGCCTTCGACGGGCTCTGGCGGGTGGCCGGGGAGCCCAGCGTGAGCATCGGCAAGGTCACCGGCGATCCTCTGTACGAGTTCACCCGGGTGGACGGCGCCGCCCGCCTGTCCGACGGCGGCTTCGTGGTGGTCGATCTCACCGGCGCGAGCGTCCGCATCTTCGACCCCACGGGCGTGTTCGTGCGATCCCTGGGCGGGCGCGGGGAAGGGCCCGGCGAGTTCAACATGCCGGCATTCATCGGCCTGGACGGCGGAGACACCGTGGTGGTGTCGGACGCATCGCAGCGGCGGATCACGCGCTACAGCGCGGATGGATCTTCGGCCCGGACCGCCCCGATCCGTGGCGACCTGCCCCTCTACCCCGTGCGCGCCGGTGTGCTGTCCGACGGCGCGGTCATCGCCCACACGCCGGGACACGAAGCACCCGGCGAGGAATACGACAACGTGCTGCAGCGGGCGCCCATCACGTGGGCTTCGGTGCGGACCGACGGTTCGACGGGCGTCGTCTTCGGGACCATCCCCGGCGGGGAGGCATCCATCGGGCGGTCGCGGACCGGACCCGACTTCTGGTTCACGTACACGCGATCCATCCCCTTCGCCAAGGAGCCGGCCGCGGCAGCATCCCGAGACCGGCTCTACCTCGGGACCGCCGACACGTTCGAGATCCTGGTCTTCGACCAGGACGGAAGCCTGACCCGCATCATCCGGATGGACCACCCCCTCCGCCCGGTTACGGAGGATCTCAAGGAGGCCCTTCTGGACGCCGCGCTCGACCGACAGACCGATCCTTCGGGCGAGGCCGGCGTGCGCACCTACTACAGGGACGCGTACTACCCCGACTTCCTTCCGGCGTACCGCAGCTTTCGCGCGGACGCGCTGGGATACCTCTGGGTGCAGGGCTATCGCCCGTCGTGGGAAGGGCCTCCCATCTGGACGGTATTCGATCCGGAAGGGCGGACGGTGGCGCGCCTGGCGATGCCTGACGGCTTGACCGTCACCGACATCGGCGGGGACTACGTGCTGGGCGTGGAGCGGGACGAGATGGACGTGCAGTTCCTGCGCCTGTACGGGCTGAGCAGAGGCGAACCCTAGGGTCGGTGCACGCACCGAGCGATGCGCTCGGGCGGCGCGCCGCGCTATCATTGCGGGTACCACGCGCACGCAGGAGGTCCGACATGGCCCGCTCTCCTCTGCTCTCCGTCCTCCGCAGCCAGGATCCCCTGGCCATGGCCGGGATCTTCCGGGACTGGAAGTCCCTGCTGCGGCTCCACTTCCTCCACGCGGCCTTCGAGTCCGGCCTCCTCCACGCCCTGGAGGCTCCCCGCACCACCGCCGAGCTGGAAGAGGCGCTGGACGCGCGCAGGCCAGAACTGCTCCAGGCGCTCCTGGACCTGGGTGTGACCCTGGGTGAGCTCTCCTGCTCCGGCGGGCGCTACGCCCTCCGTGGCCGCCGCGCCCGGGCGCTTTGCGAGGCACGCAATGACGCCTTGGCCGCCATGGTCGAGGCCAACGTCACGTACTACAACGAAGCGTACCGGAATTTCGCGGCTCGGCTGCGCGGCGGGCCCCTGAACGAGGGTGTCGGGAGCCAGGGCCCCCTGGTGGCCCGCGTCTCGAAGATCTCCGAGCCGTACGTCGAACGCTTCCTGGACCACCAGGTGCCGAGGCGGGGGCCGCTCCGGGTCCTCGACGTGGGATGCGGCTCCGGCCTGCACCTTCGACGGGTCCTCGAGCGGAACGGGGAGGCGACGGCGCTGGGCCTCGAGGTCGACCCCGCCGTGGTGCTTCAGGCCCGGGAAAACGCCGACGCGTGGGGGCTCGGCGGACGCCTCCGGGTCGCCCAGGGCGACGCGCGCGCGCTCCCGGACGCGGCGGCCGGCCCCTTCGACCTGGTCCTTCTCTTCAGCGTGGTCTACTACTTCCAGGTCCCGGAGCGCGTGGCCGTGCTCCGCGCGCTCGGCGAGCGCCTCGCGCCGGGAGGCGTGCTGGCGGTCACGACGAGTTGCCGGGGGCCGGGCGCCGGCACATTCGAGGCGAATCTGAGCGTCGCCACCACGTCCATGGAGGGCCTCACCGCCCTGCCCACCCCCGCCGAGATGGAAACCCAGCTCCGTGAGGCCGGCATCGGCGCGGTGCGGAGCGAGCGCCTCGTTCCCGACTCGCGGTACATGGGACTGACGGCGAGCGGTCACGCGGCGGGGCGGTAGCACCCACGGCCTCTCGAGCGCGCCCTGCGCAGCGGATGGATTCTTCCGCGCGGAGGCGCTGAAGAGACCCCAGTCCCTGCGGATCCGGCGATCCACCACACCGCGCCCCCTCCCCTTCCGGCCCCTTCCTGACCACACTACGAGAGCCCTCCGGGGGCCTCTCCCCATCCAATTCCTGGAGCCGAGGCCCGATCCACGAACACGGAGCACGATTTCATGGCATTCCGAGGCAACCGTACCCTGATCTGCGTCCTGGCGGCGGGCTTCCTCCTGGTGGCATTCTCGGCCGCCGGCGCCCAGGAAGAGACCCGTCTGCTTCGCTTCCCCAGCATCCACGGCAACACGGTGGCGTTCACCTACGCCGGAGACCTCTACACCGTCCCTCTGGCCGGCGGCGAGGCCAAGCGCCTCACCTCCCACGAGGGCTTCGAGGTGTTCGCGCGGTTCAGCCCCGACGGCCGCTGGATCGCCTTCTCCGGGGAGTACGCCGGCACGCGGCAGGTGTACGTCATGCCCTCCGAGGGCGGCACCCCCCGGCAGGTCACGTTCTATCCCGACGGCGGGCCCATGCCCCCCCGTGGCGGCTACGACAACCTTCCCCTGGACTGGACCCGGGACGGCAAGATCCTGGTGCGGTCGGCCCGCACGCCCTGGGGCGAGCGGGTGGGCAACTACTGGCTGGTGGATCCGGTGAACGGCGGCCTGGAGACGCGCCTCGAGATCCCCGAAGGCGCGAGCGGCGCGACCTTCGACGCCACCGGCACCAAGCTGGCCTACAACATCAAGAGCCGTGAGTGGCGCCACTGGAAGCGCTACCGGGCCGGTCGCCAACAGGACGTGTGGACGTACGACCTGGCGAACCACACCAGCGAGCGCATCACCGACGAGGCGGCCACCGACAACCTCCCCATGTGGATCGGGGACGAGATCTACTTCGTGTCGGACCGGGACGCTCGCGAAAAGCTCAACCTCTGGGTCTACGACACCCGGGACGAGAGCACCACGCAGGTGACCACCTTCACCGAGTTCGACGTGCTTTGGCCCAGCCGGGGCGAGGGCGGCATCGTCTTCGAGAACGGCGGCTACCTGTACCACCTGGACCCTGCCACGAAGCGGACCTCGAAGATCCCCGTCACCGTGACCGGGGACCGGCCCTACACCAACCCCAACTTCAAGGCCGTCGGCGGCAACATCGAGTCCTTCGACATCTCTCCCTCGGGCAAGCGGGCCATCTTCGCCGCCCGGGGCGAGATCTTCACCGTTCCCGCCGAGAACGGGAACATCGACAACATCTCCAACACCCCGGCCGAGCGGGAACGCGGGGTCACCTGGTCGCCCGACGGCAAGTGGATCACCTACTTCTCCGACGCCGACGGGAACTACGACCTCTACCTCATGCCCTCGGATCGCTCCGCCGCCCCCGAGCGCCTCGCCACCGGCGACCGCGTGTGGATGGACGGGGTGCAGTGGTCGCCGGACTCCAGGCGTCTGGCTTGGTCCGACAACATGAACCGCATCCAGGCCATGGATCTGGCCTCCCGGAGCCTGGTGACGCTGGACGAAACGGGCACCGGAGCGCTGAACGACTTCAGCTGGTCCGGCGACGGCAGGTGGATCGCCTATTCGAAGAACGCCGCCAACGGCATGTCCTCCATCTGGCTCTACTCCTTCGACAGCGGGAGCAGGACCCAGGTGACCAGCGACATGACCCGGGACTTCAGCCCCGCCTTCGATCCCAAGGGGCGCTACCTGTACTTCGTCTCGGCCCGCGACTTCGCGTTCTCCGGCAGCGGCAGCAGCTTCCGGTCGCGCATCTACGCCGCGAGCCTGAAGGCGGACTTCGGCCAGATCTTCCCGCCCCTCAGCGACGAAGAGGCCGGGGTGAAGGACTCCACGGCTGCGCCCAAAGAAGCCCAGGATGCCGCCCCCTTCCGGATCGACCTCCAGGGCCTGGGGGACCGGGTGATGCCGCTACCGGGTCTCGACGCCGGCAGCTACAACGCGCTCATCGGCGTCGATGAGGGGGTGCTGTACTTCTCGGGTGGGACGCTCTCCCGCTACAAGCTCGAGGACCGCAAGTCCGAAGAGATCATCACCCGGATCACGGGCTTCGCCCTCACGCCGGACCGGAAGAAGCTCCTCTACCGCTTCGAGCGCACCGACTACGGCATCGTGGACCTGCGTCCCGACGCGAAGAACGACGCGGGCCGCCTGGACCTGGCCGAGATGCAGCTGCGCATCGACCCGAAGGTGGAGTGGGCCCAGGAGTTCCACGACGCCTACCTCATCTTCCGGGACTGGTTCTACGATCCCGGCATGCACGGCGTGGACTGGGAGGCGATGTACCACCGCTATGAGCCGCTGGTGAAGTACGTGGCGCACCGGTCGGACCTGGATTACCTCATCGGCGAGATGTTGGGCGAGGTGAACGTCGGCCACGCCTACATCACCCAGACCCCCGAGCTGCCGGCCGTGGACCGTGTGCCGGTGGGCCTGCTCGGCGCCGAGTACGAGGCGGACGGCCGCTACTACCGCATCGCCAACATCTTCCCCGGGGAGAACTGGCACGAGGAGTTCCGCTCCCCCCTCACCGAGCCGGGCGTCGACGTGCGCGAGGGGGACTACCTCATCGCCATCGACGGGCAGGACGTCACCACCGCCGACAACCCGTATTCCTTCCTGACCGGGAAGGCCGACCGCGTCGTGGAGGTGATGGTGAACAGCCGTCCGAGCCGCGAGGGGGCCCGGAGCTGCGAGGTCAAACCCGTCACCAGCGAGTTGGGCCTCCGCTACCAGGAATGGGTACGCAGGAACGCCGCGCTGGTGGACTCCCTGTCGGGAGGGCGCATCGGCTACATCCATCTGCCCAACACCAGCCAGCCGGGGTTCCGGGAGCTGTACGAAGGGTTCCAGCCGCTCCACACCAAGGAAGCGCTGATCCTGGACGACCGGTACAACGGGGGCGGGTTCATTCCCGAGGAGATGGCGTTCATGATGGGCGCGCCCCTGCTGAACTACTGGGCGCAGCGCAACCTGGACATGTACACCCAGCCCGCCGTGGTGCACACCGGCCCCAAGGCCATGCTCATCAACGGCCAGTCCTCCTCCGGGGGCGACGCCCTCCCCTACTACTTCCGGGAGATGGGCCTGGGGCCCCTCATCGGCGAGAAGACGTGGGGCGGGCTGGTGGGCTACAGCGGCAACCCGGGCTTCGTGGACGGCGGCGGCGTCATCGCCCCGCGGTTCGGGTTCATCAACAAGGACGGCCAGTGGGACGTGGAGGCCTTCGGCGTGTCCCCCGACGAGGGGTACGAGGTCCTCGACCGACCCGAGGAGATCGCAGCGGGCCGGGAGCCCATGATCGAGCGGGCCGTGCGGTATCTGCTGGAGGAACTGGCCAAGCCCCATCCGACCGAACCCCCGAAGCCCGCGGGCCCCATCCGCAGGGCGCCGGGAGGCGGGAACTGATGCGCCGGGACGGCTCGGCTCTTCGCGGGCCGGGCCGTCCCGTTCGGTTCATCCACCACGCCGCCACGTAGCGGTCCATGTCCAAGAACCATCCCCTGCGGCCCCGGGACGGTGGACCGGGGCGGCCGACGTCACGACGCTCGTCCTGCTGGTGTGGCAGGGGAGATCGGCCTCGGGCTCCCACAGGCCACGCCCCCGGCTGACCACTAGCTGGGAATCCGCGTGGAGACGGCGAACTGGAGGAGGACGTCGTAGTGGCGCTTGGGTGCGCCGTTGTAGAGCGTCCCCTCGAAGTTCATCTCTACGCCGCTGCGGAAGATGGGATCGTCCAGGGGCAGGAAGACGGTGCGATCGGGCCAGGTCTCGTTCATGAGCCGCCAGATCTCGTTGTCCGGCGACGCCTCCATGACGCTGAACCCCGGATCGCTCGATCCGGAGCGGGGAAGGACCCGCGCCGCCGTGGTGCACAGCACCATGGATCTCCCCCCCACCGACGTGCTCTTGTGGACCAGGTAGTCCCCGAGCCACTCGATGTCGGTGCCCATGAGCCGCTCCTTCTGCGCGTGGGTGCAGCC
>DATHZE010000038.1:0-15167 GCA_035458765.1 Longimicrobiales bacterium
TGCGCGGCGGCCAGACGCTCACCCCGGCGAGCCCGGCGATCATCGCTCCGGGTAGCGCTTCCTCATGAGCTTCACCGACTGGTCGATGATCTTCCGCAGCGTCGGCAGATGCACGTCCTCCAGCTTGTTCACATACAGGCAGGAGGCGCCCGTCTTGTACTTGCCCAGCTTGGACATGAGCTCTTCATACCGATCGAAGCCCGGCATGATGTAGAGGGTCAGGCTCTGTTTTCTCGGCGACACCGCGGTCAGGGGCCAGTCACCCTCCCTTCCCGTCGCGTATGTGTAGTGGTAGCTCCCGAAGCCGACGAGGCTGTCGCCCCACATGGTGGGTGCTTCGCCGGTGATGTCGCGCATCATGTCCACCATCGTGCGGCAGTCTTCCCGGCGCTTCTCGTTGGCGATGCCGGCGAGGAACTTCTCTACGCTCGCCTGGGTGGGGCGGGTCTTGGCGTCCGACATGTTCTTCTCAGCTTCCCCCGGGCCCCGCCGCGGCGGGATGCCCATCTTGAAGGGCCTCGTGCAACTCGCGGCCCACCCGAGCCACGATCTCCGGAATGGCGCGCACGTCGTCTTCGTCCGTGCGGAAGTTCACGATGCATCCGCGGAGCACGTACATGCCGTGGTGGACGGCGTTGGAGAGGAAGACCTCGCCTTCCGCCTCGAGCCGGGCCTGAAGCGCCTTGTTCAGGTCGTTGAGGTACGCCTCCACCGCGGGCTCGCCCACTCGGGCGCCGAGGGTCTCGGGCACGTAGCGGAAGGTGGAGATGCTCAACCCGGATTCCGACGTCTGAAGCTCCGGATGGGCCTCGGCCGTCTCATGAAGCAGCCTCGCCAGGCGGATGTCGTCGGAGAGCATGCGCCGGTACCCGTCACGCCCGGCTTGCTGGAGCGCCAGCCAGACCTTCAGAGCCCGGAATCCCCTCGAGTTCTGGGGCCCGAGATCCACGAAATTGACCGCCTCCACGCCAAAGTGGTAATAGGGCGGGTGGTAACTGAAGGCGTCCCGGAGCTTCTGGGCGTCGCGCACCAGCACGCACCCCGCCTCGAGTGGGGCGTACAGCCACTTGTGGGGATCCACCGCGACCGAGTCGGCCAGGTCGAGGTGGTGGAGCTCCTCCGGCGCGTCGGGCAGCATGGCGGCCAGGCCGCCATAGGCGCCGTCCACGTGGAACCATACCCCACGCTCCCGGCAGACCTCGGCGATCGCTCGGAGGGGATCCACGGCACCGGTGCTCACCGAGCCCGCCGTCCCGATCACCATCATGGGACGCCGCCCTTCCGAGATGTCCAGGTCCATCGCATTGCGGAGGGCGTCCACGTCCATGCGCAGATCTCTCGTGGTAGGGATCCATCGCATGGCGTTGGTGCCCATGCCGGCGAGATCCGTGGCCTTCTGGATCCAGGTATGCGTTTCGGCAGACCCGTAGACGACCAGCGGATGCCCCGAGGGCGTCCCGTCGGTGCGGACCGAAGGACCTCCCGCATCGACGCGCGCCGCCCAGAAAGCCGCCATGTTGGCCATGTTCCCACCGCTCACCAGGAGCCCGCCGCTCCCCTCGGGGAATCGGACCATTTCCGCGATCCAACGCACCACCTGCGCCTCGATCTCGGACGCCACCGGCGAGAGGGTCCAGGCGCCCACGTTGGGGTTCACCGCCGCGGCGAGCAGGTCCCCCAACATGGAGATCGGCGCTCCCGAGGACGTGATGTAGCCCAGGAAGCGCGGGTGTCCGTTGTGGAGCGAATGGTCGAAGAGGAGCCTACTCACCGACGCCATCAGTTCGCCGGCATCGGTGCCCTCCGCCGGCAGGGGTCGTTCGGCCTTCAGCAGTTCCCGGATCACCTGGGGCGATTCACCCAGGGTCACGGGCCGGTCGCCGATTCCGCCGAGGAAGTCGGCAATGCGGTCCACCAGCTCGTGGCCCACGGAGCGGAACTCCTGCGGGGTCATGTCCAGGGGCGCGTGCCGTCCGGAGTGGATGGAGGGAGGGTTCATATCGGTCCCGTGAAGTCGTTGCGTTACTCAATGAGGCGCGAAACAGCCACGTCTGAGCTCATGGAGTTATACAACGTCCAAGCCCGCCGCGCTCTGCCACCCTTCGGGATGCCCAGGGATCGCCGGGCGGGGGTACGGGGTTTCAGATCTTCTTCAAACCGTTGTTGTCCCTCGGAATGCCCCCACACCGGCGAATATGGCACGAGCACTCACCTATGCCTGGGGCATTCTCATCCTGGGTGTGGCCGCACTCTGGATCGCTCAGCCGGAGCGCTTCTCCGAAGCGGCCGTGGCCAGCACCGTGGCGGCATGGGGCGCATGGAGCTTCGTCGGGTACGTGCTGCTCTCCATGCTCCGCGGCGTCGCTCTCGTGCCCAGTACCCCGATCGTCCTGGCGGGAGGCATCCTGTTTCCCGACGCGATCTGGCTCGTGCTCGTGGTCTCCATGCTGGGAATCGTACTCTCGGCCACTCTGCTGTATCGCTTCCCCGGCTACGGGGGATACGACGCATGGTTGGAGGCCAAGCACCCGGACCGGATCGCCCGGCTCCGCGTGCACCTGGCGAAGCCTCGGGCCCAATGGTTCGTCGCCTTGTGGGCCGTCACGCCGGTGGTACCCACCGACCTCATCTGCTACGTTGCAGGGCTGGTGCGGATGCCATTTCGTCGTATGATCCTCGGAATCGTGATCGGGGAGCTTCCTCTGGTCACCGCGTACATCCTCCTCGGCAATCGTTTGGCCGGGGTCCTTGTCCAGTAGGCAGGAGTCGACCCTGATCAAACACATCCAGAACATCCGCACCTCGGGCACGATCCTTCCGAGCTCGGGCTTCCTGGTGGAACGCCTGGTGCGGGGGATCGATTTTGCGAACGCGACTTTGATCATCGAGTTCGGTGTCGGCACGGGGTGCGTCACCCGTCAAATCCTGAGGCGCATGCGTTCCGACGCGCGCCTCATCTCCCTGGAGATCAATGCGGCTTTCGTGGAGGAAGGGCGCCGGATCCGGGATCCCCGTCTGACCGTGCATCACGCCTGCGCCACCGCCCTGCCCCGCATCATGGAGGACGAGGGGATCACCGCCGTGGACGCCGTTGTGTCCAGCCTGCCCCTGTCCATCATGGACAGCCCCATGGTGGACCAGATCCTGGACGTGGCCCGCGACAGCCTCGCCCCCGGTGGGCGCTTCCTCCAGTACCAGTACAGCCTCTCCCAGCGCCATCGGTTGAGTCATCGGTACAATGACGTCGCCGTGGGATTCACCCCTTTCAACATCCCCCCCGCCTTCGTCTACCAGTGTTCGCAGGAAGCGGCCGGTGGGGGCCGGACCGTGAAGGTCCGACCCGCCGTCGGGTCCTTCTACGCCGGGGCGCTGGCCGGCGTCGCCATGATCGTGCGGGCGTTCCAGAACTTCTGATCGTCCGGGGACGGGAGCGCCCACATGGAAATCGGCGTCTACACGTTCGCTGAGACCCCTCTGGATCCCGCGACCGGACGACAACTCGGCGCGGGGGAGCGGATCCGGGATCTGCTGGAGGAGATCGAGCTCGCGGATCAGGTGGGGCTGGACGTCTTCGGCGTGGGAGAGCACCACCGTCCCGACTACGCCGTCTCGTCTCCAGCGGTGGTTCTGGCCGCCGCCGCCGCCCGGACCCGGCACATCCGCCTCACGAGCGCCGTCAGCGTCCTCAGTTCAGACGACCCGGTTCGGGTCTTTCAGGACTTCGCCCTCCTGGATCTCATCTCCGGGGGCCGGGCGGAGATCATGGCTGGGCGGGGGTCCTTCATCGAGTCCTTCCCCCTCTTCGGCCAGGACCTGAAAGACTACGACGAGTTGTTCGGTGAAAAGCTGGGCCTTCTGCTCCGCCTCCGAGAGGACGAGCGCATCACGTGGTCGGGAAGACACCGGCCCGCCATCGAGGATCGCGCGGTCTACCCGCGTCCCGTTCAGGAACCCCTGCCGGTATGGATCGCCGTGGGCGGCACCCCCCAGTCCGTGGTGCGGGCCGGAACGTTGGGCCTCCCCATGGCGCTGGCCATCATCGGCGGGCTACCGGAGCGTTTCGTCCCCATGGTGGACCTGTACCGCGAGGCGGCGGCCCGAGCGGGGCACGATCCCGCGGCGCTGCCCGTGAGCATCAATGCCCACGGCTTCCTGGCCGACGACGCCCGGTCCGCCGGAGACATGGCTTTCCCGCCCTTCGCCGAGACCATGAGCCGGATCGGGCGGGAGCGGGGGTGGCCACCCACCACGCGCAGGGCCTTCGACGCCGACTGCGGACCTCGGGGTGCCCTCTTCGTGGGAGGGCCCCAGGAGGTGATCGACAAGATCCTGTTCCAGCACGAGATCTTCCGGCACCAGCGCTTCCTGGTGCAACTCACCGTGGGGCCCATGGCCCACGCCGACGTCATGCGGGCCATCGAGCTGCTCGGAACGGAGGTGGCGCCGGTGGTGCGGAAGGCGACTGCGTCATGACCGACGAGTTTTCCAACGTGTACGCCGACCCCACCCGGGCCGGCGCGTACGCGGGGTTGGGCTTTCCGGCCACCTACCACCTCGCGTTCCGGGACCTGCCCCACATCTTCAGCGACCACGTTTCCGGCACGCGGGCCCTGGACTTCGGATGCGGAGCCGGCCGGTCGTCGCGCTTTCTCGAGAGGCTTGGCTACGAGGTCATCGGCGTGGACATCGCAGCCGGCATGGTGGACCGGGCCAGGGCCGCCGACCCGGGCGGTGACTACCGGCTCCTGGGCGAGGGTGGCCTCGAAGACCTCGAGGCGGGCGACTTCGATCTCATCCTGTGCGCCTTCACCTTCGACAACGTGCCTCAGGATCTGAAACCGGGTCTCCTTGCCGGATTGGCGTCACGCCTCGCCTCAGGAGGCCGCCTGGTCGAACTGGTGTCCGCGCCGGAGATCTACCTCCACGAGTGGGCTTCGTTCTCCACCCAGGATTTCCCTGAGAACCGGACCGCCGTGACCGGGGACCGGGTCCGCATCGTCATGTTGGACGTGGAGGATCGCAGGCCCGTGGACGACATCCTCTGCACCGACGCCGCCTACCGGGCCCTCTTCGCCGGTGCGGGGCTGTGCCTTCTGGAAACCCACCGGCCGCTGGCTCTTCCCACGGAGCCATTCCCCTGGGTCAACGAAACCCGCCTGTCGCCATGGGCAATCTACGTGCTGTCGCGGTCCGAGGCCGACGAGGATCACGGCTGAGACCTGCCATGCGGCGGCTGCGCTTCCGACGTGCTACCAGCGCTCCAGGGACGACACCGTGGAGAAGGTCCTGACCGTCGGGGACGGGCGCGTACCCAGTGGGTTCACCTGCACGATCATGAACTCCCCGGTGTTGCCGTCCTGGGCCCACTCCAGCCGCACTGGGCACCCGTAGTGTTCCTCCACGGCGAGAGCGATTGCGGCCAGGCGCATCAGTTCGTCCACCGCCAGGACCTGCCCGCGGGCTGCTGACTGGAAGTCCAACCGGGAGGACGACCCCCGCAGGGCGTCCTTCGCCAGCACGACGTCGTCCGCGCTGCCGCCGCCCGGAGGAAGCGCCCTGCCCACACCTCGTGACGCCGACACGTGGAGGGTGTGATCCTGGAACGTATGTGGGTCTCGGGTACTGACGAAACCGGATACGGCGGTCTCCGAGCGCACCATGCTCATCACCAGGACGCCGAACCCCTCACCAGGCAGGGACGTCCCCTCCCGCACCGCTGTCCGGATGGCGGTCTCGTCGAAGGCCGTGGCACAGGAGTCCCGCCACGCCCCGATCACGTCATTGAAATTCTGCAGACCCAGCACGTGATCCCCACCGTCGCCGAAGAAGGGGGCCGTGCCGTCCTCGCCGGCGCGTGAGCAGCGCACCACGACCTCGAGGTGGTGCCCGTAGAGCTCCCTCAACCTCCTGTACCCCATCTGGAGAGCGTCCTCCACGCCGGCCGGGACCGGCGTGGCGCGCACCAGGGACCGGATGAGCTCGATCCTGGCGGCGAGCCCCGGGCTGGCGTCGGGCTCGCGGAGGAGGCGTCGTATGGCGGCACGCAGGCTTCCCGACTGGAGCACGAAGGGATCGCACCAGGAGAGGGCGCCGCGCCATTCCCTCCACCTGGTCGACGGCACGCGCGAGTCCAGGAAGAGTTCGATGGCATCCCTTGACGTGGCGAACCCGTGGGGAATCAGGAGGCCGCGATGGCCGAGGGTTTCATGCATCTCACCCAGTTGCACCGCCCGCACGCCGACCTGAGCCTCGTCGCCCGGGCGGGCAGCCTGAAGCCACACCAGAAATCGAGGACCGGGCATGGCCGACCTGCGGGGTGCGGCGATCAATTCTTCCACGATCGGACTCACGGACAGCGATTTGGACTTACCCGACGTAGACTCGCCGGACCCAGGGTCCCAGGAGATCATGCTCACTCCGTTGCGCTTATGGCACATCCGTGGCGTGGATGCAACGGTTCGGACCCCCCCCCGGGTGGCGGGCCTCCCCGCGCCCCATCCGTCGACCGTGGCCTAAGGTCGGGGCGGATGCTGCGGGGCGCGGACGGCCCATGGTCCAACTGGGGTCCGAAGAAGGCAGGATTCGTGCCGTATCTCCCTCCGGCGGCTCAACTCGGGGCGAACGCCACGGCGGACAGGTACGACGGCGATGCGAACGGTGTACATTGAGGTCTCCTGCCCGAAGGGACTCTCGCGGAGCTTCGCTCATGTTCCCGATATGCCGGATCGCCATCCTCGCCTGCGCCCTGGCCGCCACCAGCACCGCGTGTGCACCCCGGGAGGCCGAACCCGATACCCGCCCCGTCTCGACGCGCACGGACAGCGCCGGCGTGGAGATCGTGATCAGTGAGGTTCCCCTCGCGGGAGCGCCGGTGTACGCGGTGATGGACTCCACGCCGTCGCTGCGCCTGGGATCGTTGGATGGATCTCCGGAGGAGCAGTTCGGCTCCATTCGCGGGATGGCGCCCCTTGGTGACCGTGGTATCGCCGTCCTGGATCAGCAGGCGGCGCAGCTGCGCCACTTCGGCCCCGAGGGCTCCTATCTGGGGGCCTTCGGCTCCAGGGGCGAGGGCCCCGGGGAGCTCATGAGCCCCCGCATGGTGGCGCGCCTCCACGGCGACACCCTGGCGGTCTACGACTGGCGAACCCGGCGCGTGACCCGGTACCCGGTGGAGGGGGGCGAAGCGGACGTGCGCTCCCTCCAGGGCGAGGGTCAGAGTCGACCCAACGTCGTGAGCTTCTTCCCCGATGGGCGCCTGGCAGGATCGACGCGATGGTTCGTGGGAGACGGCACGGACGTCCCGAGTGAGAACGAGGACATCATGACCGTGGATTCGGCCGTCATCGCCCTGTACTCCGCCCGTGGAGAGATTGTGGACACCGTGGCCGTGATCCCCAACCGGGAATCCATCCAGAAATGGATGCGCGCCGGAGGTGGCATCACGGTCTTGGTCGAGAATGTCGCGTTCGCGCGCTCCGGCGTCTTCGCGGCGCACCCCGACGGCGTTTGGACCGGTTTCGGTGACCGATGGGAGCTGCGTCTTCACGGCGCCGACGACGGCTCCCTGCGGCGGATCATCCGGGCGCCGGGGCTGGCGCAAGCACTTACCGACGAGGAGGTGGAGGCGGTGCATCGTGCGGCCCTGGCCAAGGACAGCACCCCGGCACAGCGGGAACGGAGGGAAACATGGTGGAAGCTGTCCCCCCGCCCCGAGATCAGGCCGACCTTCGACCGCATCCTGATCGACGACCGGGCCAACCTCTGGCTGCGCGAGTGGCCCGGCTCCGATGAGCGCCCCCATCGGTGGTGGGTCTTCCAGCGGGAGGGGGACCTGCTGGGTTACGTGGATGCTCCGGTGGGGGTGACCCTCATGGCCTTGTCGGGCGACGCCGCCTGGGGTGTGGTGCGGGACGACCTCGACGTCCAGTACGTGGTGCGGTATTCGACCACGGTGGTGGACCCCCGGTAGCCGAACGGGAGAGCGCCGGCGCCCGGCCGTCTTTCTGACGGGGAGGCCCGGACCTACAATGTCCTCCGGTCGTAGGTCCGTCGTCCCTTGCCGTCCCTCCCATGACTCGACGCATCCTGTGGGTCGCAGCCGCCGCGCTGTGGATCGTCACCCCATCGGCCTCAGCGCAGACGTCCGACCCAGCCACCACGCTGGCTGGCGCCGTGAAGGCGACCATCACTCCCGCGGCCCTGGACCGCCACGCCCGGGAGATCACCCGCTGGCCTCGCCCCTCCGGCAGCCCCGGCGAGAACGCGGCAACGGACTACGTGGTGGCCACGCTGCGTGCCGAGGGCGTGGACGTCGAGGTCCACGAGTTCATGGCGTACACGTCCAACCCAGTCTCTGCGGAGGTCGCGGTGCCGGGCACGGACTTCGCGCCGGACGCCATCACCATGTCGTTCTCCGGCGCCACCGACGGCATCGAGGCTCCTCTCGTGGACGCAGGCACCCTGGACGACCTGCCGGAGTTGGAGATGGGCACCGGCGAGCGACTCGCCGTCCTGGACGCGGAGCGCTTCAGCCACCTCCGCGGCAAGATCGTCCTGGTGACCGGCCAGCCCCGGAACGTGCCAACCGCGGCACTCCAGGAGTTGGGGGCCGTGGCCGTGGTCTACGTGAACCCCGAAGAGCGCCTCAACGACCTCATCGTGACGTCCACGTGGGGCACGCCATCGCTCCTCAACTACCAGCGGCTGGATATCCTGCCCACCGCCCAGATCCGCAGAAGCGACGGGGACCGGCTCCGCGTCATGATGCGGGCCGGCGAGGTGCTGGTCCGAGTGCGCACGGTGGTCGATACGGGCTGGAGACCCCTGCGGCTGGCCGTGGCCCGTGTCATGCCCGCCGACGCCACGCCCGCCACGCCCTACGTGCTCTTCGGCGGCCACATCGACGCCTGGTACCACGGCGGCACCGACGAGGGGGCCTCCAACGCCGCCATGCTGGAGTTGGCGCTGGCGTTCAACGCGCATCGCGACCAGATGAAGCGGGGCCTGCTGGTGGCGTGGTGGCCAGGTCACTCCAACGCGCGCTACGGCGGGTCCACGTGGTTCGCCGATCACTTCTTCGAGGAGTTGCGGGCCCGGGGCATCGCCTACGTGAACGTGGACGGGATCGGCCAGAAGGACGCGAAGCGCTTCGGCGTCTCCACCTCCCCGGCCCTGGCCGCTCTGGCCACGGGCGTCGTGGAGAGGGTCGCCGGCCAACCCGTCCGCAACGGTCGCCCCGGCCGCAACTCCGACCAGAGCTTCAATGGCATCGGCCTTCCCCTCCTCCAGATCAACCACTCCCGCTTGGAGGAGGACGGCGGATACTGGTGGTGGCACACGCCCGACGACACGTACGACAAGATCGACGCCGACATCCTCAAGACCGACACGGATCTGTACGCCGACGCGCTGGCTGGTCTCACGGGTGCCTTCGTGCCGCCCCTGGACCTCATGGCTGAGACCGAAGCGCTGCTGAGGGCCTTGGAGCGGCGGCAGGAGGAGTCGGGAGGCGCGCTGGATCTGGGTGAGGTGATGCAGGCCACGGCCCGGCTGGCCGCGGCCGTGGCCCGGGTCGGCGGCGCGGTGCAGCAGGGCACGGTCCCGGCCGAGTTCGAGCCCATGCTGTACGACATCCTCCGCCCCATCCATCGCATCATGTTCGTGCCGGGTAGCGACCATCACCCGGACCCGGGGGTCTACGGCGCACCGCTCCCTGGGCTCGAGCCGGCGTCGATCCTGGCGATGGAGGATCCCACCTCGGATCGATACCGCTTCGCCCAGGCCTATCTCCAACGCGAACGGAACCGCGTGCTGGAGGGGGTGAACGAATCCGTGGCGGCCGCCGGCCGTTTCCTCGACCAACAGGGCATCCGATGGTAGCCATACGCCCCACCGTCACGACGTTGATCGCGTTGACCTTCGCCGCCTGCGCTCCCCCCGACGAAGGTCCCTCCTCCTGGAAGCCCTCCACGTCCGATTGGCCGGCCTACGGCGGAGATGACGGCGGCATGCGCTACTCCGCTCTGGCCACCGTCACGCCGGAAAACGTCGGCGACCTCGAGGTCGCGTGGACCTGGGACACCGGCGACGTTCCCATTCCCGCGCCCATGCGCCCCATTCCGGGCCAGGACGTGCGGGCAGGCAACTTCGAGGTGACCCCGCTCGTCATCGGCGACACCCTCTACCTGTCCACGCCCTTCAACCGGGTGGTGGCCCTGGACGCCGCCACGGGCCATGAACTCTGGGCGTACGACCCGGGCACGTCGGAGTGGGGGAAGCCGCCCAACGGCACAGGGTTGGTACACCGCGGCGTGGCGGTGTGGACCGGAACCGGAGGGCGCCGGATCTTCCTCAACACCCGTTGGCGTCTCATCGCCCTCGACGCCGCTTCGGGACGACCCATCCGAGCCTTCGGCCACGAGGGTGAGGTGGACCTCACCGAAAACCTACTCTGGCACACCAACCGCCTCCACTACACCCAGACGTCGCCCCCGGTCGTCTTCGGAGACCTGGTCATCGTGGGCAACGGCGTCTGGGACGGCTTCGTCTACCCCAACGATCCCCCCGGAAACATCCAGGCCTTCGACGTGCACACCGGCGAACTGGTGTGGTCGTTCAACCCCATCCCCCAGGCCGGCGAGTTCGGAAACGACACATGGGAGGACGGTTCGTGGCGGGTGAAGGGGCATACGAACGCCTGGGCGCCCATGACGTTGGACGTGGCCCGTGGACTCCTGTATGCCCCCATGGGAACCCCAAGCGGGGACTACTACGGGGGTGACCGGAAGGGCGACAACCTCTTCGCCGAGACGCTCCTGTGCCTGGACGCCCGCACCGGCGAACGGGTATGGCACTTCCAGACCGTGCATCACGGCCTCTGGGACTACGACCTCCCCGGGGCGCCGGTGCTGTACACGGCCGACGTGGACGGCCGCAGCGTGGACGCCGTCGCGGTGGCGGGGAAGACGGGCTTCGTCTACGCCTTCGACCGCGTCACCGGTGAGCCCATCTGGCCCATGGAAGAGCGCCCGGTTCCACGCAGCGACGTGCCCGGCGAGCGAGCGTCGGCCACCCAGCCCTTCCCCACCCGTCCGCCAGCGTTCGCGGCCCAGGGCTTCACCGAAGACGACCTGGTGAGTCTCACGCCTGAACTGAACCGACGGGCGCGGGACCTCACCCGGGGACTCCGGTTCGGGCCACTCTACACGCCACCCTCCCTGGAGGGGACGCTGGGCCGGCCCGGCATCATCGGAGGAGGCAACTGGGGCGGATCCGCCGTGGACCCCGCGACGGGATACCTCTACGTCAAATCCACCGAGAGCCCGGCGCTGTTCAAGTTGGCTCCCGCCGACACCACCCGCGTCGTGGCCGAGTGGGACATCGACCGCGAAGCCCGCGGCATGACCAGCGTCGAGGGAATCCCCATCATCGACCCTCCCTACGGCACGGTCACCGCCATCGACATGAACCGCGGTGAGATCGTGTGGCAGGTACCCGTGGGCGACGACGCCCGGGTGCGGAACAACCCGCTGCTGGCCGGCGTGGAGCTTCCAGAGCGCTTGGGCGTTGCCGGCGCGCCGGGGCCCATCGTCACGGCCGGGGGCATCGTCTTCGTGGCCGGAGGAGCGGACGTGCTCACCGCTCTCGACGCGGCCACCGGCGCCCGACTCTGGGAGGGTCGCCTTCCGCAGCGCGGTTACGCCAACCCCATGACCTACGCCACGCGCGACGGCCGCCAGTTCGTGGTCATCGCCACCGGCGGAGGGGCCCAGGGCGGGACTCTGGTCGCTTTCGCGCTGCCCAACTGAGGCCCGACATGGAACGCCGGGACCACTGGGAGGCGGTGTACACGACGAAGACGTCCGACGAGATGAGTTGGTTCCAGGCTCGTCCTGAGCGGTCCCTCGACCTCATCCGGAACACGGGAGTGGGCCGCGACGCCGGCGTCATCGACGTGGGGGGCGGCGACTCCAGGTTGGTGGACGTGCTGGTGGACGAAGGGTACGTCGATCTCACCGTGCTGGACGTCTCCGCCGCCGCCCTGGCGCGGGCTCGGGAACGGCTGGGCGCCGCGGCGGCAGCGGTGACGTGGATCACCGGAGACGTGACCCGCTTCGAGCCCCGGCGAACCTGGGACGTGTGGCACGACCGCGCCGTCTTCCACTTCCTGACGGACCCCCACGACCGGGCGGCGTATCGCAACGCCCTGTTGCGCGCACTGGCGCCCGGGGGCCACGTCGTGCTCGCGACCTTCGCACCGGACGGACCTGCCCGGTGCAGCGGGTTGGACGTGGTTCGGTACGGTCCGGACGACCTCCTCACGGCGCTGGGCCACGACTTCACGCTCCTCGCCGGAGAAGGGCATCTCCACTCGACCCCTTCGGGAGCGACGCAGTCGTTCACCTACGCTCACCTCCAGCGACGCCGCTCATGACCCAAGACCGCCGGACCTTCCTCAAGGCGACCACCGCCGCGCTCTCCGTGGCCGCCGTCGGCGCATGCGCCCCGGAGCCGTCGGAGCGTACCGACCCTGCCGCCGGCGTGCGCCGCCTGGACCCGTCACTTCTGCGCAACGTCGGCGCCCATGTGCTTCCCTCCGAACTGGGAGAGGGGGGGCGGGAGCAGGCGGTCCAGGGATTCGAGCGGTGGGCCGCAGCCTACGAGCCCGTCCCCGAAATGAACCACGGATACGGCACCTCGGAGATCCGGTACGGCCCCCCGGACCCGGTGCCTGGATGGGCAGCGCAGCTGCAGGCGCTGGACCTGGAGGCCACCAAGCGCACCGGCGTGGGCTTCGCCGCGTTGGACCCCGAGGCCGCCGATGCGCTCCTTCGACGGCACATCGGAGACGCCGGGTCGGCCATGCCGTCGCCCCTCCAAGCGGACCACGTGGCGGTGGCCCTTCTCTCCTGGTGGCTGTCGACTCCCGAAGCCACCGATCGCTGCTACGGCGTGCGCATTTCTCCGGAGACGTGCCGGGGCATCGACATCGCGCCGCGGGAACCCGAGGCCCTGTCATGAGGCGCCGCATCGAAGAGGCGGACGTCGTCGTCGTGGGTGGGGGGATCACCGCGGCCATGGTGGCGGAGAAGCTCACCGACGAGCGCGACGTGAGCGTCATCGTGGTGGAGGCAGGCACCGAGTCGGCGCCCCTGGAGAAGCGCTTCGAGCGCCGTCAGCGCTACCTGGACTACGGCGAGAATCCGTGGACCGACGACCACATCGAGGACCAGGTGGCCCTGGGCATCATGTCCCGCTCCATGGTGGTGGGCGGACAGGCTTTGCATTGGGGCGGCACCACGCCGCGCTTCACGCCCGAGGACTTCCGACACCGCTCCGCGTTCGGCGTCCACGTGGACTGGCCCCTCGACTATGAGACGCTGGATCCGTACTACCAGGAGGCGGAGGAGCGCATGGGCGTCTCCGGGGAACAGGGGCCCGACCCCCTGGATCCTCGCGGGGCCCCCTACCCCATGCCGGCGGTACCGCTCACGTGGACGTTGGAGCGCCTCCAGGAATGGGTGACATCCGCCGGGATCCCGACCTGGACCAACCCGGTGGCCAAGAACACCCGCCCGTGGAAAGGTCGGAACGTGTGCCTCCGGTGTGACACCTGCAACATCTGTCCCACCGGCGCCAAGTACACGCCGGATTTCACGTTCCAGCAGCTGCTGGCCACGGGGCGGATTCGCATGCACCCGCGGACGCTGGTGCGCCGACTGGAGCTGGAAGAGGGAACCGATCGCATCCATGCCGCGGTAGCACGCAGCTACGACGACCCCGACGTCGACGTGGTCTATCGCGCCAAGACCTTCGTCCTGGCGGCCGGATACGCCTGGAGCCCCCACCTGCTGCTCGTGTCCGCACAGGGGCGGTACGCCCGGGGCCTGGCCAACTCCTCGGGGTTGGTCGGACGCTACATGGCGGGGCATCGGAGCGTGAGCGCATTCATGGAGCTCCCCATGCGACTGCTCCCTGGGATGTACTTCGGCCACTCCCTCATCTCCAAGTACTTCCAGCGCCCCACCGTGGCCGGTGGCCCGGGTCTCCCGCGAGGCTTCATGCGCCACGACTTCCGGGTCTGGGAATCCACGACCGCGCGGGGCCCCCGGCTCCGAGGGGAGGACGGGACCCTCCTCCTGGGCGACGACGTCATGGCCGACTGGCGGGCCCGTACCGTCACGGGAACCACGCGCCTCCGGTCCTACTACGACATCATCCCAGACGAGAACAGCCGCGTCGAACTGGACACCAGCCGTCGAAACCGCTTCGGCGACCCCCTCCCCACACTGCGCTTCCAGGACGCGCCGGTGTCCCGGGATCTGCGACAGGCGACCGAAGACCGGATTCGCGGCGTCTTCGAAGGGCTGGCCCGGGTCGGCAACGGCCGGATCCTGCGCACGTCGGTTGATGACGTCCAGGACCATCCCGGCGGCGGGTGTCGCATGAGTGACGACGCCAGCGAGGGTGTGGTGAATTCCTGGGGCCGCGCCCACGACCACGAGAACTTGTTCGTGGTCGGTGCACCGACCATGGTGTCGGGGGGGTGCAGCAACGGGACCCTGACCTTCTCGGCGCTGTCGCTGCGGTCGGCGGAAGAGGTGGGGCGCGACTTCCCGGCTCGGAGCCGCGACGGCGTGGCCAGCGACGCCTGAAGCTCCAGCGGCGATCTCAGCTCACGCGGATCATGGTCTGAAACTCCCCGATGAGTCGTTCCCTCTCCTTGAGCGCCGCGTTGAACTCGGAGACGGTCCGCGCCTGGGCGTAGAGTCGGAGTATCTCCTTTGCCCGCTCCAGCGCCTCCCGCAGCATCCGGATCTTCCTCGAGTAGTTCCCCCGATCGAGGGACGCGTACGGGTACACGCCCAACGCCCGAATCACCGGCTTGAGCAGAAACCTCAGCGTCCTCTGGACCATGATCTCCATGTACTTCGTCGCCCTTCTCTCGAGGTCGACGACCACCTCGAACTCCGCCGTGGCACTGAACAGTGGGCTCCTCCACATGTTCCAGAACGTGCTGACGATCTCATCGAGCTTCTTGGTGACCGCGGCGCTCTCGATCGCCCGGGCGAGGGCGGCACCTTCGAGCCCCGAAGTGAGCGCAGCCAGTTCTTCCAGCTTGTCTTCCAGGACGTTCAGCCATCCGTCGGAGAGTTGTTTCCGCAACT
>DATHZE010000039.1:0-4531 GCA_035458765.1 Longimicrobiales bacterium
GATGATCCCCGCCGACCGCGCCAGGAGGGAGGCCAGGGGGAGGCGGGGATCCTCCCGGGGAGACTCCATGTGGGCCTCGGTGAGGAGGCGGCACAGGTTGGCGTACCCCACGGGCGTCTCGGCCAGGAGGGTGACGTGATATCCGCCCGCTGGCTCGTCCTGACCGGGGAAGCAGTCCCGGAGCGTGACCTCGGCGCCGGTGACGGGCTGGATGCCCGAGCGCCGGGCCGCGTGGGCGAACTCCATGGAGCCGTAGAGCCCGTTGTGGTCGGTGAGGGCCAGGGCAGGGTAGCCCAGCTCGGCGGCCCTCAGGACGAGCTCCTCCGGGTGGGATGCGCCGTCCAGGAACGAGAAGCCCGAATGGCAGTGGAGCTCGACGTAGGGGATCTTCACGGGCAATCCGACCGGAGTGGAACGGCGCCGCGGGAGGCGGGCCATGTCACACCCTCAAACCACCTCCCCTCGACACCCGAAGATAAACCGAAAGTCGGAGTGGTGCAAGAACTTCGAGACTCGGGACCCCGAATCGGGTCGGGTCTGTCTCCGAACGGGGCGCCCCGCCGCCCTACCGGATCCGCTCCTCGACCTCGCGGATCCAGTTCTTCACGAGGACGAAGCGGCGTCGGTCGGGGGTGTCCTGGCTGGCCGCCCGCGCCATGAGGAAGCGCTCTCCGTCGGGGGAGATGTCGAAGGACGTGGTGAAGTTGGCGAAGTAGAAGGCGTTGGGGATGTCGAAGAGCGCACGCCGGCGCAGCACCGCCATGGGGGGGCCGGGCCGCAGCTCGGCCACCATGAGGCTCCGGCCTTCCCCGAGGGTGGGGCCGTCGTTGATGTAGTAGACGGACTGCCCGTCGGGGTCCCACACGACGTTCCGGGCGCCCCCATCGGAGACCTGGACCTGTGAGCTGTTCACATCCGGGTAGGGGCGGATGAAGACCTCCCTCCTTCCCGTCTGGTCGGACACGTACGCGAGCCAGCGGCCGTCGGGGGAGATGGCGGGGCCGGACTCGTCGTACCCTTCGTTGGTCAACAGGGGCTGGGCCAGGGAGTCTTCGGCGAAACGCACGGAGTACAGGTCTCGGGCGCCTGCCACCCCGGTGATCCCTCCGATGCGCGCAACGATCGAGGCGCCGTCGGGCGCCCAGGCGGCGTCGAAGACGGACCCCCGCGGGTCACGGTACACGACCGTGGCCTCGCCGGTGCCGTCGGCCCGCCGAGACCACATGGCATAGGGTCCGCCCCGGCCGGAAAAGAACGTCACCGCGCTCCCGTCGGGATGCCACCGCGGCATGCGGTCGTCCGCCTCGTCGAAGGTGAGGCGGGTCATGGGCCCCTCCGGCAACTCCTTGATCCAGATGTCGTTCCCCAGGTCGGTGCGGGCCTTCAACGCGATCTTCGTCCCATCGGGAGAGAGGGCCCACCCACGGTTGTCGATGTCCGGATCGAACGTCCATCCCGGTTGCACCGGCGTCACGCCGCCGGTCCGGGTCACCCACACCAACTCGAACTCGGAGGACGAGGGATTTCCCGACGTGTAGAACAACGTTCCGTCGTCGGCCAGGTCGAAGGCCACCAAGCCTTCGGCGAAGGCTACCGGGGACCCGGTCAGCTCGCCCCTCTTCGGATCGAGCCTTCCTATCATGAGCGTGCTGTCTGCCGCCAGAAACACCAGGTGACCCGTCGCAGCCCACCGGGCGAACCCGTTCCCAGTCGTGAGCACCGACGATTCCCCCGTGCCGAGATCCACGAGGCGGATCTCGGGGTCGCGCGCTCCCTCGCCGGAGTACACGACCGCGACCAGGGCCTGGTCTCCGCGAGGGAGCACGTCGTAGACGTATCGGTCCTCTCCGTCGGGTTCGGTCCACAACGTGTCCAGGGCCCCGCCGGTGCCCGGCGTCCGCACGGTCACGTTGCCCCCCGCTCCCACCCGCGCGTAGACGAATCCGTCCTGTCCCCAACGAGGCCAGGGGCCGGCGTCGGAGACGAGGGTTCGTACCGGGCCCCCGTCCAGGGAAGCGACCCTGATCTCTCCGGCGATCCAGAAGGCTACGGCGCTTCCGTCCGGTGCGATGGACGGCGTCCATCCTCCCGCCCCCCCCCGGATCTGCGTCGCCTCCAGGTCGCTCCACCGGCGAACCCAAAGAGCGGAGCTGGAGCGGTACACCATGAACGATCCGTCAGGAGAGAGAGAGAAGTGGTTCCGGTTGAGGTTGTCGGGCTCCTGGTCCTCCAGGAACGGAGAGGCATATCGCTCGACGCGGGGCGCGGCCTCGGCGCGGCCGAACAAGGACCACGTCAGCCCCCCGGCCAAAACCACCGTAGCTGCTCCGAGGCCTACCGCGGCCCGCTTCCACCGCTGGCTCACCCCCGCTGTGCCGCCGCGTGCGCCGACGCCGTGCCGGAAGGACGCATCCCCCAAAGCCCTGCTGAATTCCTGGGCGCTGGTGAACCGGTCGGCCGGGAGCTTCTCCAGGGACTTCCGGATGGCGGCATCCACATGCTCCGGGACCGACTTCCTCGTGGACGTCGCCGACACGGGTTCACCCTGGATGATCTTGCCCAGCACGGCTTGGGCGGTGTTCCCCAGGTAGGGCGGCTCCCCGACCAGCATCTCGTAGACTACGCACCCCAGCGAGTAGATGTCGCTGGCCGGCCCTACCTGCTGGTCGCCGGTGGCCTGCTCGGGGCTCATATAGTACGGCGTGCCCACGCTGAGGCCCGTCTCGGTGAGGCGGGCGCCACCGCCCGCTCCCACCGCCAGGGCGATGCCGAAGTCCGACACCACGGGTTGGCCGTCGTGCATGAGGATGTTGGCCGGCTTGATGTCCCGGTGGACGACGCCATGGCGGTGCGCGTAGTCCAGGGCTCCTGCCACCGCCGTCCCGATGCGCAGGCCGTCCTCGATGGAGAGCTGCTTCTCCCGCTCCAGCTTCTCACGAAGCGTCTCACCCGGCACGTACGGCATCACGTAGAACAGCAGACCGTCGGCCTCGCCGGAGTCGAAGAGGGGAAGGATGTGGGGGTGTTGGAGGTTCGCGGTGGTCTCGATCTCGGTGAGAAAGCGCTCCGCCCCGACCACCGCCGACAACTCGGGCTTGAGGACCTTCAGGGCCACCCGACGGTTGTGCTTGAGGTCCTGGGCCAGGTAGACCGTGGCCATGCCGCCCTCGCCGAGCTCCCGCTCGATCCTGTAGCGCCCTTCGAGTGCAGCCTTGAGGCGTTCAACGGGAGTGTCATGCATGGGGGAGGGTCCCGATGAGGTGGGGTCTGTTGGATGGGGCCCATAATCCGACGCCGGGCAGGGAAACCGCAAGCAAGCGGCGTCCCATGCCTCGTTTCCAGACTACCGACGTTGCGTTTCCGCCAGCGCCGTGAGCGCTTCTTCGGCGGTGCGGATCGCCGGCGTTTCCGCCAGCACATTCGCCAGCACACCCGTCGCGTTGGCCACGGCGAAGCTGATCCCGTTCAGGTTCCGCTGAGGGGGGACTCCCGGGATGGGTCGCGGATAGCCGGAGGCTGCGACGACCGACCCCGCCTCGACCACGCGTACGGTCTCGCGAGGCTGATCCCAGTCCAGCACCACGCCCACCACGCCGGGCATGCATCCCGGGTACATGGCGCGTCCGTCCAACTCCCGCGCCGAGACGATGATCGTGCCGCGCTCCTCGGCGCGGCGCACCGCAGGCTCCAGGGCGGCTGCACGGAAGTCATTGGGTGTGCCCAGGGAGAGGTTCACCAGCCGGAGTCCCTTCTCCGAAGCCCAGTCGATGGCGCGCACCAGCGTGGCGACGGTGGTGGCCAGCGCGTCGTCGAAGACCTTTACGGCCCAGATGTCGGCATCGGGGGCTTTTTCATGGATGGCGGAGGCCACCGCCGTCCCATGCCCGAGGCGGTCCACCCAGTCGTCTCCGACCGTTCCCGTCAGGTCGATGGAGACGCCCCCGGCCACGGTGGGGAGGTGGGGGTGCGGCACGTTGGCGCCGCTGTCGATGACTGCGATGCCGATGCGCTCAGCCACGGTGCGCACCCGCCGTCGGGCCGTCGGCCCCGAAGACGCGCCGGAAGGCGCCGCCACGTGCCTCGAGGGTTGCCGGCGCTCCGTCCTCCACCACCCGTCCGTTCTCCAGCACGACGACACGATGGGCCCGACGGGCCAACTCCACCCGGTGGGTGATGAGGACCGTGGTCCTTCCCCCGAGAAAGGACTCGGATCCACGCAGCACGGTCTCTTCCGAAGCGGGGTCCAGGGCGCCGGTGGCTTCGTCCAGAACCAGCACCGCGGGATCGGCCAGGAAGGCCCGGCCGATGGCCAACCGCTGGCGCTCTCCCGACGAGAGTTGTTTGCCGCGCTCGCCCACCACGGTGTCCAGCCCTTCCGGCATGCTCCGGACCAGAGTCTCGAGTCCCGCGGCCCCGAGGGCGCGCCAGACGTCCATATCCGTGGCCTCGGGGCGGGCGTAGCGCACGTTCTCCCGCACGCTGGCGTGGAAGATGAACGGGTCGTGGGCCACCACGCTCACGGCCCGGCGCA
>DATHZE010000040.1:0-14984 GCA_035458765.1 Longimicrobiales bacterium
GGGCATACACGCGATCCGGGTCGTCGGGCGTCACGGCCAGCCCGATCTTCCCCAGTGTCCCTCCAGGGAGTCCGTGACCTTCCAGCCGGGTCCATGTGTCGCCACCGTCGGTGGACTTCCACAGGCCGCTCCCCGGACCACCACTTTCCCTGCCCCACGTCCACATGCGCATCTGCCACGTCGCGGCGTACAGGATGCGGGGATTGGCCGGGTTCATGGCGATGTCCACCGCTCCGGTGTGTTCGTCCACGAAAAGCACCCTCTCCCACGTCCGCCCGCCGTCCCGCGTGCGATAGACGCCTCGCTCCTGCTGCGGGCCGTAGAGATGACCAAGCGCGGCCACGAACACCACGTCCGGGTCCCGGGGGTCGATGACGATGCGCCCCACGCGACCGGTCGCATCCAACCCCATGTGCTCCCACGTCTCTCCGCGGTCCGTCGAACGGTAGACGCCGTTTCCAATGGACACGTTCGAGCGGATGAAGGCTTCGCCGGTTCCAGCCCACACGACGTTGTCGTCGGATGGGGCGAGGGCCAGCGCACCGATGGACAGGGCGGGCTGGTCGTCGAAAACCGGTTCCCATGTGTGACCCGCGTCCGTGCTCTTGAACACGCCGCCTGAGGCCGCGCCGATGTAGTAGACGCTGGCGTTCCCCGGCTCACCGATGACGGCGCTGATCCGGTTTCCCACGGGGCCGACGTGACGGAAGTCCGCGCCGTCCAGAAGACCATCGGGGAGCGAAGCGAGGTGCTGACCGGACAGCGGGGTGACCGCCACGAGGGCGAGAAGGGCGAGGCTGGACGGACCCGATCGCATGAGGAGCTCCTCGAGTGGAGTGTGCTGGAGGGCTTCGGGAAGTTAGGAATCCCTGTGTGCTGGTGAAAGCGTGGCCCCGATTCACGGACCGTCGACCGCCGTCTCGCTGGGCACCTGGCGGTCCTCGGCGCTACATTGGCCGGAGCGATCGCCGTCGAGTGGATCCCTTGGGGGGCAGCGAAACCTCCCCCGGATGGAGGGGCGCCGCAGGGCGCCGACAGGAGAGGACGGGATGGAGCAGAGCCCTCGAGCGCACAACTGGGGAGGTGCCCTGCCGGCGCTGTCCGCGGCGGTTGGCGCCCTGGTCGGATTCCGCTCCGTGGTCGCCCTGGAACTCCCCCGCTTCCGGAATCTCCTCAGCCTTCCCGGGGTTCCGAGGGAGGCTTTCGACGTGAACTGGTCTGCCCGAGCCATGTGGCCGGAGCAGATCCAGGCGCAGGCCATGGATCGCCTCACGGGCCTTCTCGTCGCCCTGTTCTTGTCGGCCGCCGGAGTGGCGCTGCTGAACACTCTCGTGCTCCTCTTCGAGAGGGGAGCCTCCCGCAGACGGGAGATGGCGGTTCGATCGGCGCTGGGTGAACGACCCTCCGTGGTGGCCCGACGTCTGCTGTCGGATCTTCGGCGCCTCCTGGTCACGGGGTTGGCCCTCGGGCTTCTGCTCGGGCTGGCGTGGGGAGGCGCGTTGCGGGGCGCTTGGCCCGGTGTCGTGGACTCCCCGGGGTGGTTGGGTGCTTTGGAGTTCCTCGTGCCTGCCCTCGGCTTCATGGCGGCTCTCGCCGCGGGGGCGTTCGCGTGGACCGGATTCTCCCTGTCGAGGGGCAAGAACCTGGCCCGGCCCCTCTTGTCCGGGGAGCGGGCCACCGCAGCTCCCGGGGAGGCGTTTCAGCGTCGGGTCCTCGCGGCCCTTCAGATCGGTGCAGCGGGGGCAGTGACGTTTGGGGCCCTGGCTCTGGCGCTGGGTTTGGGAGGGTCGGAGCGGGTCGATGGCCCCGATCTGACCGCCGTGGCCTCCGACGTGGTCGCTCCCGGGCTGCCTGGCGAAACGTGGATCGGACTGTTGGCGCGACTCCGGGAGATCCCGGGCCTGGAGGCGGAGTCTCTTGCCACCCCCGGGGCCCTCGTCGGCCTGGGGGTCCGGGATCACGCGACGTCTCAGTGCGGTAACTGCTACCGCGGGGGGCTCCCCCTTCCCTTCTGGGGTGCCGTGGCCGACAACCACGCCGTGGGTCCCGGCTTCTTCGCCCTGGCGGGTATGACGCTGGGTGCCGGGCGGGGAATCACGTGGGGCGACGGCCCTGAGGCGCCCCGGGTGGCGGTGGTGAACCGCACCTTCGCGGACATGGCCTTCGAGAAGGGCGATCCCGTGGGACGGAAGGTGCGTCTCGGATCGGACCTGGACGCCTGGTACGAGGTGGTGGGCATCGTCGAAGACCGGCCCATTCTGGGGGTCGGCGGAGACGACCTGGCCCGACCGGCCGTTTACGTGAGCGCTCTCCAACATGCACCTCGGAGCGGTACCCTCCTGCTCGCCGGGTCCGACGACGCCGTGACTTCAGCTCTGGGTGTGGCCGCTGCCATGGGGTTCGCTCCCGGAGACGGAGAAACGGTGGGACATGTGCGCCGCGAGGCGGAGGCTCCCCGGGGGTGGTTGGGTGGACTCGGACTGGTCCTTGCCTTCCTCACGTTGGGCCTCGCTGTTCACGGCGGTCACACGACGGCTCTCCAGGTTGCCCGCCGTAGGGAGCGGGAACTCGCGGTCCGGCGGGCCCTGGGCGCCTCGGACGGGAGGATCGTACGTCATGTGCTCGCAGGGGCCGCCGGGACGGCCTTGGGCGGGAGCGCGGTAGCCGTCTTCCTCGGCGCCCTGTTCGTGGCACTGCTGAGGAAGGTGATAGGGGGCGTCCCTCCGCTGGGGCCGGAGGCATACCTTGGCGTCGTCGTCCTCCTCATGGGTGCCGGGCTCGTGGCATCGGCGCAGGCCGCACGGGAGGCTGTCCGAGTGGAGCCGGGCCTCGCGATGGAGTGACTCCGGAACCCTCTGCGTCGTCGGGGTGTTAGCTAGCCATTCGAGCGATCCTTCCGCCGCCGGACCCCCAGAGGAGTCTCCATGCTCATTCGCCGACCCGCCGACATCCGGTCGTCCGAGATCACCCCGGAGCAGACCTACGTGAATCGCAGGGCGTTCATCGGGCAGGCGGCCGCAGGGGCGGCCGGGCTGGCGATGGCGCCGTCCGCTCTCGCGGCCGTGGAGAGGATGGCGGAGGCGGCAGCGCCTCCACAGCAGGTGAAGTACGCGGACCTGAAGTCAGAAGTGGGCGAGAACGTGAACTCCTTCGAGGAGATCACGACCTACAACAACTTCTACGAGTTCGGCACGGGGAAATCGGACCCGTCCCGCAACTCCGGCGGCTTCAGGCCCCGCCCGTGGACCGTGGCCGTGGAAGGGCACTGCGCCAAACCGGGCAACTACCAGCTCGAGGACTTCCTGGCGCCCCAGAAGCTGGAAGATCGGGTCTACCGGATGCGGTGCGTGGAGGCGTGGTCCATGGTGGTGCCATGGCGCGGCTTCCCCCTGGCCGACCTCGTGAAGCAGGCGGCCCCCACCGGAAACGCGAAATTCGTGGAGTTCACGACCCTGGTGCGACCCGCGGAGATGCCGGGGCAGAAGACGCGCGTTCTGGACTGGCCGTACATCGAGGGACTACGGCTGGATGAAGCCTTGAATCCGTTGACGCTCCTGGTCACCGGGGTCTATGGGACGGACCTGCCCAACCAGAACGGGGCGCCCCTCAGGCTCATCACTCCGTGGAAGTATGGGTTCAAGGGCATCAAGTCCATCGTGAAGATCCGCTTCGTGGACGAGATGCCGAAGAACACCTGGTGGGTCACGAATCCCCGGGAGTACGGCTTCTATGCCAACGTGAACCCGGAGGTGGACCACCCCCGGTGGAGCCAGGGCCGCGAGCGCCGCATCGGGGAGTTCCGGCGCCGTGAGACGCTCATGTTCAACGGATACGCGGAGCAGGTGGCCCACATGTACGCGGGTATGGACCTGACGCGCTGGATCTGATTCCCCGGGGACGGCCCATGCGTGCAACCCGAGTGGTTCTCGGCCTCAAGCTGATCCTGTGGCTCGGAGCCCTCGCCCCCGCCGGATGGATGGTGGCCGGCTTCTTCCTGGACTGGCTGGGGGTGAATCCCATCGAGAAGGTCACGCACGTGTCAGGAATGACGACCCTGGTCCTCCTCCTCCTCACGCTCGCGGTGACCCCGGCACGTCGACTCACGGGCTGGAACGCGCTGATCCAACTGCGGCGGCCTCTGGGCCTGTTCGCATTCTTCTATGCGTTCGTCCACTTCTCCGTATGGATGGTCCTCGACCTCGGCTTCGAACTCCGGTGGGTGGCCGAGGACATCTCGGAACGGCCGTACATCACGGTGGGCTTCACGGCGTTTCTCCTCATGATCCCCCTGGCCGTCACGTCCACGAAGGGATGGATTCGCCGGCTGAAGAAGAAGTGGACGCGCCTTCATGCCTTGGTGTACGTGACCGCGGCCTTGGGGTGCATCCACTTCTACTGGCTGGTGAAGTCGGACGTGCGGCTGCCCCTGGTGCTCGCCGGGGCCTATGCGGTGTTGATGGGGAGCCGTGTGCCCCACTGGGTGAGACGAGGTCGAGGCGCCCTGCCCCGGGCCTAACGCAACGCCGTGAGCGAAACGTCGGCCCCGCCGGCACCCGTGGTGGGCACCGGCGAGGCCGGTCGCTCGCTCGGTCTTATCGGAGGTCTAGCTTCCACCCCCTGAGAGATCCCGGCGAAGGCGGACCACGTAGTCCTCGGCCCGCGCCATGGCCTGGCCGAACTGCTCCTGGATCTCCTCCATCTCCTCCTCGCTGTACGTCTCCTGCATGATGTCCATGATGCTGGGGTCGGGGTCGGCGAAACCCGCCCAATTGGCGTTGTGGAAGGCGACGGTGATGGAGGGTGGCCCCTGCGACCCGGAAGCGGTGTTGAGGACGGTGTAGTACGTCGGGTGGTCGTGCTCCTCGATGGCGGAGAAGAACTTGTTGATGACGTTGTTGAGCGTCTCCATCTGGCCGGCGCGGGGGTACCAGGTGACGACGTTGAAGAGGTTCATGTCGTCCGGGTTCGGTGCCGCGCGGGTCCGTGCCGTGTCCGTGGCTTCGATCCGATGCTCCACGGACTGGATCATGTTGCCGAAGCCGGCTGCGACCCTCAGACCGGCCTGGGGGCCAAACCCTTCCTCATAGGCGTCGAAGTCGGCCCAGCTGTGACCCGATGAGCGGATGATATAGGCGCCGACGTCGGGCCCGGTCTCAACGGTGTAGACACTCCATCGCCAAGGGTCCCCTGCCTCCGTGCGCCACTCCATGTGGTCGCGGAGCGCGGCCTCGAATCCGTTGCCAACGCCGGCCTTCGGGTGCAAGACCCAGACATCGGTGAGGTTCTGAGCGAGGGTGGGGGGGGCGAAAGCGCCGATGGACAGGACGGCGACTGCGCTCGTGATAAGAGTAGACGTGCGCATGGCTTGTTCCTTGTGGGGGTGGAGGGTACGTCCGCTGGTCATCGCCGGAGAGTCGTGCTTGAAGCCCGCAGGGGCCCCATGGGCGCACTCGGCTGCGAGGTGCGTCGGACGGGCACGAAGAGCGGGGCACGTGCTCGCTTCATGGCGTCTCTCCGGGAGGTGAGCAGACATCCATAGGAGGCAACCGCCTCCTGGTGCATCGGGAGGGATAGTGCCGCCCGTCCTGGGCTTTCGCAACCCGGCGAACGACTCAGGATGCAACGGACGAACCCTTGTGCAGGGTTTTCCGGCGCTGTAGCCTCGAAGGAGTCAGGGCGCGTTGCGCGCCTTGACCAACTAAGCCAAGAACCTTGGTGCCGCCATGGATGCCCGGACTAGGCAATCGGTGTCCTCCGCGGGGGTAGGTGCCCCGTGCCGGTGAGCCGTGGGCGGCACATTCTGACCAGATCGGTGACGGCAGCCGCGCCCGCCTCCCGCCTTCCCCTCCACGACGGTGACCGCGTGGCCGTCATAGGTGGCGGTCCCGCAGGTTCGTTCTTCTCCTTCTTCCTGCTTCGCATAGCGGAGGCCGTGGGGCTTCGCCTGCGGGTCGATATCTACGAGCCTCGGCACTTCGTTCACACGGGGCCTGGCGGCTGCAATCACTGTGGCGGCGTGGTCTCCGAGTCGCTGGTCCAGATCCTCGCGGCCGAGGGCATCGCCATCCCGCGGTCGGTGATCCAATCCAGCATCGACTCCTACGTGGTTCACATGGACGTCGGAAGCTCCCGCTTGGAGTACTTGGCCGACGAGGGCCGCATCGCGGCCCTGCACCGGGGCAATGGCCCCCGCGGGGGAAACGGCGTCGGGGCAAGGAGCTTCGACCACCACCTCCTCCAATTGGCTGTGGAGCGGGGAGCGCGGCGGGTCCAGAGACTCGTGTCCGGACTGGGGGCGGTGGACGGAGTGCCCGCCGTCCTCACGGCCGACGGAAAGAGGTCCGCCGGGTACCAGCTGGTTGCGGTGGCATCAGGGGTGAACAGCAACCTGATTCCCCTGCTCCGCCAGAAACGGCCGCCGAGCACGGCCCGGACCCACATCAGCGAGTTTCGCGCGGACAATGAGGAGATCCGGAAGAAGCTCGGGAACTCGATGCACGTGTTCCTTCTGGACCTTCCGGGGCTGGAGTTCGCCGCCCTGATCCCGAAGGACGAAGCCATTACCATGGTCATGCTCGGCCACGGGATCGACGATCAACTGATCCAGGCGTTCCTGGCGACGCCGGAGGTCCGGAGATGCCTCCCCGAGGGGGTCGCGAGGTTGGCCTGCAACTGCTCGCCGCTCATCAACGTCGCGGGGGCCAACCCTCCCTTTGCGGACCGGGTGGTCTGGGTCGGGGACGCCGGCGTCACCCGTCTGTACAAGGACGGTATCGGAGCCGCGTTCCGCACGGCGAAAGCGGCTGCCGAGGTGGCGACCCTCGTCGGGGTCTCGGCGGATGACTTCCGGGACCACTACCTGCCCATCTGCCAGAGAATCGAAAGGGACAACCGGATCGGGAAGGTGATCTTCGGGGGGACGGTGGCCTTCAAGAAGCTTCGCTTCCTTCGCCGCGCCGTGCTCGGCATGACCGCGCGCGAGCAGAGGCGATATTCACCACAGCGTCCCATGAGCATGGTGTTGTGGAACCTGTTCACCGGGAGTGCTCCCTACAAATCCATTCTCGCACAGGCGCTGCGTCCGAGCTTCTTCGGCAGCCTCGCCTGGCAGTTGGTCGCGGCGAACCTCGTTCGCCGACCGGAGACCGCATGGAACGGAGGCCCCGAATGACGCGCCAAGGGCTGGGCAAGGTGTACCGGGACGGTGAGTGCATCCTCTACGAAGGAGATCCGTCGGAGTACCTCTTCGTCGTGCAGGAAGGCAACGTCGAGATCGCCTTCGACGAGCAGCATACGACGACCCGCCTCGTGCTGTTGGAGAAGGGTGACCTCTTCGGCGAGTCGGCCTTGTTCAGCAGGGAGCCCCGCTCCGCGAATGCGCGTGCCGTCGGAGATGCCCGCGTGCTCACGCTGGACCGGCAGGTGCTGCTCCGCCGCCTCCGGCAGGATCCGCTCCTGGCGCTGGAGCTCTTGCGGTCCATGTCCCGGCGAATCCAGGCCATGGAGGAGGCTCTCAAATCTGAGCGGAGAGGGACCCAGTCTTCGCCGGCGCCGGGGAAACCGTCGTCATGAGCTCGCCGGACCCCGACGGACTGCAGCACGCTCGAGCGGGAGGCCGACCGCGCCAGAGGGAGAAGACGCCACCCTGTTCGTGCGGTTGTCCGAACGGGACGGACGTGCGGGGCTGGATCGGAGTGATCGCCCAGCGGGAAAAGAACGGACTGTCGCTGGACGAGGCCTACGTGCAGGCATGGAACAAGCTCACCGATGTCAATCCCTTCCCCAGTGTCCTCGGGCGCATCTGTCCGCATCCCTGTCAGGACTCGTGCAACAGGGGTCCCATGGATGGCTCCCTGGAGGTGCGTGCGCTCGAAAGGTTCCTGGGGGACAAGGGGCTCGAGATGAATCTGCCCCTGGGCCGCCGCGAAGCTCCCCCGGTGGTCGCTTCCATCGGCATCGTCGGATCCGGGCCGGCCGGACTCTCGTGCGCCTACCAGCTGGCCCGGCGGGGCCATCGCGTGACGGTCTACGAGCGTGCGCCCATGGCGGGGGGAATGCTCCGGTACGGGATTCCGGATTACCGGCTGCCGCCGGCCATTCTCGATGCGGAGATCGAACGGATCGTCTCGCTGGGCGTCGAGATACGCGTGAATACCGCGGTGGGGAGGGATGTGACGGTGGACGCGATCCACCGCAGCCACGACGCCATCTTCGTCGGCATCGGGGCGCAGCTCGGGCAGGCGCTGAGGATTCCCGGGGAGGACGGGCCCGGCGTTTGGACGGGGACGGACTACCTTAGAGCGGTGAATCAGGGGCAACGCGCGGACACGGGCCGCCGCGTCATCGTGGTGGGGGGTGGAAATACCGCGGTGGACGCGTGTCGAACGGCCAGGCGTGGCGGTTCCGACGTGGTGCTCCTCTACCGCCGGGGCCGCGACGAGATGCCCGCGTACGCGGACGAGGTAGACGCGATGATCGCGGAGGGGGTGAGGGTGGAGTTCTTGACGGCCCCTGTGGCCATTCAACGCAGCGGCGCCCGCGTCACCGGGGTCCTGGCCCAACTCATGAAGCTGGGAGACGTGGACGAGAGTGGGCGGCGGCGGCCGGAGCCCATCCAAGGAGCCACGTTCCAGATCCCGGCGGACAGCGTGATCGCCGCGGTGTCCCAGGGCCCCGACTGGCACGACATCGAGTCCATCAATCCGGGCGGCGGTTGGATCGACGTTGATGGAAGTGGGGCCATTGCCGAAGACGTATGGGTCGGTGGCGACATCCGGGGCCTTGGATTTGCGAGCCTGGCCATCGCCCAGGGCAGGCGCGCGGCCGAGGAGATCCATGCCCGTGTGTGCGGACTCGAGGTCCCACCGCAGCGTGATCCGTCGGATCAGGAGGGTCCGCCGGTCAACCGGGATTTCTATCCGCCACGAAGGCCGCCCAAGCCCAGGGAGCTCCCTCCGACCTCGGCGTTGGCCCGGCCCGACGCCGAAGTGACCGCCACGCTTCTGGAGGAGCAATTTCTGGCGGAGTTGGACAACTGCCTGTCGTGCGGGCAGTGCTTCGGGTGCCAGCACTGCTGGATGTACTGTTCTTCCGGGGGATTTTCCCGAGTCGTGGAATCCGAACCCGGAAGGTACTTCACCATCAGCTTGGACAGCTGTGAGTCCTGTGGGAAGTGCGTGGACGTCTGTCCATGCGGCTTCCTCGAGTTCAACGCTTGAGCAATGGCCGGATGACACACAACGACGGGAAGCATGTTCGCGTGATCCTTCGCTGGATCCAGATCAAGGACATGCTCGAGCCCTTCTACGAAACCCACGGGGAGTTCCGCTTCAGGTCCCGCGTGGCCAGCGGGGACAACGTGATGGAAACCCGCTTTCCCGAAGAGCGCTATTGGGAGATCTCGGACAGGCCCCGTTTCAACAAGGTGACGGGCATCGACAAGGTGCTCTTCGATGGCCCGGCGGGCCCGTCCCTGGTCGTGGAGTTGTTCGGAGAAGAGATCGACGACCTCAGCGCCAACGACCCGCTCAACGACTATCGGCGGGAGTTCACGGGGCCGGCGGAGAAGTGGGCCGGCACCCAGGCCCCCGGCAACGAGGGGTTGAGCGATCCGGAGAACATGCCATTGTGGCGCGTGGCGTACGACATCGAGGTCACTTGACCCTGGGCACGAACCCAGCCGCGGCCGCCCAGGGCCGGGGCGCGCGTCTTCTCCATGACGACCGGGGGGGTGCCGACAAGGCGCCTGTTCTTGTTACTGTTCCGGATGGCCAAGAGCAACTCGGGCTCCGAAAGGACGTAGGAATGTCAGGTTCGAAGCCTCCGTACAGGCTCTCGGCCACCACGGAGGTGCACTGCACGCCACGCGACGTGTGGCGCGTGCTCGGTGATTTCGAGGAAGTGGAAGTGTGGGCTCCCGCCCTGACGGATGCGCATCGCACGACCGGACCCGACATCGACATCGGCTCCCGGCGTACGGTTCGGTATCGGCACATCCTCAGCATGGAGCAAGTGGTCACGGCGTGGAACGAGGGGGAGAGTCTCACCTACGCCGTGCTGCGGGTCCCCTGGCCTCTCCGGAATTTCTCCGAAACCTGGACGGTCTCGCCTTCGCCCGCCGGCGCGTTGGTGCGGACCCACGTGGAGTACGAAGTATGGTTCGCCGCGCTGGGCCGCTTCGTGAACTGGGTTTTCACCCGCCACGTTCTACGGTTCGAGATGCGTCAGGGTCAGCTGGGGCTCAAGCGCACCGTCGAGCGAAGACTTCAGGATGAAGGAAGCTCCACGAAGCCCTGACCGCCTCAGCGGAGCCTGACGAGCCAGATATCTCCCTCGGTGGCACGGCGTTGGAACACCACCTGCAGACCGTTCGCGGTAACTCGGGGGGGACCCAGGACGTCCCGCGGGGATGAATAGACGAGTCGAGTCTCCTTCGTGACCCGATCCACCATGTGGAACTCGGATCCCGCGGTCACGAAGAGGATATGCCGGCTGTCGGGGAGCCACACCGGCCATTGACCGAAGTCGGTGAGGCGTTCGTACTGCCTCGTTTCCAGCGAGTACGCCAGCACGCCCTCGTCCGAAACCCCGATCATGCCGGCTAGGTGTGCCCCGTCCGGCGACCAGTCGTTGACCACGAAGCGGGGCACTTCCGGGCCGGGGTCGGGCAGCCGCTCGATGGTCTCGTCCGACCATTCGGAGTCGAATTCGTAGAGGAAGACCTCGGTCCGCCCGGCGTCGAGGGTGCCGTTGACCGCGATGCGCGTTCCGTCGGGAGCCCACGCGGCGAACGTGGCATTCCCGTTCGCGAAGCTCAGTTGACGATTGCCGCTGCCGTCCGGCCGCGTGGCCCAGAGCTGGAAGCTCCCACTCCGCGTCGAAAAATACGCGATGTCCGAGGCGTCCGGAGAGAAGCGAGGCACCCGATCGACGGCGCTGTCAGCCGTCACTTGACGGAGCCCGGTGCCGTCGCCGCGCACGACGTAGATGTCCCCCTCGGGTAGATCCTGAGAGTAGAAGACGACCGTGGCCCCGTCCGGCGAGGGATCGGGGTTGGCCCATCGCCGGGAGCCCGTCGTGAGGGGGACGCTCCCATCCAGTCTTCCCGCCACCCAGTCCAGCTGTGCCTTCTCGATGTTCTGCGCATGCAGCACGGAGCTGTACGCCACGAGGGAGCCATCCCCCGAAACCGTGGGGTGGGCAACCCACGAACCCGGGGCCGTGACGGGCTCCACGTCTGCGACCGGTTCGCCCGAGGCTTGATCCATGGCCACGCGCCAGAGGTTCATGGTTCCGCTCCGGTCGCTAACGAAGTAGATGTATCGGCCATCTCGCGACCAGCGCGGACTCCATTCATGAGACTCGAGGGTTGTCACCGGCAGTGGATCGCCCCCCTCCACCGGCTGAAGCCAGATGTCCATCTGGGTGGGATTGCGGGTGCGCGCCGTGTAGGCTACCCAGCGTCCGTCGGGAGACCACGCCGGTTGGACCGCATTGCCGTCGTTGAGCAGCCGCGTCTCGCCGGACGCCACGTCCGCGATCCAGAGCTCACTGCGTCTCTCCCAGTTCAGGGGCATGAGCCCCACTCCCTCTGTGGCGAAGGCGATCTCGCGGCCGTCCGGAGACCAGGAGGGGTTGAACCCGCTGCCGGTCACCCGTCGCACGGCCTCGCCCGTCCTACCCATGATGAACAGTCCGCCGCCGTCCCGACTGGATCGGAAGGCGATGTGCTCGCCGTCCGCGGAAAAGGCCGGCTGGTCGTCGTCCGCCGGCGAGTCCAGGGTGAGGTTGATTGGTAGCGTTCCTCCCACGCCCTGCAGGAAGATGTCCCGGTTTCCCTCCACGTCACCCGCATAGACGACCCACTCGGCGTCCGGAGAGAGAGAGGGCGAATCCTCCACGCCCGGTTGGGTCGTCAAGCGAGTGAACCCCGTCGGCACGGGGGCAGGAGCCCCCCTGGTTCCGCCCCCGGGAAGGGGTGTACCGGCAACAACCCAGATGACCGCCAGGGCTACCACGGCCGCGGCGAGAGCCGACGTCGGCGGCGCAGGAAGCCGCCGCCCCCAGGATCGGCTGTGCACCGGGGCTTCGGTGCTCCGACGCCCGGAGAGATGGTCGGCCAGGTCCGCCGACGACGGGAATCGGTCCGCCGGCGTCTTGGCGATGGCTCGTGCGACAGCCTGCTCCACATGGGGCGGGACCGTATCCCGCAGAATGCTCAACTTCGGAACGGAATCCGTCACCTTCCTGGCGAGGATGACCTGGGGCGTGGGGCCCGCATGAGGAGCCCCTCCGGCCAGCATCTCATAGAGAACGCACCCCAGGGAGTATATGTCCGCCCGGTGATCCGTCTCGTCGCCAAGCGCCTGCTCTGGGCTCATGTACGCCGGCGTGCCCAACGTGAGGCCCGTCGCAGTGAGCCTGTTCCCGCCGGCCTCTCCGATGGCACGGGCGATGCCGAAGTCGCTCAGGACAGCGTGTCCGGACTGCAGCAGAATGTTGGCGGGTTTGATGTCCCGGTGCACCAACCCCAGCGAATGGGCGTAGGAGAGGGCATCGGCCACTTCGAGGCCGATGCGCACTGCCTCGTCAATGGGAAGTTGATGCTCCCGCTCCAGACGGGCCTGCAACGACTCACCCTCCACGAAGGGCATGACGTAGTAGAGAAGGCCTTCGGCCTCCCCTGAGTCGTGCAGGGAGAGAATGTGAGGATGGTTGAGTTGAGCCGCAAAGCGGATTTCTTGCAGGAAGCGATCCGCGCCCAGGGACTGGCCGAGATCGGGATCGAGGACCTTCACGGCGACCTTTCGTCCGTGCCTGACGTCCTCGGCAAGGAAGACAACCCCGGAACCGCCTCGTCCGAGTTCCTCCATGAGGTTGTAGCGGCCCGCGAGCCCCGACCGGAGACGTTCTACGATGTCTCTCATTCTAGGTAATGTGCGCCGGGCACGTCGGACGTGCCAGGCAGGATTCTGGTCAGGCGGTCCCCCGCCGGGAATGTCCAAGCGGGCGGTTGCGGCACTAACTTGACGGCCTACCGATCCGTCCTGGGAGGCAACATGACCAAGCTCCGTCGCGTCGCGTTCGGCGTGCTTCTCGCCATCATCGTCACGCCCGCGCCGTCCTTGGGGCAGTCCTCGCCTGCACCCCGGGCGATTCGTCGCGACATCCCCATCACCAACGCGATCCGCCAGGCCATGGAAGCGGGGACGCGCGACTCCACCGGCGCCCCGACGTCGAAGTACTGGCAGCTGCGGACCGACTACACCATCCGGGCGCGCCTCGAGCCCGGCACGCAGACCATCACGGGCGAAGAGAGGGTTGTGCTGCACAACACCGGTCCCGTGGCCATGAGGGACATCCTGCTCCGGCTGGACCACAACATCTTTCGGGCCAAGGCGCCTCGGGGATCCTCGGTGCCGGCCGAAACCACCGAGGGGATGGTCGTGACCCGGTTGTCGGTGGATGGGAAGAGCGTGGACCTGGGCGGGGCACCCGCGGGTCCGAACGAGGCTCCGCGTCTCGCGGCGCAGGGCATGGACCAGACCTTGGCCCGGATCGCGTTGACGGAGCCCATCCCAGCGGGCGCCTCGGCCACCCTCGAGATCGCGTGGAAAACCAAGCTGCCGGGCGGGGATGGTGGTCGGGGGCACAGGATGACGCAGCGCTGGGCCGACACCCTGTTCCAACCGACGCAGTGGTTTCCCCGGGTCGCCAAGTACGACGACCTGAGGGGTTGGGACACCAACGTCTACCTCGGTCCGGCTGAGTTCTACAACAACTTCGGCCGATTCGATGTTCGCTTGGACGTGCCCGCGGGCTGGATCGTCAGCGGAACAGGTGTTCTCCAAAACCCGGAGGAAGTCCTGACCACCCGGGCCCGGGAGCGCCTGGGCCGTGTCCTGGATTCGGATGAGACCGTCACCATCGTAGGGCCCGAGGAGGTGGGGCCAGGCCAGGCCACCGCGTCAGGCGATCGCCTGACGTGGCACTACGTCGCCGACAACGTGAACGACTTCGCCTGGGCGACGGCGAAGAAGTTCGTATGGCAGGCTACGCGCGCGACCATCCCCGGGAAGGGCCCCGTACCCATCCACATGGTCTACCTGCCGGGCCGCGCCGACCGGTTCGAGCACGCCGCCGAGCTCACCCGGCATGCCTTGGAGTTCTATTCCGAGCTTTGGGCCCCCTACCCTTTCCCCCAGCTCACCCTCCAGGACGGACCCAGTGCAGGCATGGAATACCCCATGGTCATCAACTCCAACCAGGGTGCCGCCGACCATGAGGCTGCGCACCAGTGGTGGCCCATGATGGTGGGGACCAACGAGACCTGGTACGGGTGGATGGACGAGGGCTTCAATCAGTACATGAACATCCTGTCCGACGCGGATCTGGAGGGGACGACGCCCAACCTTGATGGGCGGGGTCAGAGCTATGGGGCCATCAGCGGGACCGAGTTCGAGCCTCCGATGATGTGGGTGGCCAACTACGCCGGAGATTTCTACGGATTCCAGACGTATTCCAAGACCCCGCTCATGTTCTCGATGCTGGGTGGCGTGGTGGGCGACGGCGAGGTCCAGAGGGCCATCAGCGAATACACGCATACCTGGGCGTTCAAGCATCCGTCTCCCTGGGACTTCGTGTTCTTCATGAACCATGCCCTGGGTCGGGATCTCGGGTGGTTCTGGTACTCGTGGCTCTGGACGACGGAGTCTGTCGATGGCTCCATCACGGGCGTAACGACCGCCTCCGGCCGGACCACGGTCACGGTGCGACAGGACGGGCAGATGCCCTCGCCCGTGGTGCTTCAAGTGGAGTTTGCCGAGGACGGACCACCCATCCGGCCCATGGCCAACGCGGTCATGTCGAACGCCACGACGGCCGTGGTCACGTGGCCCGTGGACGTATGGTTCGGCGGGGCGCGGACCTTCGATGCGGTCCTCGACTTCGGGGGCCGTACGATCCAGAAAGTCACCCTCGACCCC
>DATHZE010000041.1:0-18376 GCA_035458765.1 Longimicrobiales bacterium
TTCTGCGGTGACCACAGTCAGGTCTTCGGGCCTTCCTTCCTGGAGGCCCGACGTGATGAGGACCCCCGACTTTTCGGAAGGAACGCTTTCCAGCAACAGCACCGACGGGTACACGTCGCCCTGTTCGTCGAGGATCTGACTGCGCCACAGGTAGGCACGCTCGCTGAACGGGGACGTCCATACCCGCTTCACCGAGGAGAGGACCTCCGCCTCGCTGGTCTGATTCGGTACCGTCAGGTTCAAGCCGGCGCCGGAGAACTGCGGGAGGTCCTCCACGTTGGTGTCGCTCCGGACGAAGACCCCCCGCTCCAGCTCCCCTCCGAGGGTGGTGTCGAGCGCATCCAGGATCTGTTGCCGCATGTCCGGGATCCAATCCAGACCCTCGATGGCCCGGCGCACCCAGGCCAGGCGCTCGGTCATGAAGGCGTTCACCTCCGCGTCCGAGCTTCCGGACCGACGCATGTCGGCGGCTTGGGCATAGGCGCTGCGGATTTCTTCCAGCACCGTGCCCGAGCTCCCGTCGAAGGGGCGATTGGCGTGCCGCACGAACATCCCGAAGGGGAGGGCCACGCCCCGGGAGACCCGCCCGGGGAAGTCGGCCGCGAGCTGCCCCAGGTTGGCGGCCTTCGGCCCCACCACCACGCCGGACTGCGCCGAGCGCAGGTCGGCGAGGGGAATGGGGCCGGTCACGTCCAGGCGCAGCCTCGAGATGTCCAAGGCATACTTCTGCGTCTGCGCCGGCTGCCCCGTCGCGACCAGCGCTCGCTCCTCGTCCGTGAGGTCCTGGGGCCACTTGAGCACGACCCGGCCGAATGGTGAGACGGCGTAGAAGACCTCCCTCCCGTCGGCCTCTTCCAAGCGGGGCAGGAGCGACGGGTCCACGGCCGCGTTGGGAATGCCCAGGTTGCGCGCCAGAAGCTGCACGTGGGAGAGGAGGTTCCCCACGTCGAGGGTCAGGACACCCGCCACCGGCTTCAGCTCCGCTGGTGTCTCGGGCAGGGCGTAGATGGTGCGGGCGTCAACGTCGCCGCCATGACCGTCGCGCAGAATCCGGAACGTGCGCTGAGCCACGCCGGGATTGAGGCCGCGCACGCCGTGCCCCACCGAAGCCCCCAGAATGTCGTGAGACGAGCCGAGCGCCGCGTCGGCGTCGGTCTGGAGCGCGTCCAGGGTCCGGGACAACGGCAACAGGATGGACCCGCGCAGGAGGGCGTCGTACAGGCCCGCCGCCTTGGGCTCGACGGGGGCATATCGATCCACGACCGGGGCGAAGGTGCCGCGCACCGTGCCCCGGGCCCAGTCGAGGCTGCGGGCCAGGCTTCCGAGTCGCGTCTTGTACGCGAGGGCCTCCAATTCACCCGCCGTCACCAGCGACGCGATCTGGCCCTGGAGCGTCGCGCGCTCCCGACCGGACACATAACCACCTCCGTACGCCAGATCCACGAATCGGCTGAGCGCCCCCAGCGCCTCCACCCGCGTGGCGCCCACGCGTGGCGTCGGGCCCTCCTGGGCGAGCACGAAGGCCCGCTCCTGCAGACTCAACTGGAGGTCCAGAAGGTCCACGGTCGTGGCAGCCCGGCCGCCCGTTTCGGCCGCCTGCCGCACGGAGACCGCCGCGGCGGCAAGCGCGGCCAGGGAAGTTGCGGGCTCCCCGCGCTCCAGGGTGGACCGCACCGTCGCCAGCTTCTCCTGCACCGGCGCGGGCGCCGCGTCTTCATAGGCCGTCAGGGACGCCAAGGCCCGGGTCGGGTCGTACTGCTGGCGCAGGAGATCCCTGAGTTCCGTCAGCTTTCCCGCCGCACCCGAGTTGGGATGACTGCCGAGGAAAAGGGCGACCGCGTCCGCGTCGTCCCGTGAGGGCACGGAGTGGATCTTCACGCGGATGCGGAGAAAACCGGGTTCGGTCTCGGCGATCTCGCTGGCCAGGGCGCGGATACGATCCATGGTCCGCCCTGAGCCCAGGTGGGGGTGCGGGACGTCCGCGGCGAGGCGCAAGGAGAGGAGGTAGTTGCTGCGGACCCATCCTTCCCGTCCCACCAGCTGCTCCAGGTGAGCGCGACCCGTCGCCTCCTCGTTTTCGATCTGGCGGGCGCCGCGGTAGTACCGGCCGCGGCGCAGCACCCACCCATCGTCCACGTCGCTGAGGTACGCTTCCATGACGAGTTCGCGCAGGCGAAAACCGGCGTGGGCCGTGTCCGCGAATTCGTCGAACGTCGTGCCCTGCAGGATGGTTCCCACGTGGAACTCCAGGGCGGCCAGCCGCAGTGCGGCGGGACCGAACTCCGCGTGTTGGACACCGCCGCCCACCTCGGTGCAGGGTGTCGTGCCGGGAGCGGGCGCCCGGACCGATCCGTCGGCGCAGAACCAGCGGATCCTCAGGTAGGGGCCGCGTTCGTCCCCCTTCATGGCCTCCACGGCGGTCCTGACTTCGGCCACTACGTCGGCGCTGGGCGGGGGCGGGAACGCCTGCTGTGCTGGGACGGGCGCAGCGCTACCCAGGAGCACGGACGTGATCAAGGCTCCGCGGAATGCGACGGCGGAGGACGGCATGGGTGCAGCTCCTGTGGTGGGATGGGGTGGCCCGAAGAAGTACCATAGTGACAGATTGCCGTTTCCGGGAGGTCGTCTCCCCGTCCCCCGAACCCCCCGTTTTTCCTTTGCCGCAGCGGATCCTCGAAGGCAGTGTCGACGTCTACCGTCGCTTGAACACGCTTTCAATCAGGCTGTTGGGTCTGGTGGCGCGGGTACGTCCCGACGAACGCCGCGACGCACTGGGGGCCTTCCTCACGCTGTTCGCGTTCATGGCGGGCCACGCGCTTCTGGAGACCGCCCGGGACGCCCTGTTCCTCGCCAGCATTCCGGCCCGCCGGCTTCCCTGGGTCTACCTCATCATCGCCATTCTGGCCATCGCCATCGGCCAGCGGGAACCGCGGGTCATCCGGAAAATCTCGGCCCGGCACGAGTTGAGCCGCTGGATGGTCTTGGCCGGGTTGGTCACGCTGGGGTTCTGGGTGGTGGCCGGGGGTGGTTGGGACTGGGTGTACTACGCCCTCTATGTCTGGTCGGGCGTCCTGGCGTCCCTCGTGGTGGTCCGTTTCTGGACGGTGCTGGGGAACCGCTTCTCCGTCACGCAGGCCAAGCGGGTCTTTCCCGTCATCGCCTCGGGCAGCGTGGCGGGAGCCATCGCGGGGTCCGCTCTTGCCAGGGCGTTGACGGAAGCCCTTCCGGCGCGTCATCTCGTTCTCGCCGCCGCGGCCGTCTTCTTTCTCGCGTCGCGGGCGCCTGTGGTCCTCGGCGAGGCATCCTTCGGCTCAGGGCCGCGCCGCCGTGCCGACGCGGATCTGGGCCGCGTGGCCCGCATGATCTGGTCGGGTCCCTATCTGCTGCGCGTCACCGCCATGGTTCTCCTGGCGACGGTGACCTTCACTCTGGTCGACTACGTCTTCAAGAGCGCCGCCGGCCGCTATGTGCCCGCCGAGGATCTCGGGGAGTTCTTCTCCAGCGTCTACCTGACGCTGAACCTCCTGTCGTTGGTGATCCAGGTGCTGGTGGTGGCGTGGCTTCTTCGCCATCTGGGTCTGGTGGTCACCGTGGCGGCCGTCCCGGCCGTTTTCCTCGTCGCTACGCTCGGCTTCGCGGTGGGGGGTGGGCTCACGCTCGCACTGGTCTTGAAGGGGGCTGACGGCACGCTCCGACATTCGCTCTATCGAACCGGGGCGGAGCTTCTCTTCATCCCGCTGTCGGACCGCCTGCGAACGCGGGTCAAAGGCGTCATCGACGTACTCGGCCAAAGGGGGGGGCAGGCCCTCGCGTCCGTGCTGATCCTCATGGTGCTGTCCATCACGGGCAGGGAGAGCGTCTTCGCGGCCATCGCGTGCCTTACCGCCGTGGCCTGGCTCGTGGTGGCGCTGGGCCTCCGGGAGCACTACCTGAATCTCTTCCGGGAGACCCTGCACCGGGAATCGGGGAGCGGCATATCAGAGTTTCCCACGCTGGACATGGCTTCGCTGGAGACGCTCCTCGCCACCCTCAACGCGCCGGACGATCGACGCGTGGTGGCTGCGCTGGAGGTCCTTCGGGACCAGGACAAGGCCGGCGTGATTCCGGCGTTGATCCTGTACCACCCGTCGCCGCTGGTGGTGGAAAGGGCCCTGGACGTGTTCGTAGCCTCGCGGCGGGAGGACGCGCTCCCTCTGACGGAGCGACTCCTCCCGCATCCGGATGCCAGGGTGAGGGCAGCCACGGTTCGCGCGCGCCTCGTCCTGAAGCCTGATCGTCCGACGCTGGAGGCTTGTGCCGCGGATCCCGATCCTGGCGTGGCGCTCACCGCGCGGACGGGCCTCGTCGCCCTTGGCCTCGTTGATGGCGAAGAGGGCCGGCGGGAACTCTCCAGTGCCGTCCGGGAGGCCGGGGCCGACACCCGCGTGGCCGTTGCGCGGGTCATCCAGGCGCTTCCCCATCCCGTGCTGGAGCCACTGCTCCAGGAGCTTCTTGCGGACCCCGAGCCCGCGGTCGTCCTGCGCGCGGTCGCCGCGGCCCGGGAGATGCGCAGCCCTGCGCTCATGGGGCCCCTTCTCCTGCTGCTGACCCGACGGGCGGTCCGAGAGGAGGCCAGGGTCGCTTTGGCCGCCTTCGGGCCGCCGGCGCTGGCACGGCTGGGTGAGGCTCTTCTGGATCCCGATCTGCCCCACGCAATCCGTCGTCACGTTCCCGGCGCCATCGGGATGATCGGCTCGGCGCAGGCGCCGGAGCTCCTTCTGCGGCATCTGAGAAGTGAGCCCGACGGCATGATCCGCTTCAAGGTCCTCCGGGCGTTGGGGCGGTGGCGGAATTCCCAGCCCGACGCGACGCTGGACGGGGGGCTGCTTCAGGAGACCCTGGGCCAAGCGCTGAACACGGGTTTCAGGCTCATGGGATGGCGGCGTGCGTTGGTGCGTGGCGCTTCGGGAGCGCCGGCCCTCCAGACGGAGTTGCACCAGATCCTGATAGCGCTCCTGGCGGATAAACAGGACCACACCCTGGAGCGGGTCTTCCGCCTTCTGAACCTCCAGACCGGCAGCGAGGAATTCCAGCGGGTGTACCGCGGACTCCACAGCCCTCGGGAGGCGACGCGAGCGGGAAGCCGCGAACTGCTCGAGCACCTGGTGCTTCCCCAGGTGCGCGGCCCTCTCCTCACCCTGGTGGACGATCTCCACGGGGGGATGACGACCGCCCAGACCTCGGGTTGGCAGAGCGCGGCAGGCGCGAACCGAGGCTACGCCAAGGTCCTCGAAGAATTGGTGGTGTGCGGCATGGAGTCGGTGAGTACTCTCGCGTCTGCCCACGCGGCCGAACTCGGCTTTGGAGAGGTGACCTGATGTCGACGCGACCGCTCTTCGTCGGGCCCTTGCTCCACCTGCGGACGTTGCCCGCTCTCGAGGGACTTGCTCCCGCGTACCTCACCGCCCTCGCCCAGGAGACCGAAGAAGTGCTTCTGACGCGTGGGATGCCCTTGATGACCCGGGGCAGCCTGGCTCAGGAACTCCATGTGATCGTGGACGGCACGGTGACGCTCCAGCGAGGGGGAAACGTCTCGACCGCCGGACCAGGGGACGTCGTCGGGTTCCTCGAGCTTCTGTCCCAGGAGGCTTCGGAGACCGACGCCGTCGTCGACGTGGACACGGTGGCGCTCAAACTCGATGCGGATGGGCTGCGTGAGGCGTGCGAGCGGCACTTCGCGATCCTCATGTCCCTGGTGTCGAGCATATCACGCCAGATCGTCCAGGACCCCGTCGCGCTTCGCGCCCTGGTCCAGGGGAACGGACCTGAAGGGGGCGTTCCCGTGCGCGGGGAACTCGATCGGGTCGGGCGCATGGTGGCGCTCCACCGGTCCCCGGCCTTTCCGTCGGCAAGCATGGACGCCCTCGCCGAATTGGCGGGGAATCTGCGCGAAGTGCGCTTCGGGGTCGGCGATCCCCTCTGGCGGGTAGGGGATCCTGCCGACGGATTCTACCTGCTCTGCGACGGCCTGGTGCGCTACACCAGCCCCGCGGCCGGGTGGTCCGTGGACGTCGGGCCTGGGGGCGTGCCCGGGCTGCCGGCGACGCTGGCCAACACCAGGTGGACCGTTGCCGCGTCGGCGGTGACCGACGTAGTGGCGCTGCGGGTGGATACCGAACCGTTCCTGGACGTTCTGGAAGACCATTTCCACATGGCCTTCCAATTCCTCGGCCGGCTCGCCCGGTGCCTGTTGGGTGCCCAGGAGCAGACCGACCGAAACGGGTAGCTCAGGGTCGGAACCGCGCCCCGTACCGGAGGAGAACCGTGCTCACCGGCCCCTTTGCCGGGACCACCACCACGTAGAGACGATCGTACTCGCTCTCGTCGATGGCGTCACCGGGGGTGCCGCCCAAGGCCGCGACGAGATCGGGCGTGGTGTTCGAATGACCCAGCACGAGGTGGCGGCCCGGAGTCGACCTGAGTGTCGTCGCGAACCCGGGCAGGTCCGTGGGGTCGTAGACCTCGACGGGTGTCGCCAGGGCTTCAACGATCGGTGCGCCGGTCTGGCGGGTCCGCTTGAGGTCCGTGGAGTGGACGTGATCGATGCCGGCGTCTTTCAACAGCGCCGCCAATTCGTGAGCCCGGCTCTCCCCGGCGTCGGATATGGGTGGATCGTTCGTACCGTCCTCGGCTCGCTCGGCGTGGCGCACGAGATAGACCACGACCGGGTCGGCCAGGGGGCCGTCCCCCGTGCCCGTGGCGCATCCGGTCATGAGACTCCAGGCCGGCATCGAGAAGAGCGTGAGCAGGAACGAGAGTCGTCGCATCGATGGCTCCGGCAGGTGGGGTGGTCGACGTCGTAGGGTACGGCCCGTGGCAGGCCGTCGCTACACGGCAGTCACCGCGCCCAGGACGTCGGTGAGCAACCACCAGAGCGCGGCTGCCCCCACGGCAGTGGGAATGACCCACCGAAGCCACATCGCCAGCAGGCGGTCCATGGGTCCTGGGTCGTCGCCGCCCAACTGCTTCAGGAGGTCGCCGCGGGCCATGACCCACCCCACCGTCGCCATGGCGGCCAGGGCGCCGAAGGTCTGTCCCCCGGACCCGAAGGTCAGATCCCACGGCACGAAGACAGCCAGGTTCACCATGGGGGGCAGGGCCAGCAAGAACGTGGCTGCCGCCATGGTCCACACGGCGCGCCTCCGGTTCCATCCCAGCGCCTCCGCCAGCCCCACCACCAGAACCTCGTAGGCCGCGATGCCGGAGAGGAGCGCGGCCCCGGCCAGCGCCCCGTAGAAGAGAGTACCGAACATCCATCCCGCGGGCACCCGGGCGAAAAGCTCGGGCACGGTGGCGAACAGGAGCCCCGGCCCCGACGCCGGCTCCATGCCGAGGGCGAAGATGGCGGGGAAGAGCGCCAGGCCGGCCAGGAGTCCCGCGAGTGTATCCCCGGCCACGGTGAGGGCTGCTTGGCTGCGCAGAGGCGTGTCGTCGGTGAGGTACGACCCGTACGTCACCATGAAGGTGCCGCCGAGTGCGAGGGAGAACACGACCTGGCCCAGGGCCGCCATGGTCACCGACGCGGTGACATCCCCCGGCTCGAACGCCAGGTACCATCGCACGCCCGCTTCAGCCCCCGGAAGCGTGAGCGACCGGGTGATGAGAACGAGGAGCGTGCCGAAGAGGACGGGAGTGAGCACGCGGCTGGCCCGTTCGATCCCGGCGCGCAGCCCCCGGAGGAGGACCGCGGCCTGAGCCAGGATGACCAATGCGGTGAACAGGGCCTGGAGCCCGAAGGACGTCGTCGAGAACCCGTGCTCCGGCGGGAGGATGGCCGCGCCTGACAGGGGCAGGCCCAGCGGAGCGCCCAGCTGGGCCGCCGCGTGGAAGAAGACCCAGCCGATGGCGTTGTTGTAGTAGGCCACCGCGGCCAGCACGACGAACGAGAGCAGCCAACCGAGGCCCCGGCCTCCCGGGAGTCCCACGGCCTGGAAGGCCCCCAACGTGCCGCGACGGGTGTGGCGTCCCAGGGACCACTCGGCCATGAGGGCCGGGATGCCGACCACCACGGCGATGGCCACGTAGAGAAGGACGAAGGCAGCCCCGCCATACCGACCCACCATATAGGGAAAGCGCCACACGTTCCCCAGCCCCACGGCCACCCCGACCATGGTGGCCAGGACGCCCAGGCGGGAGGCGAAGGTCTCCCGCGGCGTCACCCGGCGGCTGCGTCCAGCACGCGGGCCAGCGTGTCCACGGCGTAGTCCACCTCGTCCATGGTATTGAAGAAATGAGGCGCGAGGCGCAGCGCCGGGCCACGGGCGGATGCGATGACCCCCCGCTCCAGGAGCGCCGCTTCCGCAGCGTGGCCGTCGGCGCACGCGAATGCGGTGGTGGGGGCCTTCCGATCCGGGTCCGTGGGGCCGAGCACGGTGAGGCCCCGCTCCAGACCCCGCTGCACGCACCGCTCGCCCAGGGCCCGGGTCCATGCGCCCACGGCCTCCAGGCCCAGTTCCCGCAGCCATGCCATCCCCGCCCGGGCCACGTACGCCTCGAAGACGGGGGGGGTGCCGGTGTCCAGGCGACGGGCACCGTCGGCCCAGTCCAACCGGGGATCGAAGGCGAAGGGGTCCTTCCGTCCGAACCAGCCCGTCACCGCAGGATGAAGGCGGTCGGCAAGGCCAGGCCTCACCCAGAGGAAGGCGATTCCCGGGATCCCCATGAGGAACTTCAGGTTCCCCGACGCCACGAAGTCCGCACCGCTGGACGGGGCGTCGAAGGGTGCCGCGCCCAGGCACTGGTACGCATCCACGTAGAGGAGCGCCCCCCGGGCGTGGGTCAGGTCGGCCAGGGCGGGGATGTCCTGCTTCCACCCGTTCTGGTAGTAGGCCAGGGCCGCGGAGACGATCTGGGTCTCGTCGTCCACGGCCGCAGCGTAGTCCTCCAGGGGGATGGTGCCGTCGTCCCGCACCGGCACCGACCGCACCTGGGCCCCGAATCGCTCCTGGGCGTGCCACACGTGGGATACCGTGGGGAACTCGGCCCCGCTCACCGCCACGCGGAACCGGCGACCGGTGTAGTCCAACCCCGACGCCAGGCTCGCCGTGGCCTGCGAGACCGAGGTGGCGATCGCCACGTCTTCCGGTTGAGCCCCGACGAAGCCCGCGAACTCGGCCCGGGCGGCCTCGGCCTCACCGATCCACGCGGCCCAGTCCATACCGCTGGATGCCCAGGACGTGAGGTATGCGTGCGCAGCCTCACGCGTGCGGACACACTGGGGCGCCTGGGAGCACGCGTTCATGGGTAGGCGCGTCTCCAGAAGCGGAATCTGGCGGCGCACGGCGTCCAGGTCGTAGGCGGGTTTGGAGATCATTCCGGACCATACGCGTCCATGGGCGGCGGGGCGAGGGGTGGTGGCGCGGCGATCCCTTGAACCCTGCGGGCCACCCCGGGTACCTTCCGAAGAGCGTGCGAGTGAGGGTCGCCGGTCGAGGCTCGCTTCGGCTGGAGGAAAGTCCGAGCTCCGCAGGGCAGGGTGCCGGGTAACGCCCGGGCGCCGTGAGGCGACGGAAAGTGCAGCAGAGAGCAGACCGCCGATGGCCGCCGCGAGGTGGCACAGGCAAGGGTGAAAGGGTGCGGTAAGAGCGCACCGGGCCCCTGGTAACAGGGGTCGCATGGTAAACCCCACCCGGAGCAAGGCCATGTAGGGGACGAGGGGCGGCCCGCCCCGTCTGAGTCCCGGGTAGGCCGCACGAGGCCGTTGGCGACAACGGTCCCAGAGGAATGACTCTCCCCCGAAAGGGGACAGAACTCGGCTTATTCCGCGCGCTCGATCTATCCGCGCCCGTCGCAAACCAGCGGCGGGCGCGGTCCCGTTTCGGGGGTGTTTGCCTTGACCCGTGGTCCCAAAAGGCGATCTTGAGCGTCCGGTTACGCGCCCGTAGCTCAGCTGGATAGAGCGCATGCCTCCGGAGCATGAGGTCAGAGGTTCGAATCCTCTCGGGCGCATGAAGAAGGCCATGACCAGGAAGGCCCCATCCGATCCATCGGGTGGGGCCTTCTTCATGCGCCCGAGCGCGCGGACGTTCTCTTGGTTCGACCCGATGCGTCGTTGAGGTGGTCGAAGAGCACTCCTGTGGGTGGCGAAAACGTCATCCGAGCGGGGCGAGGGCGTGGTGTGGGGGACGATGTGCGACTTGAGGGCGGCACGGCGAAGGGTCGAAGGGCTGTCCATTGCCGATCCCAGGGCAGGCATGCATCTGGCTGGGCCCCTTCAGGCTTGTCGGGGTGACGCGCCCGGCTGGCGCGCGTGAGGGTGCTTATCCCGCCTCCGCGCACGACGGTGTGATCGGCCACCCTTGAGATGGCGGGAGATCAGGCAGCTAGCTGGCGGGTGTAGCGGTGATGAAGCCCTGTGGGTGGCGAAAACCCCATCACACCTGAGTTTGCTGGGTTCTTTGTGACATGGGCTTCTCGCCACCCACGACCATGCGAACCCCACCGACTAGGCGCCTTCGCGCTTGCGTATGCTCGTACGTCGCGTTAAGGTATGCGTGCAGATCGCGCTTAGGTATGCGAACATTCCTCAGCCAGGTATGCGCAGGAGGTGTCGGCGTCGATGGATCGACAGGGAGCTCTCACGTGGCTAGAAGCGCACGCCCAGGCGGTGCCGGTGTTCCTTGAGAACGAGATTCCGCCGGATGTCCTGCAAACGCTTCGTCGGCTCGATCTGACGATCTACATCCCCGGCGGAGTGGTCGTGGTACGCTCACCGGGTGATGACCGAGACATGGTCGTCCGTTCGCTGCTCTGGCCCATCGTGGAACGCATCACGTCCGGATACGCGCCCGCCGTGGTGGAGCGCGATTCGGCTGTGCGTCTTCTTCTTGGGAGGACCGACCCAGGCCCTGAGATCCGTATCCGACAGACAGGAAAGACGCGGTGGCGCGAGGAGATCCTCCCCGGCGTGGCCATCAGGTTGGAGAGCGGAGACGTGTCAGGGAGCGAGCGGATCGACGTCGGGGAGGCGAGCATTCCGGTAGATTCGCCCGAGGCGGTGCTCCTCACACTCCCCCTGCAGTTCCTCAGGGACGGCGGAATCGACGACGTGGCGATCTGGATGAGGTCCCTGACGCTGGCTAGGCCTTCCTTGGTCGCGGCCTATCGGCGCACCCCACGGCCGGTGGTTCTCAAGCGCCTGGAGCATATCGCTCGAGACGTGGGCAACGAGCGCCTGGCCGACATGATCGAAAGCGTGTTGGCCGAGGAACAGTCGGTCCGGATCGGAAGAGATCGGACCGATGTCGGGAGGGGCCTCGTGGTTCCCCAGGAGGTCGTCTCGGCAGGCACGAGCCGCCAGCCATGGCTGGACAGACTCCGAGTCGCGATCCGACGGTCCAGGGACGCGGCTGCTAAGGTCATTGAGGAGATGGGTCACCCTGCGCCGGACACCAACCTCGCCGGCCTGCTGGAGCGCGCCGCGCAGACGAAGGCCTACGACGCCTACCACTCCTCGTCGATCGAGGGGTACCGCTTGAGCCTGGCCGACGTGTCAGTTCTGCTCGCGGGCGGTACAGACGGTGGTCGCGCTATTGAAGATGTCCGTTCGAAACTTGCGGTGATCGGCTACGGAATCGCGTTCGACCGTTTGCTCCGCCGAATCAACGATGCTGACGGCGAGGTGGCACTCACCAGGGGACTCGCCCTCGATCTCTACACGGACCTCTTTACGCCCTCCATCGAGGCCGGGATCATTCCGGCCACCGATCTCCGCGGGTGGCGAACAGGCCCCGTGTTCATCCAGGACACGCTATACGTTCCCCCGGGTGCGACCAAGGTCCCCGCGATGCTTGACCTCATGTTCGAGGAGCTCGGGGAGATCGGGTACCAGCAGGGAATCCTACGTGGTATCCTAGTGCATCTCTGGTTCGTTTGGGTGCATCCGGTGCCTGACGGGAACGGAAGGACCGCTCGGTTCCTCATGAACACAGCGTTCCTCGGGGGGGGGCTCCCGTGGCTCACCATCCGGGTGGAGCAACGCGATGAGTACTTCGCGACCCTGCGATCGGCCCAACTCGAGGAGGACTTCGCTCCGTTCGCGCGCTTCATGCTCCGATCCGCCACGCCTCGGTAGGTCCCTGCGGGTGGCGCCAACTCGTCTGCGGCGAAGCACGGGGCCTTCTGGGGATGCGTTTGTGGCCGGCGGTAACAAACCGGGTAACACACCGACCCGGCGCAGACCCCCGCCGGCCCGTTGCAGATCGGCGTGAACCGTTGCAGATCGGCGCGTATCGGTGCAGGTCGGTGCGGGGCACAGCCCTCCGGAGCATGAGGTCAGAGGTTCGAATCCTCTCGGGCGCATGAAGAAGGCCATGACCAGGAAGGCCCCATCCGATCCATCGGGTGGGGCCTTCTTCATGCGCCCGAGCGCGCGGACGTTCTCTTGGTTCGACCCGCTGCGTCGTTGAGGTGGTCGAAGAGCACTCCGCCCGTTCGCGAGGGGAGCGAGGATGGGCGAAGCCCACCGCAGCTCGATCCTCTCGGGCGCATGGGGCGGGCGGGGTCTACTGGACGCCGGCCCCCAGTCGTTTCGGGGCGGTTCGAACCTCTGACCGAACCAAGGTGGCGGTTCAGAGGTTCGAGTCGAGCGAACGCCGGGTCTTCGAAGAACCAGAGGCTCACGGCGCCGAATGGGTCGCTGATGGCCTCGGCGGCCCTCCATATCCGGGTTCACTGAGCCTCGATCGGTCCATTGCCCGTGGCCGTGCGCCACCGCTGCCGCGCTGGGCGGCCGTGGGACGCATGCTCAAGCTTCGCTGACGCTTCCCGCTACCGCAGGGCGCTCACATCCATCGTGATCACGCCCCAGTCCTTGGCGATACCGGCGGCCGGATCCGCCTGGACGAGGGCGTAGGCAAACCGTCCCTTGGAGTCGACGAAGATGAACTTCCCGTGGGAGGCCCAACTTCCCGAAAAATTGGCCAACGGCCGGGTGCTGACGAGGTTGAGGAATTCGTCTTCGTAGACCCGGATCTCTTTGGCTGGCGTTCCCCCGAAGCTCGGCGTATCGAAGACGAGGACCAGACCTGCCGTGGACGAGTGCTCCGCCCACTTCAGGTAGCTCGTCCCCGCCAACTTGCCGTTGTAGAGCATATCCTCCGCACGGACCGACGACGAGCGGAAGACGTTCCCGCTCCGTGCGAAAAGACGCGTTCCTACGTCGGTGATCCAGACGTCTCCCGCGAACGAGTAGTCTCCGTGATAGGGGGAATCGTACATGACCGTGGCGCACCCGTTCCGGATGTCATACTTCTCGAAGTCCGAGGGAGAGAGGCCGCGGTTTGCGCCATACATGTAGTCCCCGGAAGGGTGGAGGCGGGCCACCGTGCCCGCGTAGATGGAGGGCCAGCCACTGTTGCTCTCCACCCCCGAGCTGAGCTCGATGCACCGGATAGACTCCCATTGGTCTCGCCGGGGGAATACGTATGTCCAACCATTGCCGCCCAGGACCACATCCAGCGCATCGGCCGTGACAGGGTAGACTCTTGTGATCGTGGGCCCTGCCAGATTCACGAGCGTCACGTAGCCGTCGTGCCCGACGGCGGCCTGATCACCTCGAGGAGAGATGGAGACGGCGGTGGGAGGCAGCGAGAGATCCACCGAACGGATCCGTCCCAGCAGGGGGTCAAGCACATGTAGGCGGGACGGATCGGCCGACACGGTCACCAGCACGTCGACTGCGCGATTGTACTCCGCGTCTACCACCCGGTGGTCGAGGAACGTGAGCCCGTTCGGCCAGGCACTGGTGTTGGTGGCGGCCACCGTGACGGTGATGTCGCCGTGACGGTCGTTGGACGTGACGAGGACGAAGGAGTCCCCGGAGCCGGTCGGGATTTGACTCCGAGAGACGGCGGCTCGTGCGACGACGCTGTCCTTCGGGGCCAGCGTCCCGGAGGACGGCGTGAGAACCACCCATCCTACTGCAGGCGTCGCCGACCAGGTGAGGATCGCATCACCAGCGTTCGCCAAGATGAGCGACGCCGTATCGACCCCGGCCGGAAAAGCGAGCCGCCCTTGCCTGACGACCAGACGGGGCTCGGCTGGAACGTGGATGCGGACCGGGATCGTCAACGCGCCCTGCGAGGAGTTCGTGTTGACTATGAGTGATGCCGACGTCGTCCCGACAGGGAGTCCCGTCCGGTCCGCCACCACCGTCACCGCCACGCTGTCCCGTGCAGAGATCGTTCCGGACGTCGGGGACGCCGAGAGCGCGGCAGATTGGAGCTGAAGGGACCAAGACACGGTCTGGTTGCCAGTGCTGTGGATAACGAGTGACGCCGTGTCGGTACCTTCACCGAACAAGACGGTGTCGGGACTCACGGCGGCTGCCCGCACCGCAGGAATCGCTGCAGTCACAGCAACGGCGGCGGACCCTCCGTCGGAAATGAAGTCGACTGATCCCGAGAGTGTACCCGGAGGTCGGCTGGCCAGGCTCATGCCAGTCACCGTCACATCCGCGATGCTGGCATTGATCACACCACTGGATGGTGAAACCGAAACCCAATCCGGGGCCGCCGTGACCCGCCACTCCAGGCGTCCGCCTGACGGCGAGGGCGCCAAGGAGATCGTCGCCGAAGGCTTGTCGAGGCTGAGCCCGATCGAGGACGGTGACACGGTAAGTGTCGCCGGAACGGAGGGTGGGGCGGTTGTGTTGGCGTCTCCCGAGCACCCCATCAACAGCACTAGGGTGGCGGTGATCTTCGCCCGGTGAGAAGAAGACACGGCCTGGTCCGCAGAGGGTGATGGGAGGGAAGAGGAAGATGCTCGACGGATCTCGGTGCTGCAATGGTCCCCGAGAGCTGGGGCGGAGAACACCTGGAGAGACATGTCGCCCGGAAAGGCTCAGGCACGGTTGAGGTCGTGGTGCGTCGGCTTCCCTGCCGTAACGGGATCCTCGAGCGACGTCGAAACTGGGGTGTCCGCGATGCGTCAGAGCTCGTCGATGTCGGAGATGGAGGCACCTGCCGCGATCACCGTGAGCGCGAAGAACGTTGGACCTCCCGTGGCTCCGGGGTACCCTCCCCGGCGTCCGGTTACGCGCCCGTAGCTGAGCCGGATGGAGGACATGCCTCCGGCGCTGAGGTCGGAGGTTCGACCCGAGGGCCCCCAGGCGCCTTCCGGAGGGGCACGTCGCTCTCTGGCGAGCGGGACTGACGGCGCGCGAAGCCCACCGCAGCTCAATCCTCTCGGGCGCACAGGAGGCGACGCAGGCACCCCATCACCACCCGGCACGACAGCAAAGGCTGCGGGGACGGTGGCCAGGACCGAGGGGCTGCTCGCCAGCACGAGGATCATTCCCCAGTGGATCAGCGTTGGGCGTATGGCGTCAGCGGGCGGCGGCGACGACAAGGCGCGCCAGGCCGAGGAAGCGGTCGAGCGGCGCGCCCGCGTCGGCGTTGGCGTGGGGAAGGGACTCCAGCACGATGACGAGGTCGCTCTCCCGGGCGACGAAGATGTAGTTCCCCCCGTGGCCCATGGCCGTAACGGCGCCCAACTCAGGAACGATCCACCAGTAGAATCCGTACGGCGCCTCCGGATCATGGCCCATCACCTGGGTCGACGTGGACAGCTCGATCCACTGTTCCGACACCAGCCTCCGCCCCTGCCAGATCCCGCGGGACAGAACCAGTTGTCCCACCTTGACCCTGTCCCGCGGGCGGAGGAATAGCCCGATCGGCCCCAAAGTGGTTCCGGCTCCGTCCGCCTCCCAGTGGAAGTCCGTGATGCCGAGGGGTTGGAAGAGGTCCGTGCGGGCGATCTGCTCCAGGGTCTCCCCCGTCACCCGGGTCACCGCGGCGCTGAGCAGCTGAGGATCCGCGTCGCGGTAGTAGAAGGAATCTCCAGGCTCGGCGTAGAGAGGCTTGTCGAGGATGTGGGCCACCGGGTCTCCAGGGCGATCCACGAGGAGCTCGACGGTGAAGTCGTCGTTGTCGAAGGCGATTCCCGAGGTCATGGTGAGGAGGTGGCGCAGCGTGATGTCCTTCTTCCTGGGATCGGACCCGAAGTCCTGGGTGAGAATCTCGTGGAGCGGCTGATCCAGGTCCCCGAAGTAGCCGCGATCCCTCGTGATGCCGAAGACGAGGGAGGTCACGCTCTTGGTGGCCGACTGGATGTTGCGCTTCCGCTCCCGCTCGGACGCATCCCGCGCGTAGGCCTCCAACACCAGGTGGCCGTGTCGGGCCACCAGAAGGGCGACGGCGTTGTGGAAGGCCGTGTCCGAGTAGAACAGGTCGAGGGCCCGATCCAGGCCCTCGCCGTCCAACCCCTCCTTCTCGGGCGTGGAAACCGCCCAGCCGTCTCCCACGTCGGTCGGCGTCGCCGGGCTCCTCACCTTGAGCTGGGGCTCGGTGAGACACGCGGCCAGCGTCGCCGCGAACAGAGCAGCCACCCACACCGGGTGACCCCGCCGGCTAGGTAGCCGGACCCCGCGAAATACTGACACTTTGGCTCAACAAGGCGACACGCGCCGGGAGGGCGTACCGGGACCAGTCGAGGATGTACGAGACCGAAAAGGAGGATCCCCCCACCCGGAGCACCACGCCGACGGCCGCATGCACTGCGGCGTAGTCGGGGAAGGCCACGACCCGGGCGTCTTTCTGCGGGTCCACCAAGTGCCCGCCGAGCCTGGTCAGCCGGTCGATCTGGTTGAGGCGGGGCTCAGGAGGACGCGCCACCGCGGCGAGGAGGGGGACGTCGAGGGTGGCCCAGGCGGGGGCTCCGCGGAAGCGACCTCTCCACGCTCCGGTGGGACCCAGGCTGTAGGCGGTGATCCAGTAGAGGTGCTCGTCGTCCCAGCTCTCGTAGAATGCGTTGAACATGTCGAGCCGCATCCGTCCACCGAGCCAACCAGCCGCGGTGTCCTGGCTGCGGGCCACGCGGGTGAGAAAGCCGTAGGTGAGGGCTGGCGCAAAGGCGTAGCCACGATGGCCGAAGCGGTTGGAGAGGATGGAGATGGGCATGCGCAGCGCCACGGCGTGTCGCCGGTCGTTCCCACCCCAGTCCCACGACGCCTTGAGGCCGAAGCCGGGTCCCCGCCAACGTAGCGGCGCCAGGAGGTCGTCCCTGGACTGAACCGCCGACAGGGTCACGCCGTACCCGAAGCCCCTTGTCCAAGTGGGGTCGGAGTCGGCCCCGGCGGAGGCCGTCTGGGCCAGGGAAGGAGGGGCCAATCCCCCCCAGAGGGCGAGAGGCACCAGCGCGCCCCGCAGCCGCGTAGGGGCGCTCCACGGACGGGAGCGTCGGGTCTCGATGCCCAACGCCAGGGAAGGGGCAGGTCGGCAGCGGAGGCGGGTTCTACCCATGATACACGCTCGTTGGATCCAACCGCCCGAGGTGCACCGACTCGGCGAAAATCTGCCAACCGTTCACGCTGCATGCAAGAGAAAATTCGGCGGATTCGTCGATGCCCATTTCCTGGACTCGACCACCCTCGCCGGGGGGAATGCGACGATGGACCCGCGATCATCGTCTTGCAGAGGAGGCCGCGGCCCGCTCGGCTTCTCCCGGAGCAAGGCGGAGCCGGGAGAGGGAGGACAGGATCCGGACCGACGCCCCCTCGGACCGACTCGGGAACTCAGGTGCCGTTGATCCTAGAACGGAAGTCCGTCGTCCTGATCGACGTCGTCGGGAGGGCCGGCGAAAGGATCGTCTGCCGCCGGTTTCGGAGGGGCGCCTCCACCCTCTGCACCCCGCTCGACCTTCCACGCCTTCACGTCTGTATACCAACGGCCGTTGTATTCGCGGCTGGCGATGTCGATATGGGCGGTGAGCTCTTCACCGACCTGAATCGCGAACTGGTCGATATTGTCGCCCCATGCGACGATGCACACCGACTTTGGGAACTTGTCCGCGGTTTCCAGGATGAACTCCTGCTTTCGCCAGGGTCCGTTCCTGCTCTCACCCGACTGTTCCTCCAGCAACTGCTTCACGGTCCCCGTGATCTTCAGGTCCATGGCTCTTCGGGGGTAGGGTTTCTGTCGCGCATCCGTCCGGAAGGGGAAACTGAGGGATGCGGACCCTCGGGGCCACCCTCGGGCGCCGCGGCGGCCGCTCGGGACCCGATAGAGGCCGACTGAGGGTTCTCTACCGTCGGGAGCCACCGGCGGGAATCCGCCCATGGGATCGGGGATGCAGCGGAGAGTCCATCGTTTCGGTATGGTTGTCCGACCCGCAGTCCCGCAGACTACATTACCCGCACACCCCATGCGCTACGAAGGAAAGCTCTACCGTCCGCCCTCCGAGGCCCGCTCCTACATCCTGCAGGCCACCATCGGGTGTTCGCACAATCTCTGTACGTACTGCGACATGTACCGGGACAAGACGTTCCGGTTGAGGGAAC
>DATHZE010000042.1:0-4343 GCA_035458765.1 Longimicrobiales bacterium
GCGCCATGAGGTGGCGGATCAGCAAGGCCGTCGTGGTCTTGCCGTTCGTTCCCGTCACACCCACCAGGACGAGTCGATCCGACGGCGATCCGAGCACGAGGTGCGCCACGCGGGCAGCGGCCGCCCGCCCGTTCGAGACCACGAGTTGGGGCACGGGCACGTCCACGATCCGCTCCACCACGGCCGCAACCGCGCCACCCTGCACGGCGTCGGCCACGAAGCCGTGGGCATCGACCGCGGTGCCTCGCCACGCGAGGAAGAGATCCCCCGGCTCGACGGTGCGGCTGTCCTGACAGACGCCCCTAACGGCGACGTCCCCCGAGCCGTGCGCCCCCTCGAGGAGGCCGGCCGACCGGAGGACTTCGCTCACGGCGTCCAGGGTCAGGGGGCGATCAGTCATCCGATCTCCCCACCTTCAACCGGACGGTGTCCCCCGGCATCATGCGACTCCCGGCCTCCGGGTACGTGCCGAGAATCGATCCGGCGCCGTCCTGGCGCACCCTGAGTCCCACTGCGTGGAGGCGCCGAACGGCGACGCGCGCCGGTAGGCCCGCCACGTCCGGCACGGGAATCCCCGCCGACGACACGGGCGGCCCGCCCCGAACCGCAGTCGCGTCGGCGTCCGCGCGTTCCGTCGGCGCGGGCGGGTCTGCGGACCGCGAAGCGAAACGTACCTCCGCCGAGGCCGGCGTGACCGTCTCCGCGCGAACGGACCGGAGGAGCTGCGCCCGGTCCAGCGGCGTTGCGCGGGCTGCCAGGGCAGCCTCCATGGTGGCGCGCGTCACCGGGGCGGCCACCGTCCCGCCGTAGTACGTGCCCTTGGGGTTCTCCAGCTTCACGAAGACCACCAACTGCGGGTCCTCGGCGGGAAAGAAGCCCACGAACGAGGGGGAATGGCCGCCGGCATAGCCACGGTCGGCCGTGTAGGTCCGGCTCGTGCCGGTCTTTCCGGCCACCTTGAACAGACCGAGGCTCGCCTGGGTCCCCGTCCCATCCTCCACCACGTCCACGAGGACCCGGCTCACGGCCCGGGCGACGCTCCCATCCACCACCTGACGCACCACTCTGGGCTCGAATCGCTCGACCACGCGACCGTCGGGGTCACGGATCTCCTTGACCAGGTGGGGCTCCATGAGGCGGCCGCCGTTGGCGAGCGCTCCATAGGCCATGGCCATCTGCAGGGGCGTCACCGAGATCTCATAGCCGATGGCCAGAGAGGCACGTGACTGCCCGGTCCACTTGTCGGGCTTGCGCAGCATGCCGCCGACTTCGCCCGGGATCTCGATCCCGGTGGGTACGCCGAATCCGAAGTCCCTCAGGTTCTCGTACTGGACGCCCGGGGTCATGGCCTGGGCGGCCATGGCGATCCCCACGTTGGAGGACACGCGCAGCGCGTCCGCGATGGTCATCACGCCGCCGGGATGCGTGTCGTGCAGGACCCTCTTCTCCACCTCCCATACGCCATCGCCCGTGTCCACCTCGTCGGACAGGGACGCGAGGCCCAGGTCGAGAAGGCCGGCCACCGTGAAGGGCTTGAGGGTCGAGCCGGGCTCATAGGGCGTGTTGACCACCCCGAGGCCCGCCGTCTGCCCGTCACGAATCGAGACCAGCGCCAGAACCTCTCCCGTGCCCGGGTCGGTGATGAGCACGTCGCCGCCCCTGGCCTGGCTCGACTCGATGGCCTCCTGGAGCGCCTGGCGGGCGATTTCCTGCATGTCGAGATCCAGGGTCAGGATCACCTGTCCCCCGGACTGGGGCGACTCGACCAGGAACGTCTCGCCCGGAATGGCCCTGCCCACGTTGTCCCGGGCGACGACCTCGCGTCCGGACCGCCCACGCAGGAGCGCATCGAACGTCTGCTCGACGCCCCCCAGCCCCGCTCCCTCCTGCACCACGCCCAGAACGCCGCGAGCCAGATCGCCGTGGGGATGGTACCGCTCCATCTCCCGTTCCGCGTACACGCCGCGGATACCCGCGAGCTGCTCGCGCACGGAGGGCGGATACAGGCCGGGCGCCACGACCCAGCGCCGCCCCGGCGCGACGAGCTTCTTGGCCCTCTGTGCGGAGATCCCGAGGACGTCACGGAGGAGCGTCCTCGTTTCGTCGACCTTCCCCTCGGGGATCTCCTGAGGGGCCACGCTGACCCGGTAGGTCTCCCGCGAGACCGCCAGCAGCGTCCCGTCGCGATCCAGCACCGATCCGCGTGCTGCGACGATCTCCTTGTCGGTCTTGTGCTGCGCCTCGGCCATGGCGCTCCACTGTGCCCCTTGGGCCACCTGGATCTGGCCGGCCCGAGCGCAGACGACGACACACGCGGCGACCCATCCCGCCAGAACCAGGCGACGGCGCCACGCAGAGGGGAAGGAAACGACGTTCTTTCCTTTCACGGCTTCAACTCCCCGGGGAGGATGACCATTTCGGCGGTGGTCGCGGTGTGCATGCCCAGTCGCATCCGGGCGAGAGGCACGACGCGCGCCCGACCCTCCAGCACCTCGATGGACCGTTCCAGTTCGACGCGCTCGGCCTCGGCCACCGACGTCTGACGGCGGATGTCGTCCAGGCGCGCCATGACCTCCAGCGCCCTGCTTTGGCGCCACGTGACCATGGCAAGGGACCCCAGGAGGGCCACTACCGCCAAGCCGGCGCGGATGAAGGGTCCCAGCTCTCTCACGCCGCCCTCCGCCATGCCCGCAGGCGGGCGCTTCTGGCCCGCGGATTGCGGTTGACCTCTTCATCGGTGGGACGAAGCGGCTTGCGGGTCAGCGTCTCGCCCAGAGGCCGTCCACGACACGTGCAGATCGGCGACTGGGGTGGGCACACGCACGAGGCGCTCCACTCGCGGAAGGCGTTCTTCACCATCCGGTCCTCCAGCGAGTGGTAGGCGATGACCACCAGGACTCCACCGGCCTTCAGTACGTCCCTGAGGGCGGGCAGGCCATGCGCCAAGGACGCCATTTCGTCGTTGACCGCGATGCGAAGGGCCTGGAAGATCCGGGCCTTGTCCTGGGCGGACGGCGACCGGTCCAGGGTCACGGAGAGCGCGGCCACCAGTTGATCGCTGCTCTCCATGGCCTCGGTGGCCCGACGCTTCACGATCTCGCGGGCGAGGCGGCGCGCACGGGGCTCCTCGCCCAGCTCCCGGAATACGCGCGCCAGTTCTTCTTCCGTGGCGTCGGCCAGGAAGCGGACTGCGTCGCCCTCCTGGCTGGCATCCATGCGCATGTCGAGGGCCACACCACGCCGGAAGGCGAAGCCGCGGGCGTCGTCATCGAGTTGATGCGAACTCACTCCCAGGTCCAAGAGCGCCCCGTCGAGCCCCTCTCCACGGACCTCCGCATCCTCCGCGGCGGCGTCGAACCTGCAGTGCAACACCCGGACCCGATCCAGCAGGTCGGCGAGGGTGGCGCTGGCCTCGGCGATCGCCTCGGCGTCCCGGTCCACTGCCACGACCCGGCACGACGGGCACGCTTCCAGGATCCGGCGGGTGTGCCCGCCACCGCCCAGCGTCCCGTCCAGGAACAGCGCATCCCCATGGGGATCGAGAAGCGCCAGGACCTCCGCGGTCATGACGGGTTCGTGGTAGCCGGACGCCACGGTCAGCCGAACAGCCGATGGGCGAACTGATCGAAGTCGCCGGTCTGCGACTCGACGACCTTGTCGTAGGTAGCCGGATCCCACAGCTCGACACGGTCACTCATGCCCAGGAGCAGGACCGGCCCTCCCAGCGCTGCCGCCTGCTGCAGTGGGGCCGGCACCAGGATCCGCCCCTGCTTGTCCGGCGACACCTCCACCAGGCCGGCGAACAGCACCCTCACCTGGTTCATGGCCTGGGCTCCGGTCTTCCGGTACTCCAGCAGGCGCGCCTCCACCTCTGTCCACTTCGCTTCCGGGAACAGCGTCAGATACGGCTTCTCCCATTGGAGGAGAACGAAGCGGTCCTCGCCCTCACCTCGGCGAAACGCCGAGGGAAGGCTGAGCCGCCCTTTCTCGTCCATCTGGTGCTCGTACCGGCCCCGGAACGCGCTCACGAGAACCCCGTGGTGGGATAAAGTGGGAAGAAGTGGGATGTGGTGGAGCCAGTATACGGCCAAGTGGAGTGGAACGTCAAGAGTGTTTTTTGTGGATTCTTTCCCAGGCGGCGAAAAGCGACGATCAGCCGAAAGATCAATCGTTCCAAGCACGAATGAGGCCCGAACGACTTTCGGTTTTCGTTCGGATTCCCGGGGAATTGGTCGAACCGGACCGGGAAGGGGCACAGGCCGGGTGGGATGAGGTGGGGCCAGGCTGGGGGGGATGGCGCCGACAACGAACGAGGCGCCGCGGGGCCCCAGCCCCGCGGCGGC
>DATHZE010000043.1:0-12142 GCA_035458765.1 Longimicrobiales bacterium
TGCCCTCCCGATCCAGCCCACCGGGAACGGCATGTGCGAGATCCGCCTGGCTATCGACGGGCTTCGGTGCGCGTCCTGCGTGTGGGTTGCCGAGAACGTGCTCCAACGCACCGTGGGCGTGGAGCAGGCCACGGTGAGCTACGCCACCGGACGGGCCAACCTTCGGTGGGACCCGGCCAAGGTTCGCCTGGGCGAACTGGCGAGTCGCATCGCGGCGCTGGGGTACCGTCCACGCCTCCTGGGCGAGGAGGCGCGGCCCGACCGCGATCTTCTCCTGCGCCTGGGCGTGGCGGCATTCGCCGCGGCCAACGTCATGATGTACGCAGCGGCCCTCTACGCGGGCTGGCTGGGCGGCATGGAGCTGCGTTTCGTCGCTCTGTTCCAGTGGATGTCACTGATCCTGGCCACGCCCGTGGCCATCTGGTGCGCGGCGCCGTTCTACGCAGGCGCGTGGGCCGGGCTGCGCAACGGCGTTCTCCACATGGACGTTCCCATCGCCATCGCGCTCGTGGTGCTCTACGTCCAGGGTGCGGCGGGTACGCTGCTGCACGTGGATACGTACCTCGACTCCCTGACCATGCTTGTTGCGCTCCTGCTGGGGGGTAGGGTTCTGGAATCCCGGGGTCGCCGCCGTGCCGCTGAGGCTGCGGTGACGCTGGCGGCCACGGTGCCCGCCATGGCCCGGCGCGTGGCCGAGGGGACGGTGGAGTCTGTGCCGTCGGTCCAGCTGGCGCCAGGAGATCGCGTGGTGGCCGGCGCCGGCGAGGAGCTGCCCGCCGACGGCGTCGTGGCCCAGGGCGAGGGGTCGCTGCGCATGGCGCTCCTTACCGGCGAGGCGGCCCCCGTGCAGGTGGGTCCCGGCGACCGGGTGTGGGCCGGGACGTTGGTGGTGGACGGCGCCCTCACGGTGGAGGTCACCGAGGCCGCCGAGGAGACGGTGATCCACCGCATGGCCGAGGAGCTCCGGGCCGCCGCCGACCGGGGGACGCGCCCGTCGTCCACGGACCGCATCGCGCCCTGGTTCACCGGGGCCACGCTCCTCGTTGCCGTGGGCACGTTCTTCTTCTGGTGGATCCAGGCGGGGCTGGGCTCGGCCCTGGCCACGTCGGTGGCCGTTCTGGTGGTGGCGTGCCCGTGCGCCCTGGCCCTCTCCCGGCCCCTGGCGGCCGCGGCGGGGCTGGGTGCGGCGGCCAGGCGCGGCCTCCTGTTCCGGTCCGCCGACGCGCTATTGGAGTTGGGCACCGTGGACCTGGTGGCCCTGGACAAGACCGGGACCGTCACCGCCGGCGCCCTGGACGTGATCCGGGCGGGCGACGACGATCTCCGGATCGCGGCGGGCCTCGAGCGGTACAGTGTCCACCCCGTGGCCCTGGCCATCGTCCGGGAAGCCACTGCCCGGCGCATTCCGCTGCCGGCGGCCTCGGAGATCCACGAGGAGGCGGGCACCGGCATCTCCGGGCGCGTGGATGGGAGGCGTTGGCGGCTCCGCAGCGGCGGCGCGGGTGTGGTGGTTCTGGAGGGCGACGACGCATACCGGGGCCTGATCCGCCTGGGCGATTCCGTGCGCCCCGACTCCGCCGACGCCGTGGCCCGGCTGCGCCGTCTGGGCACCGAGGTGGCGCTCCTCACGGGGGACCACCCGGAGGTGGCGGAGCGCATGGCCGGCAGCGCCGGCATCCAACGCGTGGAGGCCCGGCTGGACCCGGAGGCCAAGGCGGCATGGATCCGGGCCCGGCGCGATGAAGGCCACCGGGTGCTCTTCGCGGGCGACGGTCTCAACGACGGACCGGCGCTGGCTGCCTCGGACGTGGGTGTCGCCATGGGCTCGGGCGCGGCGTCCAGCATCCTCACGGCCGACGGCGTGCTGGCGTCGGGATCACTGCGGCCCCTGGCGGTGGGCATCGAGGCGAGCCGGGCGTGCCGGACCGCCGTCCGGTGGAATCAGGGACGCTCCCTGGTGTACAACTTCTCCGCAGTGACGGCGGCGGCCGTGGGTTGGGTCAATCCCTTGGTGGCCGCGGTGCTCATGCCGCTTTCCAGCGCCATGGTGATCTGGGGATCGTCCAGGGTGGAGGCGGCGGTGCGCCGCGCCGAGGAGGGGACGGCTTGAACTCCATCGTCTTCCTGGTGCCCATCGCGGTTGGGCTGGCGGCCATCTTCCTGTTCCTCTTCCTCCGGGCGGTGAAGGGAGGTCAGTTCGACGACCTGGACGACCCGCCCAAGCGGATGCTCAAGGACGACTGACCGCTGCCCGGGCGGCACCGGATGTCTTGCTCCCGGGCCGCGGTTCGGCGCAGCTTGAGGAAACCGCCGGCGCGCCGTCTCCGTAGGGGCCCCATGGCCGGACCCCGCGCAGGCGGCTTCCGAGCGCCGCCCACCCGTTCCAAAGGCTGTGTCCCATGCTCGACTGGTCTCAAATCGCCCCCATGGTCGTCGGCATCGTCTTCTTCTTGACGGTGGGGGGCGTGATTCTCCTCAAGCCCATCGCAAACCGTCTGGGCTTCCTTCTCGAGGCCATGGCCAAGGAGAAGGAATCCGCGCTGGGTGGCGACGTCAGCCACATGCGGGACCTCATGGAGACCATGAACGCCCGGCTCCAGCTCCTGGAGGAGCGCCAGGACTTCACCGAGCGCCTCCTGTCGGGTGAGAAGAAGACGGACCAGATTGGCGGAGGTTCCTGACGACCCCCCATCGGGTCTCACCACAACCTCCGGAGGTCCCATGAGACGGTCCTGGCTCCTGGCCGCGCTGTGCACTCTCATCGCGGCGTCGCCCGCGACGACCCAGACGCTGGGCACGTACCGCGCCCTCACCGTCCAGGCGGCGCCGGGCGAGCTGCTGGAGCTCATCGACCTCTACAAGGAGGAGGCGGCCTTCCTCTCGTCCCTCGGGGAGGAGCCGGGCCTCTCCATGCGCCACACCCAGGGCGATGTCTGGGATCTCATGCTGCTGTATCCGGTGGCCGGAATGTCGGAGTACTTCGCGCCGACGCGATGGGCCGGCATCGCCCAGGCGCGCACCGCCAGCGGGCGCACCGGCGCCCAGCTGCAGCGCGAGATCGATGCCCGCACCGCCTGGCGCGAGGAGGTCTTCGTCAACGGGCCCCCGGTTGCCGAGGTGAAAGCCGCATGGGCCGACGCCGGCCTCTACCACGTGGAGATGTACCAGGGGTTGGCGGGGAAGCGGGCGGAGCTGGTGCAGGAGCGGCACATGGAGAACGCCTACGCCACGGCCCTGGGGCGGAGCGCCACCAGGGTCTTCACCCGCATCGCGGGGTCGGCCACGGACGGATTCACCATCGGCTTCTACAAGGACCTGAAGGCGTACGCCAATCCGCCGGAGCGGACGCGGGAGCAGCAGGAGGCCGCCGCGGTGGCGGCGGGCTTCCGTGGAGCGGACTACATCGGCGCCACGCTGCGGGAACTCATCCTGCGCCACCACGACACGCTGGCGGTCCCCATCCCCTGATCGAACCGGCGGCTGGGGAGGGCGACGGGAGTTCCGTCAGCGGATGGTGTCGTGCTGCTGAGCCCGGGCATTGGTCTGGTCCACGGCTCTTTGGGCGGCGCCCACCCCGCGCGCGCCGGGAACGGGCAGCTTGGAGATGATGGAGTCCTTCTGTCGCCGCGTGAGGGTGTCGGCCGACGTCGCGGCGCCCGAGGTCTCGTGGCCCTGCCCGCAGGCGGCCAGGCCCAACGCGACTGCCGCGACGATGGCGACGATGGAGCGACGGCTCATTCTTCCTCCGGGATCAGTCTCATGCATCCACTGTTGCCGCAGCCGCGATGGCGCGCAAGCGGGCGAGCCGCCCCGAAGCCCGACCACCTCGGTCCTCACGTCTTGCACCAATAAGTGCAATCGTCATCTTTGAGGTGGCCTCCCGCCGTCAACCTGCCCACGGTGATCCGACTTCCCGTGGTGTAGGTCGTTGCCACCTGCCCCGCCTACGCCCCAACCCGAGCCGTTCCTCGAGGCTCGATCGGTGGCGCATAAATGAACCCGCCCAAGGTGATGAACCGCTGGCTCGTCGTGGCCGGAGGGATCCTGATCCAGATGTGCCTGGGTGCGATCTACGCTTGGTCCGCCTTCACCGCCAAGCTCACCGCAGAACCGTATTCCTTCACCCGAACCGAGACCCAGGTCGTCTTCTCCGTGGGCCTCGTCACGTTCGCCCTGGTCATGGCTCTGGTCGCCGGCCGGTGGCAGAAGAAGTCCGGACCCCGGATCGTGGCCGCCACGGGCGGTCTGGTCCTCGGCCTGGGCTATGTCGTGGCCGGGTTGTCCGGCACGAGCTTCCCCCTGATGCTGTTGGGGATCGGCGTCCTCGGCGGCGCAGGCATCGGCCTGGCGTACGTCTGCCCCATCGCGGCCCTGGTGAAGTGGTTCCCGGACAGGAAAGGGATGATCACCGGCCTCGCCGTCGCCGGATTCGGATTCGGGGCCCTGGTCTGGATCAAGCTCACCGGCGGCTTCCAGTTCGGTCCTGTGGACCTCACGCCGGGGTGGGCCGGCCTGTACGGCGCCGGCTGGACCGTGAACCAGGTCTTTCTGCTCTACGGCCTCCTGTTCGCCGCGCTGGTGGGGCTCGGTTCCCTGGTCATGGTCAACCCGCCGGAGGGGTGGGCGCCCGCAGGGTGGACGCCCCCAGCCGCTTCGGCGGCGTCGGGCGGCGTGGAGTTCACGCCGGGTGAGATGATGCGGACCCCCCAGTTCTGGGAGCTGTTCGTCATCTTCGCCCTGGGCGCCCTGGCGGGCCTCATGGTCATCGGGATCATCAGGCTCTTCGGCATCGACGCCCTCACGGCCTCGGGGATGGACGTGGCCGAAGCAACGGTGGTGACCGGGACGGCCATGGGGCTGTTCTACGCCCTGTTCAACGGCCTGGGCCGCATCGTGTGGGGAACCGTCTCCGATCGTGTGGGACGGAAGAACTCCATCGCGCTCATGAGCGCCATGCAGGGCGTCTTGATGATCCTCTTCCATTTCATCGGAGGATCGGAGTGGGGCCTCTATCTGGGCGCCATGCTCATCGGCTTCAATTTCGGCGGCAACTTCGCGCTGCTCCCGGCGGCCACGGCGGACCTGTTCGGGAACCAGAACGTGGGCGTGAACTACCCCTGGGTCTTCCTGGCCTACGGCGTGGGCGGCGTGGTCGGACCCATCCTGGGGGGTGTGATGGGAGACGCGGGTGCTTGGGCCTGGGCCTTCATTCCCGCGGGGATCGCGTGCCTGGCGGCGGCCGGACTGGCTTTGGCGCTGCACCCACCGGTAAGGGCGCGGACCGCGCCGGTGCGGACCTCGGCAAGGCCTGCCCGGGCGTAGCCCGCCCGCGGGCTCGAGCCGGTTCGCGCGGATTTGCGGAAGGGGGCGGGGGGTGCCAGAATCGCCCGTCTCCTTTCCTCGTGCCCGCCGCCGCCAACCATGCCCGCCTCGCGCCTCCTGCGCTTCTTTCCCGTGTTCTCCGTCATGGCCCTTCCGGCCCTCGTGCTCGTCCAGGCGCCGGCCGGTCTGGCCGCCCAGGCGGTGGAGCCCCGGGCGCCCGTGGAGCGCACCGAGGTGGGGGGGCGCTTCCACCTCCAGATGAACACCTCGTCCGCCGACGGCGAGCCCGCTTCCGAGTTCCTCGTGCGCCGCGCGCGCATCTGGGCGGCGGCCCGGGTCAACGACTGGATCGACGGAGCGGTACAGGTGGATGTGGCGGGCGCCACGGCGGTGGCGCGCTATGCCTTCGTGCGCTTCTCCCTGAGTCCCGCCGCCCGGCTTTCGTTCGGCCAATTCAAGCGCGCGTTCGACACCTTCGAGCTGACCAGTTCAGCAGACATTCTGGTGGTGGAGCGAGACGGCGACGTGCGCGGCGCTTTCGACTGTGCCGGCGTGGGAGGCGTCTGCTCCTACTCCCGTTTTTCGGAGAAGCTGTTCCTGTCGTCCCTCGACGTGGGTGCGCTGCTGCAGGGGGAGATCGCCGCCGGAAAGCTCGGGTACCTGGTCTCCGCCACCAACGGAACCGGCCCGAACGCACGGGAGGAAAACGGGACGAAGTCCTTTTCCGCGAGGGTCGAGTGGATGCCCTCTCCCCGACTCAAGCTCGGCGCCAACGCAGCGGTCCACGACTACGTCAACGTGGTTACCGGCGATGACGACTATGCCCCCGCATCGGCATTGGACGTGGAGGTGGGGAACTTCGACGAGGGGTTCCACCTCCAGGCCGGGATCCTCGCCGGGCAGAACTGGCTGAACCTCCGGGCCGACGGCGAGGAGAGCAGATTCCTTTCCTGGCAGGGCATCGTCACCTACCGGATTCCCCTGGCCGGCCACCATCGAATCAGGGCGGTGGAGCCTCTGGGCCGGGTGAGTTGGGGTGACCCCGATCGTGACGCTACCAGCGACGGGGGCATTCTGCTCACGCCGGGCCTCGTGCTCCACTTCGACGGGCGGAACAAGGTGGGGGCCAACGTGGACATCTGGCACGCACAGACCGGTGGCACGGCGTGGGGGCTCAAGGCGCAGACGTACCTCTACTTCTGAGTGTGCATGAGGGCGCCCGGGGTGCCCGCCGGGGGATTGCGGCGCTCGTGGGGGTCGGTTCCTTTGCAGCATGAAGAACATCTCCCTTCCGTGGCGGCTGTTGGCCATGGTCGCTGCCGTCTTCGTCGTGGGGGCAGGCTCCTCGCCCTCGCCCAGGGCATCCTACTCCATCGAGGCCATCCGCTACGGCACCATCCGGAATTTCCGGGTCGCCGGGCTGGTCATGGGCGCTCCCCGAGAGGAGCGCATGGACATCGCCATGGCGTTCTGGCTCGTGCGGGGGAACGGTCGCGTCATCCTCTTCGACACCGGCTTCCATCGGGCAAGGTGGTTCGACGCCGGCTTCGACGTCGCGGATTTCCTGCGCCCTGACAGTGCGCTCCTGGAGGCCGGCGTCGACCCTGCGGATGTGACCGACGTCATCCTGAGCCATGCCCACTGGGACCACATGGGTGGCATCGACCTGTTTCCAGACGCCACCATCCACATCCAAAGGGAAGAGTACGCCTACTACACGGGGCCCGCGTGGCGCCAGGGTGGGCGGCACGGAGGGATCGACGAAGAGGACATCGTTTCACTGCTTCGCAGGAACCTGGACGGGAAGGTCGTTCCGGTGGACGGCGACGACGCCGAAGTCCTTCCCGGCATCCGAGCCTACACGGGTGCGCGCCACACGTACGCCTCCCAGTACATCCTGGTGGAGGGCGCCGAGCCCTTCGTCCTGGCGTCCGACAACTGCTACCTGTTCCGGAACCTGGAGACCCGCACGGCGGGCGCGACTTTTCTGCCCGAGGACCGGGCCGGCAACGAGGCTGCCCTGGACCGGATGGTCCGGTTGGCGGGGGCCCCGGAGCGGGTGGTGCCGGGCCACGACCCCCTCCAGTTCCAGCGCTTCCCAACCAGGGGCCGCGTGGCTCTCATCCACAGACCCTGATTCGCCCACACGCCCGAGACATACCGGTCCATGAACCTTCGATCCAAGCTGCTCCGGTCGCTCGCTCTCGCAGCGGGAATCCTGCTGGTCATCCCGCCCTCCGAGGCCCTGGGCCAGGCCGTCGCGCCGGAGCTCGTCCAGGGCCTGACCTGGCGTGGGATCGGCCCGTTCAGGGGCGGTCGGACCAAGGCCGCCGTGGGAGTTCCCGGCGAGCCGGGCACCTTCTACGTCGGCTTCGTGAACGGTGGATTGTGGAAGAGCACGGACTATGGTCGGGTCTGGACGCCCATCTTCGACGAGCAGCCGACCGGCTCCGTCGGCGCGGTCGCGGTGGCGCCGTCGGATCCCCGGCGCGTCTACGTGGGGAGTGGAGAAGGCATGCAGCGTCCCGACCTCACCGTGGGAGACGGCTTCTATCGCTCCGACGATCGCGGCGTGACCTGGGAGCATCTGGGTCTTCGGGACGGACAGCAGATCCCCCAGATCCAGGTCGACCCCCGCGACGCGGATCGAGTGTTCGTGGCGGTCCTGGGCCACCCCTACGGGCCCAACGAGGAGCGGGGCGTCTTCCGGTCCGAAGACGGGGGACGGACGTTCGACAAGGTCCTCTACCACGGCCCCACGGTGGGCGCCGCGGACGTGACGCTCGACCCCCGCGATCCCGACATCGTCTACGCGGTGCTCTGGGAGTCCCAGCACGGACCCTGGGAGAACGCCGTGTTCTCCGGGCCCGGGAGCGGGCTCTTCAAGTCCACCGACGGCGGCGACACCTGGCGCCGGATCGGGGAGGGTCTGCCCACGGGAGAGGAGGGCCTCGGGCGCATCGGCATCGGCATCGCACCCAGCCGGCCCGACCGCATCTACGCCATCCTGGGGTCCCCGCAGGATCGCGGGGGGATGTACCGGAGCGACGACGCCGGCGAGACCTGGATCCGGGTCCAGACGGATCCGCGCATCTGGGGTCGGGACGGCGACTTCAACGAGGTGAAGGTGGATCCGGTGGACTCCAACGTGGTCTACGTGGCCAACGTGGTCACCTGGAAGTCCAAGGACGGTGGGCAGACCTTCGAGGCGTTTCGGGGCGCTCCGGGCGGAGACGACTACCAGCGCATCTGGATCGACCCCACGGACCCCAAGGTCATCGTCCTGGCCTCGGACCAGGGCGTGGTGATCACGGTGAACGGGGGTGAGACCTTCAGTTCGTGGTACAACCAGCCCACCGCCCAGTTCTACCACGTCTCCACGGACAACTCCTTCCCGTACCGGGTGTGCGGCGGCCAGCAGGAGAGCGGATCGGCCTGCGTTCTCAGCCGGAGCGACGATGGCCAGATCACCTTCCGCGACTGGCGCCCCGTCGGCGTGGAGGAATACGGATACGTCGCGCCCGATCCGTTGGACCCGGACATCGTCTACGGCGGCAAAGTGACCCGGTACGACCGGCGCACCAACGACGTTCAGCACGTGGGGCCGCGGCCCCTGCGCGGAGACGGCTACTTCACGGTGCGCACGGCGCCGATCCTGTTCGCGCCCACCGACCCGAAGACGCTGTACTTCGCGTCCAACACGCTGTGGAAGACCACGGACGGCGCCAGGACCTGGGAGCAGATCTCTCCCGACCTGACCCGGACGGACACCCAGGTGCCCGAGAACATCCGGCACTGGACGTCGGACCCCGAGGCCACCCGCCACCACCAGGGCACCATCTACACCATCGCCCCGTCGTACGTGAAGGGGGACTGGATCTGGGTCGGCACCGACGACGGGCTCATCCACGTCACCCGGGATGGCGGAGAGACATGGCAGGACGTCACGCCGGCGCAGATCCGGAACAAGGCGTGGAGCAAGATCTCCATCATGGACGCGTCGCACTCCGACACGCTCACGGCGTACGCGGCGGTGAGCACGCTCCGTCTGGACGACATCCGCCCGCACCTGTACGTGACCCATGACGGCGGCGCGAACTGGAAGGAGATCGTGAACGGGATCCCCGACGGGACGTTCACCAACACCATCAAGGAGGACCCGGTTCGGAAGGGGCTCCTCTTCGCCGGCACGGAGCAGACCGTGTACTACTCCATCGACGACGGCGCCCACTGGCAGACGCTCCGGCGCAACCTGCCGCCCACGGCCATCCGGGACCTGGTCATCAAGGACAACGACCTGGTGGTGGGCACCCATGGGCGGGGCTTCTGGATCCTGGACGACATCTCGCCGCTGAGGCAGATCGACGCATCCACCGCAACGAAGGAGGCGGCGCTCTTCACTCCCGGTGACGCATGGCGCTTCCGGTGGAACCGGTGGTCGGACACGCCCCTTCCGCCTGACGAGCCCGCCGGGGAGAATCCGCCCGAGGGCGCGCTCCTGTACTACTGGCTGAAGGACGGCGCCACGGGTCCGGTGGTCCTGGAGGTCGTGGACGACGCCGGCCGTCTCGTGCGCCGCTTCTCCAGCGACGACGTGCCGGAGCCCATGCTGGAGGGGCAGCAGGTGCCCCCGCACTGGGTGCGGCCCCCCGAGGTGGTGGCCACCGGTCCCGGTATGCACCGCTTCGCGTGGGATCTCCACTACGAGCGCCCCGCCGGCGTGCGGCAGGGGTATCCCATCTCGGCCATCTCGGGGTACACGCCCGCCGAACCCCGCGGCCCCATCGCGCTGCCGGGGCGGTACACCGTGCGGCTCATCGTGGGGGGCACGACGGTGGAGCGCACCTTCACGGTGAAGATGGACCCCCGGGTCACCACGTCCGCGGCGGACCTGAAGCTCCAGTTCGACGTGTCCATGCGCATCAAGGCCGTGCTGGACCGACGGGATGCCCTGACCTCCGCGGATCAGGTGCGGGCGCTGGCCGAACTCGAGAGCCTGTACCGCTCCCTGCAGGAGAGCGACCAGGTGCCCAACCCCACGGTGGTCGCGTTGGCGAGAGAACGGCTGGCCGTTCTGGAGGGGGCCCTCCCCTAGAGGAGAGCCCCCGCGTGCCTCAGCCTCCGCCAGGCCCAGGATAACGGAAGCTCCGGACGGGGTGAGGCGGGGGCTCCGGCACAGCCCTGGGATCTTCGGCGATCTTCTCCTGCAGATACCGGATGGCCGCGTCGAGTTGGGCGTCCTGCCCCTCGAAGGTCGCCCTGGGGAGGTTGTCGATCTCCACGTCGGGAACGACGCCCACCTGCTCGATGAGCCACTCGCCCTCGGGCCCGTACACGCCCATGGAAGGCGCCCGGGCGTGACCTCCGTCCGTGAGACGGTTGCTGCTGCCGAGCCAGATCTCTCCTCCCCAGGTACGCATGCCGATGACCGGGCCCATGCCAAGGCGGCGGAAGCCGTCCGCGGAGCGGAGCTTCATTGAGTTCCTCCGGAGGTGGGATACAAAGAGATCGTACCGTCCGGCACAAAGGCGGACAATGCTGCGGAAAAGTCCCACTCCAGGCACGCACCCGGACGTCGCGTCCGGGCGTCAGTGCCCGTCCATGGCCAGGGTCGTCACACGCTCCAGCCCTGCGCGGAAATGAGGGTCCGCTCCGACCCAGAGAATGGCTACTGCCCGGGCCCAATCCCGGCCCATTCGAGGATCCCCCCCGCGCACCTCCAGTTCGGCCATGAACGCCATGGCCCGCATCAGGGTGCCCGCCCGCGCGACGTCGTAGCTTCCGCTTGGGAGGGTGCGGGCGCCGTCAAGGGCCCGCCTGAGGAACGTCCGGGCCTCGGCGGTTCCCCTCAGACGATCGAGGAGCGCGGCTTCCGTGTAGGCGGCGTCGATGGTGACGGCCTCCGGGGCGATGTGGAGCAGCGTCCGTTCGGCGAAGATGCTTTCGAGGAGGCGCAGCGCCTCCGCGCGATCCCCCCGCCAATACGCCGCCACGGCCCGGTACGTGTGGTCGAATTCCGCGGCTTCGCCCCTTCCTGCGTGCAGATCCACGCGGTGGTCCGGGAAGGCCAGGGTCGCCGGCCGGCCCAACCATACAGCCTGCCCGGGCGGAGCGCTTTCGGGGTTTTCGAAGACGGCCGCCACCTGCTCCGTGAGGGCGTGTATGCTGTCCGCGGGGCCGCCGAGGGCCGAGAATGCCAGAAGGCCTGGGGCGCTGTGCGCCAAGGGCCCGGGGACAACTTCGCCCATGGCGACCCGAGCGAGGGCGGCAGCCTCGGCAGTACGGCCCCTCATCGCTGCGAGGGCGGCGAGCCGGCCCGCCAGCGTAGACGAGAGGGGTCCGGCACGGCGCCCGTCCCTGAGCAGGGTATCGGACAGGGCCCGGGCGTGACGGAGGCCCGCCGTGTCGCGGGGGAGCGCGCGCTTCAAGCGGAGCCAGAATTCCGAGGCGCCCACCCGGAGCCGCTCCTCCTCGTCACCAGCCAGCGAGCGGGCCCTCCGGAGCGAGTCGAGGGCCGTGGGGTTTCCGAGCAGCTCCAATCCGAGCGCCAGCGCCTCGAGGGCGGAGGCGCTGGCAGGTCGCGAAGCAGACCATCCGTTGGCCAATTCGAGGAACGTCTCACGCTGCATGAGTACGGCCTTCGCACGGGCGCCGCGGTCCGACGTCCTGGCGAAGGCGTCGTGGTCCCAGGCAGGAGTGGGGAAGAACGCCAGGGAATCGTCCCACGAGGCGTAGGCCATGAAGGTCGTCGTGTCCGGCGGTTCGGCCCTGCCACGACGAAGCTGGAGGGGGGACAGAAACAGGAACGTCCGTGAAGGAT
>DATHZE010000044.1:0-33514 GCA_035458765.1 Longimicrobiales bacterium
GCGCTGGCGGCCGCCAGGTTGGTCGTGTCCGGGTACGCCGCCAGCCGAATGCCGTTGCTTGAGGACCGATCGAAGGCGGGCGACGTGACTGCGTCGTTGAATGCGTACGACAGGTCGTTCCAGCCCCCGCCCAGATTGAAGCGATCCTCGCCCAGCTCGTTGCGGGTCCATTCGCGGACGTTTCCTGCCATGTCGAACACGCCGGCCCGGCTCACCCCGCCCGAAGTGCCCACCGCGACGGGCCCGCTCTCGCCGAAGTTGCTGACCGGCACGACGAAATTGCTGGAGAAGGGATCCGCCTCCCAGAACCAATGGTAGACCGTGGGAAGGGCCTTCCCCATGAAGCAGGCGTATGCTTCGGCCTCGTACCAGCTCACGCCTCCGACAGGAAGGTCGTCGGCGCCTTGCGGGTAGCTGCCCACCTCCCAGGAGCTCGGGCCGGGCCGACCTGTCCGGTCGGTGAACCGCGCCATGGCCTCCTCCCGGGAGAGCGGCTGGCCTTGGTCGACGAAGGGGTGGCTCCAGCACGTGGAGTCTCCGTAGCCACCCGCGTCCACGAAGACCTTGTACTCCCGGTTGGTCACTTCGTGGGCGGCCAGGAAGTAGTCGCCGACCTCGAGGGGCTTGATCTGTTCCAGCCCCGGAGCCGAGATGGAGACGGATCCGCCCGAGACGCGGACCATGCCGCCGGGGAGTGACTCCGGGGTGTCGAGGATGAACGGGGGCGACTCGGCCAGAGCACCCGAGTACGCCGCCGTCTCCCTGGGCACGTAGCCGTCGAGTTCGAGGCGGATCCGGTGCAGGCCGAAGGGGAACCGCTCCACCGTCAGGGGCGTGCGCCCCATCTCTTCCCAGTCGGCGTCAGGGTGGTCGTAGTATTTCCGGAGCACCCGAGCGCCCTCCGGCACGGTCTGCACGGTGACGGGACGGGCCACCTCCGACCACATCTGAGCGCGGACCGAGTCGTTGTCGATGACGCCATCCAGCTCGCCGGCTAGGCTGTACGCTGCGCCGAAGTCACGGATTGAGACGAGGCGTCGAACCTCGTCCAGGCCCGTGACGGCATCCCACTGGGACGCGGCATTCCTACCCAGGACCATCCACGCGGTCACGGCTACGCCCCAGACCGCCATGGCGCCCACGGCACCTCGGAAGACGTTGCTCCATGTGAAGAGGCGCTGGAAGGACGAGCCTTCTGCGCCGCCGCGGCGATCGGCCGGCTCCTTGGCCGTGCGTCCCACTCCCTGCAGGTAGGCGGTGGCCGCCGTGACGGGAAGCCCCAACCCGAGGATCGCCAGGGTGAGGGTGAAGACCCACCCGGGCAGGGCGATGTTCTGGGTGAGGACGTCCACGACCTGGAGGCAACCCCACGACGCGGCGGCGTAGACGCCGAGGACCTGCCATAGGGACCGCTTGTGCGTGGATTGGGTCATTGGCGAACCGGTCGCGAAGAGGTTGAGGCCGGGCGAGGGGCCCTGGGACAGCCGCCCGAACGTAGGGAATTACCCTACAAGTATATCAGGATAATCCCGACCTCCCATCCCTTAATCGGATATTATCATCCGAATAACCGAAAAGGATGCTCCATGCTCTCTCAGACCGGACTCTACGCCCTGCAGGCCCTTCTGCACCTCGCGGAGCAGGGGGACGGCGCGCAGGTCCCGGCGGCTGTGATGGCGAGGGAGCTCGGCGTGCCGGGGACCTACCTGGCGAAGGTGCTCCAACGCCTGGCCCGGGAAGGCATCCTGGACTCGACCCGAGGGCCGAGAGGTGGCTACAGGCTCAGCGTCAGCCCCGGAGACCTCACCGTGGCAGCGGCCGTGGCATCCTTCCAGGAGCTCCGCGCACCGGAAACCTGCCTCCTCGGAGGCCCCTGCGACCTGACCAACCCCTGTTCGGCCCATGCCCGGCGTACGGCCTGGAACGCCGCGGCGATGGAGATCCTCGAAAAGACCACCCTGGCCGACCTGCTTTCCGGCGCCCCTATGGACGACCTGGCGTCGGCCGTGACCCCACCCTCGGAGAACCCACGATGATCCGCCGTACCACGCTTCTCGCCTCGCTCCTGGCCCTGGCCGCCTGCGGCGGCGACGCCCCTCCGGCACAGGCCCCCTCGTCTTCGACCCCCGCCGCCGCGGCCCCGGCGGAGGAACTCTCCGCTCTGGAGATGGAGCAGGGCATCGGGCCCATCCACAACATGGAACTCGGCCCCGTCGATGCGACCCTGGCGGAGGCGGGCGAAGCCGCCTTCGTCATGAAGTGCTCGGCGTGCCACAAGATGGAAGAGCGCTACATCGGCCCCGAGCTGGGTCAGGTCCTGGCGCGCCGCACTCCCGAGTTCGTGATGAACCAGATACTCAACGCGAACGAGATGGTGCAGCGCCATCCCGTCGTCAAGCAGTTGCTGGCCGAGTACTACACGCCCATGCCCGTCCAGGTCACCGACCACGACGAGGCCCGGGCGATTCTCGAATACCTCCGGTCGGCGCAGACCGAGGGCCCGTCCACGTCCAACGGATCCACAGGCGGCCAGTGACGGCGCCCGATCCACACCCCCAAGGAGGAAACGCAATCATGAGTCGCACGTCCAACCGAAGCCTCTACCTGCTGGGCGCACTGGTCGCTGCGGGCACGCTGGGCACCTACGCGTGCCAAGGCGGGGGCGGCGGTGCCGTGGGGACGGGAGACCTGGCGAGTGCCGCCCAGGCCGTCTACGTGGCGCCGGGTTCCTACGACGAGTTCTACGCCTTCATGTCCGGTGGCTTCAGCGGCAACCTGACCGTCATGGGGCTCCCTTCGGGACGCCTGTTGAAGACGGTGCCTGTCTTCAGCCAGTTCCCCGAGAACGGCTGGGGCTACTCCGAAGAGACCAAGGCCATGCTGGAAACGTCCCACGGGTTCGTTCCCTGGGACGACGCCCACCACCCCGAGCTCTCCATGACCGACGGCGCGCCCGACGGTCGGTGGATCTTCATCAACGGCAACAACACGCCTCGGGTGGCGCGCATCGACCTGAAGTCCTTCGAGACCACGGAGATCATCGAGATCCCGAACTCCGCCGGGAACCACGGGTCGCCCTTCATCACGCCCAACTCGGACTACCTCGTCGCCTCGACCCGCTTCAGCGTGCCCATCCCCAACCGTGACATGTCCATCGAGGACTACAAGGGGAACTTCAAGGGGACGCTGTCGTTCATCCGGGCCAACGTCCCGAACGAGATGGCCATCGAGTTCCAGATCCTCATGCCGGGCTACGACTACGACCTCGCCCACGCCGGGAAAGGCCCGTCCGACGGTTGGATGTTCTTCACGTCGTACAACACCGAGGAGGAGCACACGCTCCTCGAGATCAACGCGTCACGGAAGGACAAGGACTTCGTCGCGGCGGTGAACTATCGCCGGGCCGAGGAGTGCCTGGCCAACGGCGCGGGGCGCGACACTCCGGCGTCGTACCGGCACAACACGTTCGACGAGAACCACATCGCGCGGTCGGTGGAGATGACGTCCACCCGCGTCATCGAGCCCTCCGAGTGCTCGAACATGGTGTACTTCCTGCCCACGCCGAAGTCGCCCCACGGCGTGGACGTGGACCCGACTGGCGAGTACATCGCCGCGGGCGGCAAGCTGGCCACCGTCATCCCGGTCCATTCATTCTCGAAGATGATCGCGGCCATCGCGGCCGAGGACTTCGAGGACGTCGTGGACGGCATTCCGGTGCTCCGCTACGAGTCGGTCATCGCCGGTGAAGTGGAGAACGCGGGCCTCGGGCCGCTCCACACCGAGTTCGACGGCAACGGCTTCGCGTACACCACGGCGTTCATCACCAGCGAAATCGTGAAGTGGGAGATCGGCACCTGGCAGGTCGTGGATCGGATTCCGGTCTACTACTCGGTGGGTCACCTGATGATTCCCGGCGGCGACTCGCAGAAGCCTTGGGGGAAATACTTGGTGGCGCTGAACAAGATCACGAAGGACCGCTATCTGCCCACGGGGCCGGAACTGGCCCATTCGGCCCAGCTCATCGACATCTCGGGCGACAAGATGCGGCTGCTCCTGGACTTCCCCACCCAGGGCGAGCCCCACTACGCCCAGGGCATCGCGGCGGAGCTCATCCAGAGCGACCAGGTCCAGTTCTACGCGCTCGAGGAGAACACCAACCCGTGGGCTGCCAAGTCCGAGGCCGAGACCAAGGTCACGCGCCAGGGCAATGAGGTCCACGTGCAGATGACGTCCATCCGGAGCCACTTCACGCCCGACAACATCGAGGGCATCCAGGTGGGTGACGAGGTCTTCTTCCACGTCACGAACCTGGAACAGGATTGGGACGTGCCCCACGGCTTCGCCGCCATGGGAGCCAACAACTCCGAGCTGCTCATCATGCCCGGGGAAACGCGCACGCTCAAGTGGGTCCCCAAGAAGCCCGGTATCTACCCCTTCTACTGCACCGACTTCTGCTCGGCGCTGCACCAGGAGATGCAGGGATACGCGCGTGTCTCGCCGCGTGGGGCGGACACGCCGCTCCGCTGGGGCACGGGCGGCACGTGGAAGACCAACTGACCACCTGAAGGGATGCGTGGAGGGGGCGGCCGCGCCGCCCCCTCCCACCTCCACCTGAAGAGGAACGAGCCATGATGACGAAGGGAAGCCGGATCCTGGTCCTGGTGGCCGCACTGGCCATGGGCCTGGTGTACGTGCTCCCGCTCTGGCGCATCACCCTGCAGGCCCCCCAGTACCCCGAGGGGCTCGGCATGGTGATCCGGATCAACACCATCGTGGGGGTGAAGCAGCACGACCTGAACAACATCAACAACCTGAATCACTACATCGGGATGAAGCGGATCGTCCCCGAGTCGATCCCCGAGATGAAGATCATGCCTGTGGTCATCGGTGTCTTCATGCTCCTGGGCCTTCTGACCGCGGCCGTCGGGCGCCGCAGGCTCCTCTACGGCTTCATGGCGCTGTTCTTGGCCTTCTCGGTGGCGGGCTTGGTGGACTTCTGGATGTGGGAGTACGACTACGGCCACAACCTGGACCAGGAGAACGCCATCATCAAAGTGCCGGGCATGAGCTATCAACCGCCGCTCATCGGGTCCCGGCAGATCCTGAACTTCAAGGCCCACTCGTGGCCGGGCTGGGGCGGGTGGATTCTCATCGGGGTTGGGGCGCTGGGCACCGCAGTCGCCTTCACCGAATTCCGCCGCGGGCGAGCGGAGAGGACCGGGACCCCGGGTGCGGCCGATGCCGGCTCCGCCCCACCGACCGGGGCAGCCGCCATCGGCACTCTTCTGTTGCTGGGGTCCGCCACCCTCACGGGGTGCGGCGGGCCCGATGCCCGACCCATCGCCTTCGGTTCGGAAGCCTGTGAGGCCTGCTTGATGGGCATCGTGGATGACGGCCACGCCGCCGAACTGGTGACGCGCACGGGCCGAGCCTACGTGTTCGATTCGGTGGAATGCCTGGCGGCCTTCCTCGGGGCCATGCCGGATGCGTCCGACGTCCATTCGGTATGGGTGACGGACTTCTCGAACCCTCCGGACCTGATCCGGGCGGAGGACTCCTTCTTCCTGGTCAGCCCCACCCTCACTTCACCCATGGGTCTGGGTCTCACGGCCTTTGGCCGGATGGAGGATCGTGACGGGGCCGTGCATGCGTTCGGAGGACAGCCTCTGGACTGGGACGGTGTGCGCACCGTCGTGGCGGCCGCCTGGCCGGATGGGCGCCCCGCTCACGGAGGGCACACCGAGACCCTGGCACCCGACACGACTGCGGGCGTTCACCAGGGACACGGAGATTGATCGTGCGCGCCCGACTCCTGCCGGCTGTGGTCGCCGCCATCGCCGCCTTGCCCTTCCACGCTGCCGCCCAGGCTCGCACGATGCCCCGTGTGTCCCTGGCGGGTCCGTATACCAGTGTGGGAGCGGCGGTGGCCGCGGCCCAGCCTCACGATACCGTCGTGGTGGAGGCGGGCGTCTATCGAGAGGAGACCGTGGTGGTCGATCGGCCTCTCACCCTCCTGGGACGACCCGGCGCCATCCTTGATGGAGAGGGCAAGCGGGGCCTCCTGGTCATCGAGTCGGACTCGGTCGTCGTGGTCGGCCTGACCCTTCGGAATACCGGGACCACCTTCGTCGACGACCGGGCTGCCCTGCGCGTGGAAGAATCCCGCTTCTGTCGGATCGAAGGCAACGTGCTGGAGGATGCCTTCTTCGGGATCTACCTGGCCAACGCCGGGGACTGCCTGGTCAAGGACAACGTGATGACCACGCGCGCCGACCGGGAAACCAAGGCGGGGAATGGAATCCACCTCTGGTACTCCACCCGCATCACCGTTCGGGGCAACCGCATCGAGGGGCACCGGGACGGGATCTACTTCGAGTTCGTGGAAGACAGTCGGGTCGAGGGGACCGTCAGCGAGGGGAATCTCCGCTACGGACTCCATTTCATGTTTTCCGATCGGTGCGACTACGTGGGCAACACCTTCCGCCGCAATGGCGCCGGCGTAGCGGTCATGTATACGAAGAACGTCCTCATGGAGGACAATGACTTCGACGAGAATCGCGGCGGTGCGTCCTTCGGCCTTCTCCTGAAGGAAATCACGGACTCCCGAATCGCGGGCAACCGCTTCCGCCGGAACTCGGTCGGGATCCACGCCGAGGGAGCCAATCGCCTGGTGGTGGAGGGGAACGACTTCGTGGCGAACGGCTGGGCGCTGCAGGTGCTGGCGAATTCCGACGGGAGCCGCTTCGAGGCCAACAACTTCATGGCCAACTCCTTCGACGTGTCCACCAACAGCCGTCGCGCCTACAGCACGTTCGAGGGCAACTACTGGGACCGCTACGGGGGCTACGACCGGAATCGCGACGGCGTGGGCGACGTGCCCTTCCGGCCCGTTCGCCTTTTCTCCCTGGTGGTGGAGCAGAACGAACCCGCGCTGGTGCTCCAACGAAGTCTTCTCGTGAGCATACTGGATCTCGCGGAGCAGGTCCTGCCGGTGCTCACGCCCGAGAACCTGGTCGACGCCCGACCCTCCCTGAACCCTCTTGCCAGCAAGTGGCGACCCTCATGACCGAGACGAGACCGCTCCGAGACCTGGGAGACCACCCCGTTTGGGTACGGCTCCAGGGCATCAAGAAGAAGTTCACGGTGGTGCCCGTGCTGGACGACGTGGACGTCTGCTTCCGTCCGGGGCGGATCACCGCCGTGCTGGGCCCCAACGGTGCGGGCAAGACCACGCTCCTGAAGATGATTCTGGGCCTCGTGCGACCCGACGAAGGCACCGTGACCCTGGGGGAGGTGAAGGTGAACGGTGACGCCGAGTACCGGCGCGACATCGGATACATGCCGCAGCTTCCCCGCTTTCCCGAGAACCTGTCGGGGTGGGAGTTGGCGGCGATGCTGGACGACCTCCGGGGTTTTCGCGGCGATCCCGACGAGGAGCTGCTGGAGGCCTTCCAGCTCCGGGATGAGATGGCCAAGCCCTTCCGGACGCTGTCGGGTGGCAACCGCCAGAAGCTGAACGCGGCTCTGGCGCTCCGCTATGGCGCCGGAGTCCTCATCCTCGATGAGCCGACGGCGGGACTCGATCCGGTGGCCGCCCGGGTGCTGAAGGAGCGGGTCCGCGCGGAGCGTGACCGGGGATGCACGGTGCTCCTCACTTCCCACGATCTGGGCCAACTCCAGGCCCTGGCCGACGACGTCGTCTTCCTTCTCGACGGCGTGGTGCGCTTCGAGGGCGAGATCGCCGAGTTGCTGAGCCTCACCGGCCAGGAGGACCTGGAAGGAGCCATCGCTGTTCTCATCCTGGAAGGCGGCCCGTCCCGGCATCCCGGCTTCTCGACGGATCCTGTCACCGGGGAGGGGGTGGCCTGATGAACGCCACAGCCAAGATCGTCCGGTATGAAGTCCAGAACGTGCTCAGGGGCAAGGCTCTGGTGGCCTACGGGCTGTTCTTCTTCGCGACCACTCTGGGGCTGATCCGCCTGGGGGGCGGCGTGGAGCGGGCGTTGCCATCCCTCGCCAATGTCGTACTGCTTGCGGTGCCCCTGGTGAGCCTTCTGGTCACGACGGTCTTTCTCTACGACGGACGCGCCTTCACCGAGCTGCTGCTGTCGCACCCGGTGGGGCGGCCTACGCTCTTCGGCGGCCTCTACCTGGGGCTCGCCCTGCCCCTGTCCGCGATGTTCGTGCTGGGGGTGGGCGTGCCGTTCGTCCTCTTCGGCGACTTCGCCCAGGGCGCGGGACCCCTGGGGCTGGTTCTGGCCTCGGGGGCCCTCCTGACCGCGGTGTTCACGGCGCTGGGCTTCTGGGTCGCGTTCTCCATCGGCGAGGCTGCGCGGGGCTTGGCCGCCGCGCTCGTCATCTGGCTCGGATTCACCCTGGTGTATGACGGTGTCGTGCTCATCGCGAGCCAGGCGCTGGCTGCCTATCCCCTGGAGCGCCCGATGTTGGCGGCGATGGTTCTCAACCCGGTGGATCTGGCCCGGGTGATGATCCTCATGGCCGTGGATGCGTCGGCGCTTCTGGGCTACACCGGCGCCGTGTTCGAGGACTTCTTCGGCGGGCCTTGGGGTGTGCTGGCGGCGGGCGCGTCGCTGGTTGCCTGGGTGGCTCTCCCCTATGCCCTGGCGCTTCGCCGGTTCCGACGGATGGACTTCTAGTGAGCCGCGCCGGGTCAGTCTCTCGTCGGCGGCAGCTCCGCCAACGTCCGGCTCGCGAAGAAGTGGAACGCCGGCGCGCTGGCCTCGCGCCACTCCTCGTGGGCCGGACAGCCTCCCTGGTCGGTGCACGCCCCTCGACCGAGCAGGCACTGCCGCTCCCGCCCCAGGTCGTCGAAGGGATCCACCACGTCCAGGAGTCGAATCGTCTCCGGGGCCGCGGCCAAGCGAAATCCGCCGTTGCGCCCCCGCTCGGAGACGAGGAGTCCCGACCGGGCCAGGGTCTGGAGGATCTTGGCGAGTTAGTTGGCCGGAACGGAAAGCGATTCCGCGATATCCTTGGCCCGGACCGTGCGTCCGTGGGCGCCATTCTCCGCGAGGGTCAGCATGGCCTGGAGGGCATACCCCCCTGTGCGCGTCAGCAAGTGACGGCCTCGGTGCGGCGAGGGGTATGGTGCCCCAATGGGTGGATGACCTCGGACGGTAAACACTTCCCAAGCACTCGAAAAGCCCTACTCGACGTTCAACCCTGGAGGAAACCCCCGATGTCGATTCGTGCACGAAGAATCCAGACCCTGGCAGCAGCGTCCCTGGCCCTTCTCGTCCTCGCCGCCTGCGCTCCGGGCGATTCGTCCCCTCCCGCCGACGCGGCCGCTGCGACGGGATCGAACCGAGGCCAGGCCTACGTGGACGACAAGAACTCCAAAGCGAATATCCTGGGGATCGCCCTCGGTTCCGCCGACCACACCACGTTGGTCGCGGCGGTACAGGCGGCTGAGTTGGAGAACGTCCTCGTGAACGCGGGGCCGTTGACGGTGTTCGCGCCGAGCAATGAGGCGTTCGCCGCGCTTCCTGAGGGCACCGTGGAGGAACTCCTGAAGCCCGAGAACAAGCAGAAGTTGGCCAAGATCGTGACGTCCCACGCCGCTCCGGGGAAGTTCACCCTGGAGCACCTGAAGGACGGGGACCAACTGTACATGGCCACCGGGCATTACGTGCCGGTCGAGGTGCGGGATGGGGCGACGTACGTGAACGGCGCGAAGATCCTCGCCACCATCGACGCCTCCAACGGCGTGGTCCACGTCGTGGACCAGGTGTTCCTCATCGCGGCGAACTGACGGACTCGGACCGCCCGACCCAAAGGGCCCGCCGGGAGACCGGCGGGCCCTTTTCGTCGTTATGGTGGGTCCTGTTCGGAAATGGTGAAGGAGGAGGCGCGATTGACCTCCTGCCACTGTCCCGACGGGCGTCCGACGGCCATCTTCAAGTGAAGGCCCCTCCCGCGCGTCTCGTATCCATGATCGGATGATCGCGCTCTACGTCTTTTCGCTCGTTCTGGGTGGCGGCTTTCTCGGCCTATCCCTGCTCGGTGACCTCTTCGGGGGTCATGGGGACATCGATGTGAGCGGGGATCTGGCCGGCATGGATGCCGACATCGGCGGTCTCGACGCCGACTTCGATGCCGATCTGGACGTGCACCTCGACGGGGCCCACGCCGCTGACGTCGGCGGAGACGGAGCACATGGCGGGGCTTCCCATGCTGCGGCCAAGATCTTCTCCATCCGAACGATCACCTATTCCCTGTTCGGGTTCGGCGCCGTGGGAACGCTGCTCACCACGCAAAGTGCCGGGATCGCGCCGAGCACTACGGCGGCCCTCTCCATCGGCACGGGCCTGGTCTCCGGGGCCCTGATCAACGGTCTGTTCGCATGGGTGAGACGCGGCGAGTCGGGGGCTTTGGCGAGTGAGGACAAGTACGCCGGCCACTTCGGCCGCGTCACCCTCCCCATCGAGGAGAGCGGGGGGAGAGTCATCGTGGAGATCGCGGGCCGGGAGGTCGAACTCAAGGCACTGCCCCACGCCTCTACGTCCGGGTTGGATGACACTTCCCAGTGGCGTCGTGTGCTGGTGGTGGAGATGGACCGGGGTGTGGCGCTGGTTGCGCCCGTGGAAAGCGACTCGGACCTGGTGCCATAAAGGGAGGATTGAGAATGGACTGGCAGGTACTCTTCGGACAGGACCTGGTCGCAGGCGGATTCGCCGTGGCGTTGGCCCTTCTTGCGGTCGTGGTGGTCGCCGTCATGACCGTGCGCTCCCTGATCGTCATCGTTCCTCCGAATCGGGCCGCGGTGCTCACGGGCCGAACCCGTCAGTTGTCCAGCGGCGAGAGGGTAGGGTACCGCTCCGTCATCGGCGGCCGGACGCTGCGGGTGCCCATCATCGAGTCGGTACAGCACGTCTCTTTGGAGACGTTCTCCATCGAGATCTCGGTGGCCAACGCCTTCTCCAAGGGGAACATCCCCCTGAACATCGAAGCCATCGCGGCGGTGAAGATCGCTTCCCAGCCCGCCACGGTCTTCAACAACGCGGTGGAGCGTCTTCTCGGGAAGACGGAGCAGGAGATCACCCACCTGGCCAAGGACACGCTCATGGGGAACCTGCGCGGTGTCCTGGCCACGCTCACGCCCGAGGAGGTGAACGAGGATCGCCTGGGCTTCGCGCGGGCCCTGTCCGAGGACGCAGGCGAGGATCTGGCCGCGCTCGGGTTCCACCTGGACGTTCTCAAGATCCAGAACGTCAGCGACGAACGCGGCTACCTGGAGGCCATCGGGCGTAAGCGGGCCGCCGAGGCCGTGCGGGACGCGGAGATCGCCGAGGCCGACGCCACGTCCCAGACTCGGCAACGCCAGGCGGATGCGCGACAGAGCGCCGAGATCAAGGAGGCCGAGGCCGCCGTCCGGATCGCAGAAGCCCAGAACCAACTCCGGGTCCGGAAGGCCGAGTTGGACAGGGAGGCGCAGATCGTCGAGCGCACTGCGGTGGTGAAGGCGCAGGAAGCGGAGGTGGAGGCGCAGAAGTCCCTGGAGAGCCGTCGTGTGGAGCGCGAGAAGCTCCGCCTCCAGGCCGACATCGTCGAGCCTGCCAACGCCGAGCGCACCGCCGCCAAGGCTCGAGCCGAGGGTGAGGCCGCCCCGATCCTGGAGGAGGGCCGCGCCAGCGCCCAGGTCCTCCAGATGCTGTACGACCAGGTGAAAGCCGGGGGCGACCAGGCCCTGGCCGTCCTCCTGGCCGAGAAGCTCCCCCAACTCCTCCAGACGGCCGTGAAGGCCGTGGAGGGCGTGGACATCGAGCGGGTCGTGGTGCTCGACGGCGGGAGCGGCTCCGGAGTGGGCAACGCCGTGAACCAGAGGGTACACGGCGCGTTGGGCACGGTGGAAGCCATCTCCGCCGCCGTGGGCGTGGACATCCAGTCCGTGCTTCAGTCGGCCGCCAGGAAGGTGGAGGCGGGGGCGTCGAAGGGGGTCGTCGAACGGGCCTGACCACCCCTCGACCAGGCGGTCACTTCCAGGAGTAGAAGGGCGCTCCGTCGCCGGTCCTCCTCAAGTGATGGACGACGACCTCCTCGATGCGTCGGGTGACGGTCCTGGGCTTCGTCCGCCCTCCCTGTCCGCGCGTCCCGTTTCGAGCCGCCTCCGGCCACGAAGAGCCCCGAAATCGCCCCTGCGAAGTCAGAATAGCCCGTTTCCGCCCTGGGATGAGCCCCAGGTTATCCAGGGGCGAGAGCGGGGTGAGATCGAGGGTTCAGATTAGGCCCTCGGCTTTGCCTTCCAAGATCCGAAGTGTCTCGGATCACGCCCACAAAGGGGCGGTCCGATGTGCTGGAACAGGAATCAAACCGTTTCCGGGTTGGGGGCCGGTCACCCCCTCCCGAACCCCCGTGGGGTGGGTGCTCCACGGGCCAGGGCGTGTCGGCTGCCTCAGGGCGGCCGGCACGCCTTTTTTTGCCGCCCGACGTTCGGGCGGACGCTCACACCGTCAAGGAGGAAGTATGAGCGTAGGGTACAGACGACTCCTTGGATTGGCCTTTCCCCTGTTGCTGTCGCCTCTCTGCATTGCCGCGCAGGAGCCGACGACGCTCACTGGAAGAGTCATGGGCGCGGAGGGCGTCGCCGTTGAGGCCGCCAGCGTCTACATCGAGTCGATGAACATCGGGGTCCTGACCAACGCTCAGGGCCGCTATCTCATGATCATCCCCGCATCGCGCGTGACGGGCCAGACGGTCACGATACGCGCGAGCATCATCGGTCGGGCAGCGCACGAATTGGAGGTCACGCTGACGCCCGGCACGCAGGTGCTGGATTTCGTTCTGGCCACGGACCCCCTCCGCCTGGAGGAGATCATCGTGACCGGAGCGGGGCTGAACACCGAACGGCAGAAACTCGGAGTGACCATCAACTCCGTGAAGGCCGAAGAAATCAGCCTGAGTCAGGAAGTGAATCTCGTCGCGTCCCTCGCAGGGAAGGCGCCCAACGTGGAGGTGGTGTCCTCGGCGGGCGACCCCGGGGCCGGGTCGTATATCCGGATCCGGGGCGCGAACTCCCTGCTCGGGAGCAACCAGCCGCTGTTCGTCGTGGACGGGGTCCCCGTGGACAACAGTTCCACGACGGTGGAGAACTCCGTCGCTGGCACGGTGGTGACCAACCGTGTCATGGACCTCAACCCCAACGACATCGCCAGCGTCGAAATCCTCAAAGGAGCGGCCGCGGCCGCCATCTACGGCTCTCGTGCGGCCAACGGCGTGGTGCTCGTGACCACCAAGTCGGGGACTCCCGGAACCAATCGCATCGAGTACCGGAGCTCCATGTCCTGGGACGAGGTGAACCGTACGGTGCCCCTCCAACGCGCCTTCGGGCAGGGACTGGCCGGAGTCACCGGGCTGAACGCGGCCTTCGGGGAAGCGCCGGGCACGATTCCCGAGTCGGGTGAGGTGTGCATAGACGTGTACGGCGTTCCGCGCGACCGGTGCCCTACGAGCTGGGGTCTTCCCATCTCCGCGGGTACCCCCGTCTACAACCATGCGGACGAGATCTATCGGACCGGGCTTCGCAGCGACCAGTTCATGACCTGGTCGGGCGGCAACGAGAGCACGGACTACTATCTGTCCGTGGGGCGTCTGGATCAGCAGGGCGTCATCGTCGGGCCACAGAATTACGATCGGACCACGGTGCGGCTCAAGGCGAGCCACTCGTTCCGCGACGATCTGCGCATCGGCGGCAACTTCGCCTATACCGACGGCGCAGGTGACTTCGTCCAGCAGGGGTCCAACATATCCGGCATCCAGTTGGGTGCGCTGCGGACGCCGCCGGACTTCAACAACCTGCCGTACCTCACGGAGACGGGCCTTCAGCGGACGTACCGGAGGCCGAATCCGACGTCCATGACCCAGAGCCTGGGCTACGACAACCCCTTCTGGATCGCAAACGACATCACCAACACCGCCAACGTGGGGCGCACCTTCGGCAACGTGAACGCCCACTATACGCCGTTCAATTGGCTGAAGGTGGACTACACGCTGGGCGCCGACTATTCGGCGGATGAGCGTCGCACCGTCTTCCCCAAGAGCTCGTCGGACTTTCCCAACGGGAGGGTCGTGCGCGCGGACATCGTGAACTTCGAGATCGACCACAACCTGGTCGTGACCGGGACGCGGGACCTGAACGACGACATGAATCTCACGCTCGCACTGGGGCAGAGCCTGAATCAAAGGGAATTCAGGCGCTATCAGGTCAACGGGCAGAACCTCATCTACGGGACCGACCAGTTGGACTTCACGGTGGACAAGATTCCCGACGAGCGCACGGAGCGAGTGCGCACGGACGGCTACTTCGCCCAGGCCCAGATGGACCTGTACGATCAACTCTACCTGACCGGGGGCGTGCGGTACGACGGGTCCTCCACCTTCGGCGGCGACGACCAGAGATTCGCCTATCCCAAAGCGTCGGCGGCCTGGGACTTCTCCCGGTACCTCGACAATACGCCGGTGAGCTTCGGCAAGGCGCGCCTCGCCTACGGAGTGGCGGGCAAGCAGCCTCCGATCTTCAGCAACGTCAGTGCGTTCCAGACGGCCACCATCACCGACGGGTGGCTGAACCCCAACGGACTCCAGACGATCTACAGGGGGAACGAGGGGGTGGTGAGCGAGAACACCTTGGGCAACATGGACATCAAGCCCGAGCGCACGGCGGAGTATGAGGCGGGACTGGACTTCGCCTTCCTGGACAATCGCCTCTCGGTGGGGCTGACGTACTACTACCAGCACACCACCGACGCCATTCTGGCGGTGAACACGGCGCCCAGCACCGGCTTCTTCAGCAAGTACGCCAACGCCGCCGAGTTCGAGAACGAGGGGTTCGAGGCCTCCATGGCCCTCAACGTTCTCAACACCGACAAGGTGCAGTGGAACATCGGCACGCAGTGGGCCACGAACACGAGTTGCGTGCTGGATCTCGCGGGGACGGAGGAGTTCACCCTCACGGGCTTCACCGGGAGCAGCAACTCCGTGGTGGCGCCGGTGAGGGACGACAACGGCAACATCACCAAGTGCTATCCCATCGGCGTCATGTACACCGACGACTTCATCCGCTTCGGGAATGGAAGCGTCGATGACGACGGCGTCGACATCGACGGCGCGTACAGCGGCTGGAATGCCGGCGACGTCTACATCGGCCCCGACGGCTATCCGCAGTACGATCCGCAGAACCGGGTCACAGGCGACGCCAACCCCGACTGGACCGCCAGCATAAGGAACAACATCCAGATCGGCAGCAATCTCCGACTGTCCGCGCTCTTCGATTTCAAGCACGGCGGCGACGCGTGGAATGGCACCAAGGGTGCTCTCTACTTCTTCGGGACGCACCGGGACACCGAAGCGTACCACGGAGAGGGGAAGAGCGAGGTCTTCGGAGAAACCTATCTGAAGCAGTTCGACGTGGCGGGTCCGGGCGCGGGACAGTCCGTCCCGCTCAACTGGCTGACCTGGTTCTGGAATGGGATCGGGTCAGGGTTCACGGGTCCGGCCAGTCAGTTCATCGAGGATGCCGGATACGTGAAGCTCCGGGACGTTTCCGTGGCGTACACGTTCCGCGACCAGGATTGGCTGAACCGTCTGGGATTCAGCTCACTCGACATCATGGTGAGCGGCCGCAATCTCAAGACGTGGACGAACTACACCGGAATCGATCCCGAGAACAACCTGGACGGCCAGACCCTTGGCCGTGGGATCGATTACTTCAACAACCCCCAGACCAGGGGCTGGGTGTTCAACGTAACCGTGGTCCGGTAAGGAGGAGCCATGAACACGACGATCCGACGGGGACGCGTGCTTGGCGCGCTCCTCATCGCGGCGGTCCTCGTGGGCTGCAATGACTTCATCAGTCCCACGGACCTCAACCCCAACGCCGTACCCACGGCGACGGTGGACCAGCTGTTCACCGGCATCCAGGTCAACACCTTCTACTTCTCGGAGAGCCAGATCGCGCGTATCGCGTCGCTGTGGACCCAGCAGATGGCAGGCACGGATCGGCAGTTCGCCATCCTGGATACGTACCGGCTCAACGAGGAGGACGCGGACGGTGAGTTCTCCGCCCTGTACACGGGAGGTGGTCTCATCGATCTGCGGGACGCCATCGGGCAAGCCGAAGAGAGTGGCCGCCACCTCTACGCGGGCATTCTCAAGATCTACGAGGCGTATCTGTTCGGGATGGGCGCCAGCATGTTCGGCGACATTCCGTACTCGGAGGCCGCCACCGAAGGCATTGACGCTCCGGGCCTGGATACCCAGGCGGAGGTCTATGCCACGGTGCAGTCCCTCCTGGACCAGGCCATCGTGGATCTCGGTGCCGGCGGTGCCGGTCCCGGTTCCGTCGACATGAACTTCGCCGGTAACGCGGCGAACTGGACGGCCGTGGCCCACACGCTCAAGGCCCGCTTCCATATGCATTGGGCCGAGGTGAACGGAAGCAGTTCCTATCAGGCCGCGCTGGCCGAGGCACAGCAGGGCATCGCCACGTCGGCCGGGAACTGGAGAGCCATCCACTCGACGGCGTCTACCGAGAACAACCTCTGGTACCAGTTCATGAGGGATCGCTCCGGGTACATCTCTTCCGGAGACTATCTGGTGCCCCTCATGGTGGCTGAAAACGACCCGCGGCTGCCGTTCTACTTCAGCGAAGCGAGCACCGGAGGATACGTCGCCCGGGACTCGGAGCTGTCGCTCACGGGCTACGGCGCGCCGGACTTCAATTTCCCCATCCTCTCGTGCGCGGAGAACGCCTACATTCAGGCCGAGGCCAGCTTCAAGCTCGGCAACGAAGGGGGTGCCCGCACCGCGGCCAAGGCGGGACTGGCATGCCAGGAAGCGATGTGGAACGTCAGCCTTGCCGCGCTGAGTTCGGCGCTGGACGCGAAGAGCGGGACAGCGCTCTTCGAGGAGATCATGAAGCAGAAGTACGAAGCGCTCTTCCTCGACATGGAGGCGTTCAACGACTTCAAGCGCACGTGCCTCCCCGCCATCACCCAGAGGGAGGGCGGTATGCCGGCCCGGTTGTACTACGGCCAGGCCGAGCGGCAGTCGAACCCCAACGTTCCGGCGCCGGCACAGCAGCCAGCGCGGAACACCAACGACCCCAACTCCTGCAGCTAGCAGGCGAGACCCAGTGGCCGGCCGCTTCGACGCGGCCGGCCACGCCGGGCCGGACCGGAGGCCCCCATGAACGTCGTTTCGCGCATCGCCCTGTTGGCCCTGGTAGCCACCCTCACCGGATGCTACCACTACGTGCCCCAAGCAGGTCGGAGCTTGGCCCAGGGCACCCCTCTCCGGATACGTCTTCGCACGCCCCAGAGCTTTGAATTGTCCTCGCTCACGGCCAACAACATCGGCGTGGTCACGGCGGAGATGATCCGTGAAGAGCCGGGAGACGTCGTCGTGTCCACGCTGTGGCTGGAAGCCGTGACCGGGGACGGCTTCAGTGGGGAGAACTGGACCTTCCCGATTCCCCGGGCGAACATCGCCTCCCTGGATGTCCGCACCTTCAGCGCGTGGCGCACCGGCGTCATCGTGGTCGGTGGGTTTCTGGCCACGTATATGGGCTTCGATGCGCTCCGGGGGAGCGCAGGCGGGACCGGCCAGCCGGGCGGTGGAGGGCAGCCCCGGTAGCCGCCACTGTGTTCATTTCGACGGGAGCGCATATATATTCGACTAGCCTGCCCCCGACGTGTTAGCCCGCCAGACCATGCTCCATCTTGGGACCCTCGGCCTGCTGGAGTTGACCGGACCGGACGGGGATGACTTTGGCAGCGTCCTCGCCCAGCCCAAGCGTTTGGCCCTGCTTGTCTATCTAGCCGTCGCGCGCCCTCACGGCTTCCATCGGCGAGACACCCTGGTTGCCCTCTTCTGGCCCGAGTGCGATGACGTGCGGGCTCGACGCGCGCTCTCTCAAAGCCTCTACTATTTGCGCCAGCACCTCCCTGCCGGAATCCTCCAGACCCGCGGACGCGAAGAAGTGGAGCTTGTCCCCGACCGCGTCACCACGGACGTGCAGCGCTTCGATTCGGCGGTCGCGGAAGGGCGGTGGGCAGACGCCCTGGGGGAATACCAGGGGGACTTCCTCACCGGCCTCCATGTGGGCGGCGCCCATGCGTTCGAGGATTGGGCGGCGTTGGAGCGGGATCGCCTGCGTGAGGCGGCGGCGTGGGCAGCGTGGACCCTGGCGGAGGAGCGCATCGAGGAGGCGGACATCGCCGGGGCCGAATTGGCGGCCCACAGAGCGCTGGACCTGGTATGGACGGACGAGGCTCCGGTCCAGGACTTCGTGAAGGCCCTCGCCCGGAGAGGGGATCGTGCCGCAGCCTTGAGCCTCTACGAGCAGTTCCGCGCCCGCCTCCGGCAAGACCTCGACGTGGAGCCGTCGGTGCAGACCCGGGCCGTGGTGGAAGCGATCCGGACCGGGGGCTTCCGGGAGGAGTCCGGCACGCCGGTTCCTCTGCCCGAGGGTCGCACGGAAGCGGCCCCCTCCCCTCCCGACTCGACTCCGACATCCGCCCGGGCACCTGCCGCCACGCGTGTTCAGGCTCCGCCTCCCGCCCGTCCCCGCCGTCGATGGGGTCGCTGGCTGTTCATGGTCGCTTTGGCGGCGGCCGTCGTCGGCGTGGCGAAGATGAACGGCGGTGTGTCTCCCCAGGCGCCGGACCCGCTTCCATCCGAACGTCCCTATGCGATCCTGGCGGACGTGACGGGGACCGCTGAATCCCACGAACGGGAGGCCGTGGAGTACCTGCTGCGAACGGGCCTGGACCTTTCCGGACTGGTGAGCGTCGTGCCGAGCCACGAGTTGGCTCAGACGCTCGGGCTCATGGAGCGGCAAGAAGGCGCTCCGTTGGACGGGGCCACCGCGCGGGAGGCGGGCGTTCGCCTGGGCGTCCCCGTCGCGGTGATCGCCCGGCTGGACCGGCTGGGCGAAACCTACCGTTTGGGCATCCGCGCCGAGGGTGCGGCATCCGGGGAGCTCCTGTTCGGGGTGACGGGTGCGACGGCCGATGTCGCAGCGGTGGTGGGTCTCGCGGACTCCCTGCTGGTGGACCTACTGCGCGGCCTCGGAGCGCCGGAGCAGTCGCTGGGAAACCGCGAAGCCCTACCTCAAGTGCTGACCCCCTCCCTGGAGGCCCTCGTGTCCTACCACGAGGGGCGTCTCGCCGTGGGCCACGGGCAGCCGAGACTCGCGGCGTCCCTATTCCGGCGGGCCGTGACGCTGGATACGGCGTTCGCCATGGCATGGTCGCATCTCGCGAGCACATATGGGAACTACCTGGGTGAACTCGACTCTGCAGAGGCGGCCAACGAGCAGGCGACTCGTTTCGCGCATCGCCTGACGTCCGCGAGGCGCGAGGATCAGGAACTCCATCGTCGGTTGAGGGAGGACATCGCCCTCTGGGATCTCGCACTCGAGGAGGCCGAGGTCGCGGTGGCCCGCGATCCCAGCTACGCCAACAACTATGGCTTCTATCTGGCCAGGGAGGGAGGTCGCCTCGACTCGGCCGTGAATGTCCGCCTCGCCATGGAACGCCGTCACGCGGACCAGGCGAGGAGGATCGATCCCATGGCGGCGTACGACAGTCCGTGCGGCAACAACACGAACGCATGGGCCGCCGGTGCGGGCCGCCTCGACGAGTTGGCGGCCCTTCGCGACTCCCTTGGGGCCGGTATCGGGGATGCGTGTTCTGCGGAGATTGACCTTTTCGCGGCTCTCTCGGCGGCCGAATGGGACCGCGCCGACAGCCTCCTGAAGGCCGGCGAGGACACCTGGCGCTCGGTCGAGTTCATCCGGATGGCCGCCAGGCAGCTCACTCCGGTCCGGGGGCGCATCCGTGCCACCTACGAACTGCCGGACTCGGTGTGTTCATGTGCCCGGCATGGCTGGAGTGACATCGGCCGCCTTCTCGCGGACGTGGCCTACGGGCCTTCGCCGGGTTGGGAGCTCGACCACGAGTGTCCCGCCGAGCTCGAGGGGCGGGGGCGGTCGGCGGTCACGGATTTCGTCTTCCACGCCGTGGGGGAGTCCCTCGTCGGGGACACCCTCGCCGCGCAGAGGATGGCTCAGCGGCTGACGGCCATGCGGGACAGCGCCACCAGCCAGACGTTCGAGCGGGCTTTCGGCCCGTGGTTCGCTCTCCTGGAAGTGGGACCAGCGAGCCGGCGCCGGGATTGGGAGTTCGTGGTGGCCAGACTCGAACCCGTGGCGGATGCGCTCCGAAGCGGAGCCGGGGGCTTCATCGGCGGCGACACCTTCCTGACCTGGTGGATCCTCTCCCAGGGCTACGCGGAGACGGGACATCCCGAATCAGCGATTTCCGCCCTGGAGTCCCTCCTCGGACAGCCCCGCCACCGGATCTTCGACTGGACCCTGCAGGGGTTCATCAGGCCGGCCGCCCGGATGAGGCTCGCCCGTCTCTACGCGGACACCGGCCAGGGCGCTCTCGCGCAGGCGCACTACGCGGCGTTCCTGGCCACGTTCACCGATCCCGATCCCGAGGTGCGGTGGATGGTGGATGAGGCTCAGGCTGCGCTGGACACCCTACGAGGCTGAAGCCCACCTCAGCGGATGGTGACGTCTCCACCCAGGCGGTTTTCGTGGATGGTCCAGGTGACGGTCTGGCCGGCGTACACCATGAGTCGGCCGGAGCGGTGCGGGTTCGCGGAGGCAAGGGGCGAGGCCACCAATTCGAGGTCCGAGGCGCTTGCCGAGAGGTGTCGGACCTGGAACGTGGCCGTCCGGCCGGACGAGACGGTCCCCAGGCGACGGTGCTCGCCACTCGAGGCGGCGTACACGGACACGTCCTCCCACGCGTGGTTCTCGACGATGACGGCGAGCCCCTGGGGCTGTGACGTGGGGATGCTGCGGGGAGCTGTGGCGCAACCGACGGTCAGGGTCGGGACGAGCACGGCGAGAGCGAGCTTGGGCAGGGCGCGCACGGGTAGTGTTCTCCTGGGCGGAAGGATCCACCCTTTATGTATGAGATCCCTGTGCCGTGCGAAGGTCGTCCGGTACGAGGGCAGGAACACGTCGTGAAGCACCCAAGGTTCCCCGAAGCGCCGGCCCCGGGCCCTGAAGGGGCGGGATGATACAGGGATTCCGTTTCTCGCGCCACCCCCGGGTGCGAGATTCGGTTCCGCCCGTGAGTTGAATCCCCGCCACCTCCCGAAATGGCTTCGGCTTGCCTAAGCTCCCTGCATGAAATCGCATCGCCAGCCTTCTGAGCGGACCCTCGGACTCCTCCCCGCGACCGGCGTGGGAGTGGGGGCCATCGTGGGGGGCGGTGTCCTCGCCCTGGCCGGCGTGGCGTTCGCGACGGCGGGCCCCGGCGCCATCGTGGCCTTCGCCCTGAACGGGGTCATCGCCCTGCTGACGGCCATGTCGTTCGCCGAGCTCGCCTCCCGCTTTCCCGAGTCCGGCGGAACGTACACGTATGCCCGAAAAGTCCTGACCGTCGAGGCGGCCTTCGCCGTGGGGTGGGTGGTCTGGTTCGCCTCCGTGGTGGCGGCGGTGCTGTACGCCCTCGGCTTCGCGGTCTTCCTGGTCCCGTTCCTCGAGCAGCTCGTGCGTGTGGCCGGCGGCACCCCCCCGGCGTGGATCGGTGGACGGTTCGCGCTTCTGGCGTACGCCTTGGGCGCGGTGGCGTTCTACATCTGGAGTCTCATGCGGTCCGCCGCGGGCGGCAGCCAGTGGGCCACGGCAGGAAAGGTGGTGGTCTTTTCGTTCCTCATCGTGGCGGGCTTCTGGGTCCTGTTCACGGACCTTCCCACGCTCTCCGAGCTCACCGGGTCGTTCACCCCGTTTCTGGAGCGAGGAGGCTCGGGCGTTGCGCAGGCCATGGGCTACACCTTCATCGCCCTGCAGGGATTCGACCTGATCGCCGCGGTGGGCGGTGACGTGAAGAACCCGGAGAGGAACATCCCGCGGGCGATGTTCTTCTCCCTCGCCGTGGCGGGGGCCATCTACCTTCCGCTCCTCTTCCTGATCGTGGCGGTGGGTACGGATGGCCAGCCCGTGGCGGCCCTGGCCGCGGGAGACCCCGAGATCCTGGTGGCGACCGCGGCGCGCAACTTCCTCGGTCCGGCGGGCTACTGGCTCGTGGTGGTCGCCGGCGTGCTCTCCATGCTCTCGGCGCTGCAGGCCAACCTGATCGCGGCATCGTCCTTTGCGAGGACCATGGCGTCCGATCGAACGCTTCCGCGCCAGTTCGACGGGATCTCCGCCCGATTCGGGACGCCTGTGCCCGCGGTGAAGCTCACCGGCGTGACCGTGGCGTTCGTGTTGGTGGCCGTGCCGGACGTGGCGGCGGCCGGAGCGGTCTCCAGCCTCATCTTCCTCACCAGCTTCGCGCTGGCGCACGGCGTCGCCTATCTGGTGCGCAGGCGCGCCTCCACCGGTAGCCCGTTCCAGTCGCCCGCGTTTCCCGCCGTTCCCCTGGCCGGCGGGTCGGCATGCCTGGCCCTGGGGCTATACCAGGCGTTGGCCGTGCCCTCGGCGGGCGTGTTGGCGGCGCTGTGGCTCAGTCTGGGTGCCGTGCTGTACGTCACCCATCTGGCCCCCCGAGCCCGCGTCGTGGATGCGTCGTCGGAGGGGCTCGACCCTCAGATCATCCGGCTGCGCGGCCGCAGCCCGCTGGTTCTCGTGCCCATCGCCAACCCGGCGAGCGCCAGGATGTTGGTGAAGATGGCGAAGGCTCTGGCCCCCCAGGCCATCTCCCGGATCCAGCTGCTCTCGGTGGTCCGCACGCCTCGGGCGTTGGGCGAGCGTGGACTCACCGAGGAGTTGGCGGACACGCAGCGTGTCCTGGGGGACGCGCTCGCGTCCGCCATCGAGGCGGATCTGAGGCCTGAGGCCCTGATCACGGTGGACGACGATCCCTGGACCGAGATCGCGCGCATCGCCGGCCGAAGCGGGTGCGAGAAGATCCTGTTCGGCGTTGGCGAACTGGGGATGTCCATGATGGCCGGCCCGCTCGAGCGCCTCATCGGGAAGGTGGACGCTCACGTGGTGATCCTCCGCGCTCCGAGCGATTGGAACCCCGATCAGGCGGTCCGGATCGTCGTTCCCTCCCGTGGCGGACGGGAGCAGAGCTCCGTCCGGGCACGCTTGTTGGGGAACCTCGGAAGGTCGGCGCGCCGCGAGGTGACCTTCCTGTCGGTGCTTCCCTCGGGGGTGGGCGCGGAGACCGCACGCCGCGCCGAGGTGGAGATCCGACGCCTGGCCAACGACGAGGCGCCTGGGTCGGGCGCGGTGGTGGTGGCACGGAACGACGATGTGGTGGAGGAGGTCGTGGCGAGGGCCGCCGAGTGCGACCTGCTGATCCTCGGCCTGCAACGGGTGGGTCGGCAGCAGCGGGTCTTCGGCAAGGTGATGCTGGAGATCGCCCGCCGCACCGACTGCCCGCTCCTCATGATCAGCCACGGTTCCTGAGGACCGTCCGCCGTTACCGCGCGCTGGTCCCTCGCGTCCACCGCGCGCGCATGGGGCCCCCGGCGTCTCCTTCGAGGACGCGCCAGACCTCCCGCCCGGGCCAGTCCACGACGTAGAGCGCCCGGGCTCCGGAAGGGCTCCGCCCAGACACGAGGAGACGATCGCCCTCTGCGTTCCAACTCGGATGGGCGGCGTCGGGGACGGGGTCGGCGGCGGCGGGGGTCACCGTGTTGTTCGGCACATCGACGACCAATACCCGGGCGGGGTCGGTTGCATGGAGCGCGAGTAGGTTCGCGGAGGGATGCCACGCCGCCGAGCCGGCTCCGGCAACGTCGATCTCCCTCACCGATCCGTCGCTCACGTCCAGCACCCGGAGCCGGGCCCCGAGCGCCGGTCGAAAGAGCAGGTAGCGTCCGGTGGAGGCCCATGCGAGATCCCGGGGTCGTTCCGAGGCTGCGGCCGAGTACAATTGGGTCAGGCTGCCCGTGACCACGTCGTAGGCGAGGATCACGTTGCCGCTCACGTAGGTCAGGCGTACACCATCAGGCGACCATGCCACGTCGGGTCCCAGAACCTGTACCACGCCTTCGGCGACGGTACGCACCATGGCTCCGGTCGCTGGTTCGTAGAGGACGATGGCCCGTTCATCGCCGTCTCCGCAGGAAGAGACTCCCTCCTCACGGCCCGCGATGAGTCCACCGGCCGGGGACCACCTGGCGCCTGCCGACACCGGTCGCCGAGGGTTCTGCTGGAGCGGAACCACGCCTCCCTCCAGGGTGACGACCGCCGTCCGGATCCGGACGCCGCAGGAGGCCGGTTCCCACTCCTCCACGAGGGCGCGTTCGCCGTCCGGGGACGTTCCCCGTACGTGCTGGCGTCCCTGGAGGGGCAGGGTCCTGAGGCGGCTGTCCGCACCCACGTAGAGGACGGCCACCCGGGTCTCCGAGAACTCTTTTTCATACAGCAAGCGGCCGGCGCATTCGGTCTGAAGTCGTAGGACGTTGGACTCCGCGGCCACGGCGATCACATCGGCGACGTCGCCCCTGCACAGCGGGTCCAGGCCTGCCACGGACACGGTGTACGCGCCGGTGGGAACCTGGCCGAACGAGATCGTGTCACCGAGCCGCGCCGGCTTCGCCGCCACCAGTGAGCCGGACCAGAGGGAGACGGTCACGCCATCGGCGTCGTCGCCGTCCCCACGACGCTGCAGGATGACCGTGACGCTCCCCGAGGTGAGTTCAGGGCCCGTGGGGTCGGTGGGCTGCGTCTCCGGGTCGCCACAAGCCAGGAGCGTCGAACCGAGGACCGCAAGAAACGCGCTGCGGCGAGGCCAGGGAGGGAGCATCGCCACGGTGGCTAGAACCGCACCTCGAATTCCTCCTCGCCCAGGGCGAAGGAGTAGGTCTTCTGCTTCTGGTCCGGGAAGTGGATGAACTTCACGACGTTGCGCTGGTCATCGAAGACCTCGGTGAGGAGCGTATTCCGGACCGTGAAAACCCGGAGGGCGGCCCGGGCCTCGAACTGGATTGCATACCACCAAACCGGCTCCCTGTCCAACTCGTCCTCACCGCTTCCCACCAAGGTGGGCTCCAGGGCCGTGCCGCCCACCACCACGGTGAAATTGTCGCGGAAGTAGGCCAGAAAGGCAGCATCCACTTCGGGCCCGGGGCTCATCACGAAGCTGGATCGCCCGGCGTGACCCGCCAGAGCCAGTTCCAGGTCGTCCTTGAAGAAACGGATGCGCACCACCAGGAGGTCGTCCTCCACGGCGGCGTTTCCGGAGCTGATGTGCAGCTTGTGGGGGAATGCCCCAGGGGTACTGGCCCCCACGCCCGGAGCGGGCGCGAGGGCCAGCAAGAAGGCCAAGAGAAGCGGGCAGTTTTTCGTGTGCATCACGCGATGGGTCGCTTCCACACGTTGTTGGAACGGTCGATATCCGCAAACGCTTCGTCGGGATCCACCACGATCTCCATAACCGTCTTGTTCCCGAAGAACCCGGCGGTGAACGTGAGCTCGTTGTTGCGCCAGATGTCGACGGGGAAGCTCTTCCGTTCCTTGGCGCCGTCGTCGTACGTGACCTCGATTTCCAGGGGCATCACGAGGCCGCCCACGTTGTCGACCTTCACCCGGTAGTAGTACTCGCCCTGATCGTTGTTGCCCACCAGGTCCCGGGCCGCCTGTACCGAAACGTCTCCGATCGCCTGGTCGTTGGCATGCGTGCTGTAGAACCATCCGCGCCAGAACCACGCGAGGTTCTCGCCGGCGCCATCCTCCATGGAACGGAAGAAGTCGGCTGGCTGGGGATGCTTGAACATCCAGCCCTGGCTGTAGAACTGGAACGCCTGGTCGAAGGACTCCTCTCCCAGGACGTGCTCGCGCAGCATCACCAGGCCGGTCGCGGGCTTGGCGTACCCGTTGTTTCCGAAGTCCTTGTGGATGATGTCCGACTCCGTCATGAGCGGCACCTGGTCCGGGTCGCGCATGTATTCGACGATGTTGCGCGCCGGGCCCCGCGCCTCGGGCGAGTAGCTGCAGTCGGCGGTCTGGGTCCACTCCTCGCCGCAGTACGTCTGTGCGTAGTCCAGCTCGCCGTAGTACTGCAGGAAGGTGTTCAGCCCCTCGTCCATCCACGTCCACTTCCGCTCGTCCGTGGCCACGATCATGGGGAACCAGTTATGCCCCACCTCGTGGATCGTGACGCCGATGAGGGATCGCTCCTGGCGGTCGGAGTACGTTCCGTCGGGCTGGGGTCGCGCCCCGCAGTACGCAACCATGGGGTATTCCATGCCGCCCACGGGACCGTTGATGTTCGCGGCCTTGGGGTAGGGGTACTCGAAGGCGAGGCGGCCGTAGCTCTTCAGCGTCTGAAGCGTGGCCCGGGTGGAGACCTTGTCCCACAGGGGCATCGCCTCCCGGGGATACAGGGAATGCACCTTGATGAGGTGTGACTCCGGGGAGTAGCGGAAGCCCGCCGCATCCCACACGTACGTCTTGGACGATGCCCAGGCGAAGTCCCGGACGTTCTCCGCCTTGAAGTGCCACGTCAGCGTCCCGCTCCCGGCGGGACGGGATTCGGGCGTCATGACCTCGTCGGCCCGGACGATGAAGACCGGTTCTTCGCTCGTGTACGCCTGCGCCAGACGCTGCCGCTGAGTCTCCGTGAGGACGTCCTCGGGATTCTGGAGCTCCCCGGTCGCCTCCACGATGTGGTTCCACGGCACGGTGATGCTCACGTCGTAGTCGCCGAAGTTGAGATAGAACTCACCTCGGCCGAGGAACTGGTCCGTCTCCCAACCGTTGACGTCGTCGTAGACGCTCATGCGGGGGAACCACTGAGCGTTTTCGTAGATCCACCCGTCGTCCACCAGCTCCTTGGCGCCCCGGCCTGCGTTGGGAACGATGTGATGCCAGTCGATCTCGAACTCCTGCACCGCGCCTGGCCGCAGGGGCTCCAGGAGGTCGATGCGCATCACGGTGTTGTTTATGCGGTACCGTGCGTCCACGAGCCCGGTGGGTGTAACCAGTTGGACCCGCGTGAGGTTGTACCCCGTGTCCGTGTCCCCCAAACCGAGGAAGCGCATCGCCATGGGGCTCATCCGCTCGGGCAGCGCGCCCTGGGCTGCCCTCGATCGGCTGTGCTCCACCGACGTCTGGTTCTGGTCGAGCTGGAGCCACAGGAAGCGCAACACGTCGGGGGAGTTGTTGTGGTACGTGATGCGCTCGGACCCGTGGACGCTGTGGTCCGTGGTATCGAGCGAGACCTGGATGCGGTAGTCGGCCTGTTGCTGCCAGTAGCGCCGGCCGGGCATGCCGGCGGCGTTCCTGTAGTCGTTGGGATCCGGGAGTTCGTCGATGACCCGGAACATCGATTTGTTGGTCTTGGAGCCGTCGTCGTGGAGCCACTGCTGGGCTGCGGAGGGGGCGGGGGTCAGGACGACGGCGAGAAGAACGCCGGCACTGAGCCGGAAGACGGAGCGCGACATGGCCTCATCCCTTCATGGGTGCGGGACGGTGATCGATCGGATCGTCCGGCGGAGAGGGCCATGCGTGGCGACGGACGCGGTACGTCAGAAGAATAGGGGCAGAGGGGGAGGCGCGCATGGGGGGCGGGTGTGGTCGCTCCGGTCAGCCGTGATGGATCGCTCGGCTGGCAGCCACGATCCAGGGGACGAGAAGTGTCCTCACGAGCGACCCCACCTGGCCCAGTCCCGTCTTCCGGAAGCCATGGGCCGAGACGACGCAGGCCATGGCCATGGGCGGCCCGAACTGGATGGCGACGACGCCCGCACGGAACGTCTCGGAGCGGCTCACGGTGCGGTCCTCAAGGGACGCGCCCGACGACGAGGGCCGCTGCGGCCAGCGCCGCGCCGCCGGCCAGAAGGCGGGTCCACCACCGCGGGCTCAGGGGCGTCCCCCGCACCACGGCCCACCCCAGGGCCAGGATGCACGCGAGGATCGCGATCTGCCCCACCTCGAGCCCCACGTTGAAGGAGAAGAGTGGGAGGGCGAGGGACTCCTCGTCCCCCAGGACCGCCCGTAGGTACGTGGAGAAGCCGAGGCCATGGACGAGGCCGAAGAGGAGGGCCATGGCGTACTTCACGCGCTGCGCCCGGAGTGGTCCCGAGCGCCCTCCCGGCAGATGTGCCGGCCGTGTTCCCGTCTCGAGCAGGGTGAAGACGCCGGTGGCGAGGATCGTCACCGGAATGAGAAACTCCACCCAAGCCGTGCTCACGGAGACGAGACGTAGCGTGGCCAGGGCCAGGGTGACCGAGTGCCCCACGGTGAAGGCCGTCACCAGCACCAGCAGGTGCCTCCAATGGGTGAGGCCATACCCCGCCGACAACGCCACGATGAAGAGGATGTGGTCGTAGCCCCGGAGGTCCGCGATGTGGTCGAAACCCAGGTAGAGGTAGACGGCGAAGGTGGAGTGCATCGGGGGAACGTAGGGCGGGGTGGATCGACGGCCAGGGGGCCTGCCTTCTGGGGCGCTCCGAGCGTGCCCAGCGGGCCCTCTCCAGGGACGGTTGCCGGTCGAGCGGCGTCAGCGCCCGGTGGAACTCCGGGGCGGCGTGCCACAGGTGGGCCACGTCTGCCCGTTGGGAAGGATCGTCTGGGTCGCGTCCACGCGTTCCGGGTCCTCGGACGCCAGGTACGCCAGCATGGCCGCCAGCGTCGCGTTACTGCGCAGGTCGTCCAGCACCACCTTGTCGAATGTGTCGAGGTCGGTGTGCCACGTGTATTGGCGGTAGTCAGGGTAGTTGGACTGCAGCCGGAAGCCTGCCGTCCCCCTGCAGATGAAGGACATGTGATCGCTGCCGCCGCGCTCGGGCTCGCCGGGGATATCCAACTCGATGTGCCGGGTGATCTCGTCGGGGATCTTGCCGAACCATCGTCCGAAGCTGGCCCCGGCGCCGGCGAAGCCTTGCATGCGGATGAAGTCGATCCGCCAGGTGCCGTTGTCCTGGTTGAACGCGGCCTGGAGGTTGTCCACCACCTCCGGGTGGTCCTCTGCGAATGCGCCTGATCCGATCAGTCCCTGTTCCTCGCCTCCCCAGTGGGCCACCAGGATCGTGCGCTTCGGGTTGGGATAGGTCGCCTTCAGGATGCGCATGGCCTCCATCATCATGACGGTGCCCGTGCCGTTGTCCGTCGCGCCGGACGCGCCGTCCCAGGAGTCCAGATGGGCCGAGAGGAGCACGTACTCCTCGGGCTTTTCGGTGCCTGGGAGCCGCCCGACGATGTTGGCCACGGGAACCTCACCCAGGAACTCGGACTCGGCGTCCAGACGCAGACGGGGGCCCTGATTCCGTGATGCCATGCGGTGCACCAGGCCGTAGTCCTCGCAGCTCAGGTGCACCGAGGGGATGGTGGTGGTGACGGCAGAGAAGATCTTGTTGGCCCCCCATCCTGCCGACCACCGGCCCATGAGGACGCCCAGGGCGCCCACGGCCTCGAGGCCCGCCACCACGGCGTCTTGGCCACCGGCCGCGCGGATGGACCGCTGCCAGTTCCGCTGCGTCTGCGCCTGAAGCGCCGTCATGCGGTCCTGCGACTCCGGCGTGGCCAGCGCCGCCCAGCTCTCCGGGGCCCTGCACGTGGGCTCCGCGAAGCTCATGGCCACGAACTTCCCCCTGGCGCCGGGGAGCCACGCGGCCAGGGCCTCCGGGCTGGTGAAGTCCGGGAGCGCGATCACATCGCCCTCCACGGGCCCCTGGGTCCCGGGACTCCATGCCAGCATCATGCCGTTGAGCGTTCGCTTCCGGGGTGCCACAAGGTCGATGTGGGTGAAGCCACGATCCCATCCGCGCCACGTGCCGTATTCCTCCTTGCGCGCCTCCACCCCCCAGCGGGCGTAGGTTCGGGCCACCCAGTCGAACGCGGCGGCCTGGTTCGGGCTTCCGGACAGGCGTGGACCGATGGAGTCCATGAGCGTCTGCGCCAGGGGCTCCACCTGGGACCGTTCCGTCATGCCCTCGTCCCAGATGGTCCGGATTACGGAGTCCGCGGTGGGGAAGGTCTGAGCACCCGTCGCCACGGGGGACGCCGTCGTCAGCGCCAGGGCGCCGGCCAGCGCCTGCAGCAGCTTTCTCGTCATCATGCCGCTCCCGGATTGGTGAGCCTGTGGAGGAGCACGGCCGCCCGCTTCGTCTGCTGGGCGAGGGTAGGGAGGTCGATCCATTCGTCCACGGTGTGGTCGTTGCCGCCGCCGGGACCCAGGCCGTCGATGGCCGTGTCCACGTGGCCCGACGTGAACGACACGTCGGCGGCGCCGGCGTTACGGGGGTCCACGGCGGTGACGGGGCCGAAGCCGAGGTCCTGACTCACCTGGTCGAAGCGTGCGAGGAGCCGACGATTCCCCTCGGACGGAGCCATGGGTGGGTATCCGTCATCGAAGGTCAGGGTCGCTTGCGTGCCCGGGAGGTTCTGCCTCGAGATGAAGCGCATCGCCTCCCGCGACTCCTCCAGTTGCTCCAGCGTGATGGTGCGCAGGTCGCCCGTGACCACGGCATGGCCCGCCACCACGTTGCTCTTGCCGAAGGCGGTGCCCCCCTCGGCCGCATCGTCGTATTCGACGGCCGTCCCCGCCACCATCACGCCGGGATTGAACGTGAGCAGCGGCTCTCCCGCGAGGCGTTCGTAGAACTGGCGCAGGATACGCGCTGCCTCGTAGATGGCTCCGGCGCCGACTTCCGGCTGGAACAGCTGCGACGAGTGGGCCGGCGTTCCGGACACGTCGAGGCGCCACCCGGTGGATCCTCGTCGGGCCACCACGGCGGTGCGGGGGTTGGAGTCGCCATTCTCGAAGGCCAGCACCACGTCCGATTCGGCGGCGAGCTCGTAGAGGATGGCTTTGGAGGCGGCGAGCGGGCGTCCGCTCCGCTCCTCGTCTCCGGTCATCACCACGGTGAGGTCCATGCCCTCCAGGGCACCCGCCGCGGCCAGCGCCTTCATGGCCTGGACGATGACCACGTCGCCGCCCTTCATGTCCACCACGCCGGGGCCCGCAGCCCGGTCGCCGTCGCGGACGAAACGCTGGAACGGGCTGTCGGGCTCGAACACGGTGTCCAGATGGCCGATGAGGAGCACCCTCGTCCCCGTACCGCGGTGGCGAGCCACCAGGTGGCCCGCTCGCTCGAACGCCGCGCCGTCGATCCATCGGGTCTCGAAGCCAAGCGCGTCGAACTGCCCACGGAGAATGCGTCCCACCTCGCGGACTCCCGCGAGGTTCATGGTGCCGCTGTTCACGTTCACCAGTTGCTCCAGCAGCGCGATCCCCTCGTCGGCCCGGGCGTCCACCTCCTGGACGATACGGCGCTCCATGGCACTGGTCTGGGCGAGCAGGGGCGGGGCGAAGGCCAGGAGAACGAGGAGGAGGCGAAGAGCGTTCATGGTGTCCGGTCGTAGGAAGTGTGGAGGAGTCCTGAACGTACGGAGGCGGCTCAGGCGGGACCAGCAGGGGTCGCGGCGCCCTCCCGGGGTTCCCAGGCCGCCAGGCGACGGGCCAGGTGGAAGACCGACAGCGGTGACGATCCTTCGGCCTTGTTGTTCACGACGACGAAGACGGCGCGCTCTGCGATGAGGGCGTCGAAGGCGGCCAGAGTGATGCGTTCCCGCGAGTCGGGGTCCTCGTCGACGATGCGGTCGAAGGGCTCGTAGCGGTCCTTGGCGGCCTCGTACCTCAGGCCCGCGTGGAGCATCCATCGCACCACCAGTGCGGGCTGCTCGAAGGGACGCACTGCGCGGAGCTGCTCGCCCAGGGGCGACATGGCCGGGTGCACGGTGTAGCAGTGCGCCGCCCGGACGCCCTCGAGAGCCTGCACGTATTCCGGCGTGAGTAGGGCGGGCGTGCGCAGCTCCACGCTGTACAGGGGGCCGGGGGGAAGCGCGTCGAGAAACCGGTGCAGGCGTTGGACGAATCCTTCCGGGCCGCCCACCAGGTTGGGGGCCAGCGGCGGGAACTGGAAGAGCAGGGGTCCGGCCTTGGAGCCCAGTCCCTCCATCATGGGTCCCACCACCGCCTCGATGGCGTAGGTGGCATCGAGGAAGTGGGGGTTCGAGCCCCGGAAGCCGCCCGAGCCCGGATCGGTCGGGTAGGTGAGCAGGCGATCGGCCTTCACGAGAAAGCGGAAGTCGTCGGGCACCGCCTCGGCGTATCGCTGGAAGTCCTCCAGCGGCACGGGCCGGTAGAACCCCCTGTCCAAGCCCACAGTGCGCAGGAGTGGATGCCGCGCGTACGCCGCCAGTCCGTACCGCGCCAACGTCGTCTCGGAGGCTTTGCGGTCATAGACCAGTCCCGACCACCCGGGGAACGACCAGGACGACGTTCCAAGTCGGAGGCCGGCCGGAAGCCGCGCCGCGACCGAAGCGAGGTCCTCGGGCACCGGTGCGGGTGCCACCGGCGTCACGCCGGGCGTGGGCTCGTCGTCGAAGAGGCCGAGTTGGGCGTCCATTCCCTAGGGTCTCTCTCCGGCGGCGGCGCCACAAGGCCCCCGCGTCGGAGACCTCGAGGCCTCCCCCGTCGACGGACCTCGCCCTACCTTGCCTCCCATGGACGTGCAGATCTTCGGCGTGAAGAACGACGCCGACACCCGGAAGGCCCTGCGCTTCTTCCAGGAGCGCCGCATCAAGGTCCACTTCGTGGACTTCAAGGTGCGGAACCCGTCGAAGGGCGAGCTTCGGCGCTTCATGCAGAAGTTCGGAGCCGACAAGGTGATCGACCGGGGCTCGAAGCGATTCCAGGCGCTGGGACTCACGACGGCGTTCTATGGCGACGACCGCTGGCTGTCCATCGCCGAGGAGGAGCCCTTGATTCTGCGTATGCCCCTGGTGCGCCAGGACAACCGCCTCACGGTGGGCCTGGCCGAGGGCGACTGGAAAGAGTGGGTGGGGAGATAGCGCTACTTATCCGCCAGGCGCCTCTCCCACCAACGCGATCCACGTTCCGTCGGGGTGCACCGCCATCCGACTCAGGCGAATGCGAAGCGAGGAGAGGTCCGCGATCTGCACCCATGCCGTGTCGACGCCCGGCACGAACGAGGACACGCGTCCCTCGTGGGCCTGGAGCAGCACGCCGTCGGGCGTCCAGGCGTGGAAGTCCTCCCCATCGACGCCCGCCACGATGAGCTCCGAGGTCCCGCTGTCCAATCGGAGCCGACGGATCTCGGTGGTTCCGTCGGGATGGCGCTGGACGTAGCTCACCTCTCCTGATCCTGGAATGCTCTGGAGCGAGCGGCCCACGTCCCGGGCCACGGTGACCGGATCCTCAGCACCCGGGCCGGCCACCTGGAGGGTCGCGGGGTCGCCCAACACGAAGAGGGCCGCCCTCCGTCCGCTTCCCCAGGCGTGATAGCCGACCGGCGCGATGCCCGGGAAGACGACCTCGGCATTCTCCCCAGCCGGATCGAAGCGCCAGAGCCGCTGCGTCGAGTCCGCCTCCACGCGGATGGCGGAGAATCCACCTCCGCTGGGCAAGGGGGTCGCCGAGTACTCGCTCTCGGGCGCGGACGTGGTCACGGGTCGGGCCTTCTCCTGCACCAGATCGTAGAGCCAGATGTCTGCTTG